>DUQK01000045.1 GCA_012837835.1 Christensenellaceae bacterium | reverse complement strand
GACGGCACGCTAAACCATAGGCTATGCTCCCCAAAATACGGGGTAAAAAAATGCTACCATGCGCTTGTAAGCGGAGATGTGCAGGATAGCACAATAACAGCATTCAAAAAAGGCATAAAACTCAGCGATTTTACTGCAAAGCCCGCGAGCCTTGAAATTATATCTAAAGATGAGGGCAATACTCTTTGCGAAGTTATAATAACAGAGGGCAAATACCGCCAAGTGCGCCGCATGTTTTTAGCTTGCGGGCATGAGGTGTTAAAACTTAAGCGCATAGCATTTGGGGATGTACTGCTTGATAGCAGCCTTGCCCCCGGAACATATAGAGATTTAAGCGATACAGAGCTTCTTTCCCTATACAGGAGCGTAAATTATGAGTGAACAGTATTTTGATTCTACACCTACATCTGCAAGCTCTCCCGTGGCTATAGACATTTGCTTTAATGGAGAGATGTTCAAATTTGTAACCGACTCGGGCGTTTTTTCAAAGGGAACTCTTGATAAAGGCACCCAAATTCTGCTAAACTCAATAGATGAACCGCTTTGCGGCAATGTGCTTGACCTTGGCTGCGGCTGGGGTGCTGTAGGCATAATACTTGCAAAGCTTTATCCTAAAATAAATGTTATAATGGCTGATGTAAACAAAAGAGCGGTTGAGCTTGCTAATATAAACGCCAAGAAAAACAGAGTACTTGCCAATATAGTAGAAAGCAACGGCTTTGAAAATATAGACGGCAGTTTTGACTATATTTTCCTAAACCCCCCTATAAGAGCAGGTAAAAAAATCGTTTATGATTTGTTCAGCGGCGCAGCTAAGCACCTAAAGCCGGAAGGCGCATTCTACATAGTAATACGTAAAAGGCAGGGTGCGCCATCAGCAAAGGAATATCTTAAAAACTTATTTGAAACCGTGGATACTATAAACCGCAAAGCGGGATATCATATAATAAAATGCAAGGAGGCAAAAAATGAAATTTGACTGTACTTACTTTGACAATGCTATAGACAGGCGCAATACGGACAGCGTTAAATGGGACTTACGCGAGGTGATAAAAGAAGGCGGTATACCCCTTTGGATAGCAGATATGGATTTCCCCTGCGCACCTGCGATTAGCGAAGCTGTAATGGAAAGGGCAAAACACCCTATATACGCCTACACCATACCCGATGATGGAAAAGCGCTTGTGGATTTCCTTAAGCGCAGGCACGGTATCAATATAGAACCTGCCAACCTTTTTATGTTTCCTTCCATAGTGTCGGCGCTTAGAGCCTGTGTGCTTAACCTCACAGATGAGGGAGATAATGTACTTATATTAAGCCCAGTATACGGTCCTTTTTATAGCGCAATACTTGATAATAAACGCAATCTGGTTGATATCCCCTTAATAAAAGATGAAAACCACCGCTACAATATAGATTTTGATGCAATTGAATATAGCTTCAAAAATGATGATATAAAGCTATTCATAGTGTGCAGCCCACACAACCCCGTATCTAGGCTGTTTTCGGAAAATGAGCTTAGGCAAATGGCTATTCTTTGCAAAAAATACAATGTAAAACTCGCCGTAGATGAAATACACTGCGATTTTGTGTACTCTCCGGATAAATTTGTAAGTATACTTAACATAGCTGAAGCGCCTAAAGATACAATATGCATGTACTCCGCAAGCAAATCTTTTAATGTTGCGGGGCTTAAGCAGGCATACGTAATTTGCAAAGATGCCGATACCTTAGAAAAGATAAAAGATACCGCAAACAAGCTTGGCGTTGTTTCGGGAAATATATTTGGGCTTGTTGCAAATAAAGCAGCATTTACAAGCTGCGATGATTGGCTTGACGGGCTTATTAACTATCTTGATAGCAACCGCAAAGTACTTGCAGATTTTTTAGAAAACGAACTGCCCCTTGCAGAACTCACCCCAATTGAATCTACATACCTTGCATGGGTAAACATAAGCGCATATGAAACAGATAACGAAGCACTAAAGCTCCGCTGCTATGAAAAAGGCGTATGCGTAAACCCCGGAACCATATTTGGCGAAGAAGGCGGCAAGGGATATATAAGGATTAACTTCGCCTGCCCCAAAAAGCAGCTGCTTGAGGGTCTTGGGCGACTTAAAATAGCACTTACTGAAAAGGAGTAAAGAAATGAAAAAAATAGAAGATATTCTGCTTGAACTAAAACCCGATATGGTATCCACCCTTCAGGACTGGATAAGCGTAAACAGCGTAAAATCAGCGCCCCAAGAAAACGCCCCCTTTGGAAGCGCGCTTCGTGTAATGCTGGATAAGGCGCTTAACCTGTGCGATGAAATGGGCTTTGACACTCTTGATGTTGACGGCTATGCCGGCCACGCCGAAATGGGAGAAGGCAAAGATGAAGACGCACTTGCTATGCTGGTTCACCTTGATATAGTGCCCGATGGCGACGGTTGGACTTACCCCCCCTTTGGCGGCGAAATAGCAGACAATAAGCTTTACGGCAGAGGCACTATGGACGATAAGGGTCCCGCTGTTGCAGCCCTATACGCAATGCTTGCGGTTAAAAAAGCAGGCGTGCCGCTAAAAAGGAAGGTGCGTATAATATTCGGCTGCGATGAGGAAAGCGGTATGCAGTGCATGGATTATTACAGGAAAAAGCTCACCATGCCACGCTCAGGCTTCAGTCCGGACGCCGGCTTCCCTGTAATAAACATAGAAAAGGGTATGATAGGCGTGCAGATAAGCGCCAAACCCTCAAAAGAGGGGCTTCAGGTTGTCCGCTGGTCAACAGGCGATAGAACTAACGTAATACCCGGTGTTTCTTATGCTCTGGTTAAGGCGGGAGATGAAATAATACCCAAAGTAAAAGAAATAAGCGAAAAATACGGCTGGGATATTAAAGCTGAACCTTATGATGAACTCATTCGTATAACAGTAAAGGGCGTTGCAGGGCACGCCGCATACCCTCATGCCGCCGAAAACGCAATAAGCCGCCTGCTTATAGTATTAAAAGAACTCGGCACCAAAGGTCCTCTTAAAACACTTGCAAATACAGTAGCTACCGACCCATACGGCGAGGGGCTTAACATAGCCGTTGAAGACAAGCTTTCGGGCAGGCTTACAAACAACATAGGCATAATACGCGTTGATGATAGCAGCATATACGCAACCCTTGACATGCGCTGCCCTGTTCTTACAGACAGAGCCTACCTGCTGCGTATACTAAAGCAAAACCTGCCGGAATTTGAAATTATACAAACCACCGACAAAGCCCCCCACTATGTACCTGCCGAGAGCGAGCTTGTACAAAGCCTGCTTGCAGCCTATAATGAGGTTACAGGTCTGCCCAAAGAAACCTTAGCCATAGGCGGCGGCACATACGCAAAAATGCTTGATGAGGGCGTTGCCTTTGGCATAGCTTTCCCGGGAGACCCTGACAGAGCGCACAGAGCGGACGAATATGTAGACTTAGACAAGCTGTTTAACAGCGCAAGGATATTCGCCCGCGCTATAGTAAAACTTGCAAAGGAAGATTAGTAATATGCAGGAAAGAGAGATAATATGCATATCCTGCCCCATGGGCTGTAGGATGACTGTTACCCTGTCCGAAAACGAAGTAATAAAGGTAGAGAACAACACATGCAAGCGCGGCGAAACATACGCAAAGCAGGAGTGTATTTCCCCCATGCGCATGGTAACAGCCGTTGCCCCGGTAAAGGGCAGCAAAACGCCCATAAGCGTAAAAACGGAAGAGCCTATCCCTAAGGATAAGATTATGGCTGTTATGGACGAAATAAACAGCTCAAATTTCAGCACACCCATACATATAGGCGACACTCTCATAGAAGATGTAGCCTCAACGGGGGTAAATGTAATAGCCACAAAAACCTTGCTATGAGCGATATAAAGTATTTAAGACCCTTTAAAATGTACCCTGCTTACAGGTACGGAAAAGCCACCCCTTGGGGTGGAGATAGCTTAGCAAGGCTTTTCGGTCGCAAGCTTCCAAGCGATAAAACCGGAGAAAGCCTTGAAGTAAGCGCGCTTGATAAGCTCAGCAGCACAAATGTATTATTCGAAACACTGCCTAAACTGATAGAAAGATACGGCGAAAGGCTTGTCGGGGATTATGCGGATAAGCCCTTTCCCCTGCTGCTTAAACTAATAAGTGCAAGGGATAGACTTAGCGTACAGGTGCACCCTGATGATGCATACGCTAAAAAGCACGAGAATAAGCTTGGCAAAACAGAAGCGTGGATTATACTTGATGCAGCTGAAAACGCAGAAATAGTTTATGGGCTGAGCTCCGGCGTAACAAAGGATATGCTTCTTAATGCATTTACTCAGGATACATCAAAAATACCCGGGCTTTTAAGGTATGTAAAAGTAAAAAAAGGCGATGCCTTCTTTATGCCCTCAGGCGCGGTACATGCAATAGGCGCAGGCATAACCATATATGAAATACAGCAGAGCAGCGATGTAACTTACCGCTTTTACGATTGGGATAGGGTAGACGCAAAAGGCAATAAAAGGGAGCTGCATATAGAAAAGGCGCTTGATGTAAGTGACCTATCATTTGCAGAATACGCTGTTACACCTATGCCCCTTCCGCTTAAAAACGGCAAGCTTGAAAAGCTTTTCAGCGGCGAATACTTTAGTACTTACCGTTATACTTCTTGCAACCGCTCTCCTCTACCCTCATTTAATCGCTCATTCGCCATGGTAACATGCATAGAAAAGGGTGAGTTGTGCTGGCAGCAGGATTCCCTCCCCTTAAACGCAGGCGACACAGCTTTCATACCCGCAAAATGCTACCCTCTTGAATTTACGGGTGGGCATATGCTTTTATCTACTCCTTAATAATCTTAATTAATAATTTATGCCGCTATATGCGGCTTTTTTGTGCATTAATTACCTGCACTTGCTGAAACATATATAAATGCTTATAATACATATTAGCTATTATCATAAAACTTTATTATACGGAGGTATATTATGTTTCTTAAGGAGCAGGTATATATATGCACTATTGCGGAAACAGGCAGCATAAGCCGCGCTGCGGAAAGGCTGTATATATCCCAACCCGCATTAAGCGCCTATCTTCGCAATGTAGAATATACTCTAGGTATGCCGTTATTTGTGCGCAGCGGAAAACGCTGCACACCCACGCTTATAGGTGAAAAGTATATAAAAAACGCAAGGCAGATGATAGCCCTTCAAGATGATTTCAATTTGGATTTGGCGCTCACAGTTAAAGGAGTACTAGGCAGAATAAGGATAGGCACACAGACACGCCGCTCGCCCATACTCCTCTCCCCCATACTGCGCTTTTTTTGGGAGAACTATCCCGGCATAGAAGTAAACTTTGAGGAATCTAACGCCAAGGGGCTTTTGGCTATGCTTGATGAAAGAAAAGTAGACATAATTATATTTACAGCTACGGAGAGGCTGCCTGAACTAAGTTACCTTGACATATACCCCGAAGAGCTGCTTCTTGCAACGCCTTTAGACCACCCTGCCCGTAAATACGCTAAAGAAGTTCTAGGCAAGCAATATAAGAGCATAGAGCTTAAATACTTTGCAGATGACATGTTCTTCATACCTCATCATAGCCAGAGCTTAAGAAATACCTGCGAATCGCTTTTTGCAAACAGCAATTTTACTCCAAAGCGTATTTTTGAAGTGCGAAATATAGAAGCCATTATGACGCTTGTCGCCGATGGATTGGGTGTTGGCTTCAACCGAGCAAGCTACAGCAAACACATGAACCAAAACCGCGTGCTTAGCAAAATTTCCTACTATAATGTTCCTTACGACAGCGCTAGTGCGGATTTTGTAATCGCCTTTCAAAAGAAAACTCAGCATTCTGAGCAATTTATAAGCATGATAAGCAATCTGCGCGACATGTTAAAAATTCTTCCATAAGAAAAAATTATACTTTCCATAATTATATATGACTTGTATTTATCTATAATACTGGATATCCTTAGGTATAATAATTGCGCAATTGCGCCAAAATACCGAAGGAGGTCTTATTAATGGAAGCTACAAAGAAAAAACGTAAGTTCAAAGCGCCGCATTCCTTGGTACTTTTAATGTCCATGGTACTGTTTGTTGCGCTGCTCACATGGATTGTCCCTGCGGGACAATTCGAACGCGTTAAAAACGAGGCGGGCAAAACCGTAATAATACCCGGCTCATTTAAGGTGATCGAAAGCCATGCGATATCCCCCCTACAGGTACCTGCACTTGTTGTTGACGGTTTTATAGATAATGGCGCATTGCTGATGATGATAATGTTTTCAGGTGCGGCGTTTCATATCGTCACAAAAAGCGGTGCATTCCAATCCGCAGTATCTAAGGCAGTAGCCAAGATGAAGGACAAGGGTATATGGTTTATACCTATACTTATGTTGCTTTTCGGTGCGCTAAGCACAACGATTGGCGTAAATACATTTATAGCCTTTGCCCCGCTTACTGTGCTCATTTCATTCTCTCTGGGGCTTGACTCTATGGTAGGCGCAGCGGTTATTATACTGGGCGGCGCCGTAGGCTTCAGCTCAGGTATGTTCCAACCAAGCACTACACTACTAAGCCAAGGTATAGCAGGGCTTGAGCTTTACTCCGGGCTTGATTACCGTTTCCTTATATTTGTAGTCTACATGATTATAAACATAATATTCCTAATGAGATACGCTAAAAGGATCAAGGCAAAACCCGAGCTTAGCCCAATGTACGAATTGGATAAGGGCAGAAACGTGTTTGAAGGAAAAACCCTCGATTCATTCGGGGAAATGACCGTGCGCAAAACGCTAATAATAATAGTGCTTTTTGCAACCATGATACTTGTTGTAGTAGGCGGCTCACAGTGGAAATGGGGTATGCGTGAACTCGCCGCAGCTTTCCTTGTACTTGGCATAGTAGCTGGTTTACTTGCCGGCTCCAAACTCAGCGATATCGCAAAGGATTTCACCGAAGGCGTAAGGAAGATGATGGGCGCGGTTATGATAATAGGCATTGCCCGCTCCATAGGCAACATAATGGAAGAAGGCATGATTATAGATACCATAATCAACTCTATGACTGGAGTAATTGCCAGCCTACCAAAACCCATGCAGGGCTTAAGTATGCTTACAACTAACTACTTGATAAACCTTGTTCTTACATCAGGTTCAGGGCAGGCAGCTGTTGTAATGCCCGTATTCCTCCCCATAGCAGATGCCATAGGCATGAGCCGCCAGACGGTAATAACCGCATTTTGCATGGGCGATGGCTTTGGCAACTATGTTGTACCCACATCGTCAGCGCTTATGGGAATACTTGGCGCCGCAAATGTACCCTACGAAAAATGGATGTCCTTCTTCTGGAGATTGTTCCTAATTTGGTACCTTGTATCCTGTGCATTTGTACTCTTTGCACCCGTATGGGGACATGTATAAGGTGATATTATGAAAGAAAAATTATATTCGGTAGTAGACAGACTCGCCCCAAAGCTTATAGACATCTCCGACCAGATTTTTGATAAGCCCGAGCTTGCATTTGAAGAGGTGTTCGCAAGCAAGCTCCTTTGCGACGCGCTTCAAGAAGAAGGCTTTAAGGTGGAATACGGGCTTGGCAGCCTTAAAACCGCCTTTCGCGCGGTGTATAAATCCGGCGAAGGCGGTCCTAATATAGGATTACTCGCCGAATATGATGCGCTTCCCATGGGACACGCCTGCGGACACCAGATGCAAGGACCCGCAATAATAGGCGCTGCTGTAGCACTAAAAGAAACGCTGCGTGACATACCTTACACTCTTATAGTTTACGGCACACCTGGGGAAGAAGGCGGAGCTGGCAAACTTATAATGCTAAATGAAGGCTATATAAAGGAACTTGATGTCGCGCTTATGATGCACGGCGGACCTGCAACACAGGTTGATGTAAAGTCTATGGCAATGAAATCCATAGATGTGAGCTTTAAAGGAAAAAGCGCCCACGCAGCCCTAAAACCGGACCAAGGGCGCAGCGCATTTGACGCGCTTCTGCTTACATTCCAAGGCGTGGAATTTTTAAGGGAGCATGTGCTTGAGGATACCCGTATGCATTACACTGTGCTTGACGCGGGCGGACCTGCAAACGTAGTGCCCGCTTACGCAAAAGGCTCTTTTTACCTGCGTAGCTACAACAGCAAATACCTTGAAAGCGTTAATGATAGGTTCTATAACATAGTTAAGGGCGCAGCGCTTATGACTGACACAGAATACGAAATTGTAAACGACCCCCTAATGAACCGCGAAAGCAAGGTACCTGTACATAGTCTGAACAAAATAATAATGGATAATGCCAAGGCGGTTGATGCGCCAAACCGCAAAAGCGCCCGTGAAAAAACCGGCTCAACCGACTTTGGAGATGTAACCTACGTGCTGCCCGGCGCTTGCCTACGCATGGCATTTGTTCCGGATGGCACTTCTTCCCATTCCCAAGCATACCTAGATGCAGGTAAAACCGAAGCCGCACACAAGGCGATTGTATACTCAGCTAAAATACTCGCCGCTACCGCCTATGACCTTATTGCCGAACCCGAAAAGTTATATGAGGTAAAAAAGGAATTCAAAGAAACTCTGGCTAATATGTCTAAAGTGTAATACATTTTAAGCACTGTACATTAATCCATTAAGCTAAAAAAGGGCTGCCACGTGAACTGCAGCCCCATTACTTTTTTAGAAATACAATTAGAACTCGTCAATATTGGAAAGCTCTATTACATTTACTCCGGTGTCTACATATGCGTATGCTTCGTCCATTTTGCCATCTAGATATTCTACCATTGCCTTAACGCCCTGATAGCCCATCTGATAGGGGTTTTGACCCATTATGCAAAGGAGTGAGCCATCACGAACTAGAGCCATGTTTGTGTCAGAAGCGTCGGAGCCGCAGGCGATAATTTCTATGCCGGCAGCCAGTGCTTCCTTAGCAGCGTTGCCGCAGCCAACGGTTGAACCTTCGTTTGAGCCATATACTGCTACACAGCCCTGAGCTATGTAATTATCTGCAATTTCCTTGGATTTTGAAGCATCGCCATCGCCGTATTGAGTTTCAAGCAGTTCAAAATCAGTGCCTTCAAAGGCTTCCCTGAAGCCTTCTTCCCTCGTGTTACAGGATTCTGTTGAGGGGTTGACGCCGATAACGCCTATTTTGCCGTTGGTTATGCCTTTTTCTGTAAGTTCTGCAAGAAGCCTTTCACCAATTTTTTTACCACCTGCACGGTTGTCAGTTGCAAACAGACGAGGGGAATCAAAATCAGCGGGGGAGTCTACATAGAGCAGCTTTACGCCCTGTCCAGTCGCCTCTTTAAGGGCAGCAACGGGGGAAGTGGGTGAGTTTGCGGCAAGCAGTATACCATCTGCACCCATGCCGACAGAGTTATTGATGCATTCGTTCTGTTTATTATCATCCTTCGTGTCGGGTGAGTTGAAGACAACCTTTACGCCAATTTCTTCAGCGGCGTCCTGAGCGCCTTTCCAGCAGGATTGCCAGTGTTGATCCATAGTATCCATGGTGATAAGATGGATTGTGTATTCCTTCGCTAATGAAGCCCCCATCATTGCGGTTGCGAGGCTAAGAGCGAGTAGGAAGACAAGTAGTTTTTTCATGAGCATACTCTCCTTTTTATTTATTATCATCGCCAGGCGATGATTTTTCCTCTTGAGTGTCAACCAAGATGAGCCTCGGTTTTTTGTTTCTGATGATTATATCAAGCAATACAGCAACTATTACTATTATACCTATTATTATGTTTCTAAGCGCAA
The DNA here is from genome assembly GCA_012837835.1 of Christensenellaceae bacterium. Taxonomy (GTDB): domain Bacteria; phylum Bacillota; class Clostridia; order Christensenellales; family Aristaeellaceae; genus DTU024. The sequence continues at coordinate 79,832 of DUQK01000045.1, read as the reverse complement.
CAGGAGCATTGGCGAACTGAAGCCCGTTTTGTAGCGTAGCCCATACACACGCGCCAACTAGTGTACCTATAAGCCTTCCTGTACCGCCAAGGGTTGATACACCGCCCATAACAGAAGCAGCAACACCGTACATCTCATAGCTGTTTCCTGCGTCCATTGCGCCCATGCCTGCGGAACAGCACTGTATTATACCTACTATACATGAGCAAAAAGCGGACACTACATACGCAACAATTGTAGTTTTGATAACACTTACGCCCGACAACCTTGCAGCCTCGGCATTTGAACCGAGCGCATATATATGCCTACCGGTCTTTGTTTTAAGAAGGACAAAGTTGAATATTAAAAACATTATCAAGGCAATATATACCGTATTATATATCCCACCAACCCTACCATAGTAGAATAAATTTCTAAACTTATCCACAGCATCTGCTGTTTCTGGTATAGTATTTATTGCACCTGTATTATAGTTACCGTTTACTATCTGCGCTATTCCGCGGCATATAGTCATCGTGCCAAGCGTTGCTATAAAAGGCGGAAGTCTGAAACCTGCGACAAGATAACCGTTTATAAGGCCTACAAACAGGGAAGCGCCCATGGTGATAAGCGACGCTGTCCACGGATTCATGCCCTTAGTCATAAGAGTGGCGCTCATCATAGTTGACATGCCTACGATTGAGCCTATTGAAAGGTCTATATTGCCGGTCATAAGCACAAATGACTGCGCTATACCTATCATCACTATGGGAGCTATCTGCCTTGAAAGGTTGGCAGCGTTCCTTGAAGATAGAAACAGGGGGTTTATTATGGAGAAAGCCACAAGCAGTACTATAAGACCGAATAATATAGTAAACACCTGCCGCATTCCCTGTTTTGATAGTTGTTTTTGCAAAAAAGACTCGTTTTTCATTTTATTTCCCTCAATTAATTTGTTTTATTTTCAAACATAGTTGCAAGCGTCAATATCTTTTCCTGCGTAGCTTCTTCTCGACTAAGTTCGCCCGTAACCCTGCCATCGCACATAACTATTATCCTATCGGATATGCCAAGTATCTCCGGTAATTCGGAAGAAACGAATAGGCAACCTATACCCTGTGCCTTTAGGCGGTTCATTATCTGGTATATTTCCACCTTGGCAGATACGTCTATACCGCGCGTAGGTTCATCTAGCATAATAACTCTGCTATCCCGCATTAGCCATTTGCTTATTACAACCTTTTGTTGGTTACCGCCCGAAAGGTTGGCGCTTCCCGCCTCTATGCCGGGGAGTCTAATATTTATCGCCTTAACGGCTTTTTCAGCCATCTCCTCTTCCTTGTTAGCATCAAGCACACCAGCCGCATTGTTAGATAGTTCATCAAGATTAGGTAGGGCGATATTCTCCCTTACGGATAGATTTAAACAAAGCCCTCTTTTTTTGCGGTCATCAGGCACAAGCACTATGCCTGCATCTATTGCGTCCTTTACATCATTTATGGTACAAGGCTTACCATCAACGAGTATTTCTCCGCTTTCTTTTTCATCAGCACCGAATATTGCCCTTAGCGTTTCGGTTCTACCGGCTCCAAGAAGACCCGCCATGCCAACGATTTCACCCTCTTTAACGTTAAATGAAACATCGCGCACCAGCCTTCCAGCATTTAATCCTTTAACCTCTAGTACGATATCGCCGATATTCGCGTACTCATGGGGGTATTTTTCTTTTATTTCCCTACCTACCATATGTGATATTATTTCATCCATAGTAAAGGAAGAATAATCCCCACTGATTACAAATTTGCCATCGCGCATTATTGTAACCCTGTCGGTAATAAGCTTAAGTTCTTCAAGCCTGTGGGAAATATATATTATGCCGCAGCCTTCGCTTTTTAGCTGGCGTATAATATCAAACAGCTGCTCAATTTCTTTATTTGTAAGGGCGGAAGTCGGCTCATCCATTATGAGTATTTTGGCGTCTATGGACAGCGCCCTGCATATTTCAACAAGCTGCTGCTGGGCTACCGGAAGAGTACCGGTAACTGTTGCAGGGTCAAGCTTTAGCCCCAGCCTATTTAGCACCTCACGAGTTTTTTCGTGCATGGTTTTATCGTCTATAATACCGTTTCTTGTAAGCTCTCTCCCAAGAAAGATATTTCCGGCAATGGATAAATGAGGGCACATGTTGAGCTCTTGGTGTATTATCGCTATGCCATTTTCGGCTGCGGTTTTTTGGGTCATAACGGGTATGTTTTTCCCAAACACCTCAATTGTACCGCTATCCTTTGTATATACGCCACTTAATATCTTAACCAATGTAGACTTGCCCGCCCCGTTTTCACCAAGCAGCGCCATAACTTCGCCTTCCCTAAGCTGCAAAGAAGCATTGTCCAGCGCCTTTACGCCAGGGAAAGTTTTACAGATATTTTTCATTGCTACAATATCTTTTTGCATACTAACTCACCTTGGTATCTATAATGCCATCAAGCCGCTTTACACATTCAAAAAGCGACCTGCCTGTATGATATATCGCCTTCCAGGCATTACCCATGTTGCTTATAATGGGCTCTCCTCTCCTGTCCAGCAACTGGCGGCTCTCACCTACATCGTAGTTCATAAAACGAGTTTTAACAAATTGCCACAGGTTTTTGAAGGCGTTCAAATATTTATCATCTGAAGTTAATACATAACCATTCAAAAAGCCCACAAGGGATTCCCAGTTCTGCCACCACTCCTTATCAAGCACTATAGCATCACCATCTCCCACGCCATCTCTAAAAATTCCGCCACATTCATAATCGTAGCCATGCATGAGCGCATGGTCAAGGAGGCTTATTAGTATCTCGTTATCCTCCTCGCTGCGAGTACCAAGCAGTTTAAGTGCCTCATCAGTAAGCCAGCTTAGCTCAACATTATGCCCATAGCTAGTTGTATTAAGAGGTACATTAACAGTTTCATTGCTTTCCCTCTCAGCGTTCCATGTGCGCATAATATCAATTGCATTTAAGGGAGTGAAGTTAAGGCTAAACTGATTTAATCCATAGCAGGGATTTTTGTTTATCATATGGGTTTTTATTATACCCCAGCATTCCTTAAGCTTTCTTGCATGTATATGCTTTCCACTTGCCTTATAAAGCGTTGTAAAGCCTTCCAGTAGGTGCATATGTATATCTAGGCTCTTCCTATCTCCAGCATAGGCTCCATCCTCAGAAATAGTCCAATCCCTCTCTATGTTTTCATAGTAGCCGCCATAAAGCGTATCTGCTGCATATTTTTGAAGCAGGTCAAACGTGGCTTCTGCGTATTTTAAGGCTTTACTATCGCCATATGTAATTGCATACTGGGATAAGGCGTATATGGCAAAACTTTCGCCATATGTAAGCTTAGCTCCGTCCTTAACAGTACCATCTCTATTGAGCAGCCAATAAAAGCCGCCGTATTCTTTATCCCAAAACTTATCTAAGAAAAACTCTACACCTTGTTTGGCTGCAAGACGCATACGCTCCTTATCTTCCTTCTGCGCAAACGGAAGCAAATAAGAAAACCCCCATATCATGCGGGATTGAGTTACTATATTTTTTACACCCGTACCATTAAAATCACCATTTTCATCAAACTCAGTAAGATATCCGCCATGGACTTCATCAGTCCCACGATCCAGCCAAAACGGGATAAGACAGTCCTTCAATGTGTAAAGAATCTCATCTTTACAGGATATTATCCCCTCAACAGCCATTGCCCGACCTCCTTTTATAAAAATACGACAAGAATCGCTGAAAAAACAAAAAGCCCTTTCATTTCTTTTTCAACTGGCTATTATCCTACCACAATTCTAAACACAAAACAAGATCATTTCCGTAAAATATTTCCTTAAAAATTTGACAATAGCTTGTAATAAGTGTATATTTTTCTTGCAATTTTAATTGCGGTTTATTTGTAAACTTTGTTTGTATTACACGATTTTTGAGGTGTTTATGACGGAAAAGCTTATACGCTTTTTTATTAAGGACAAAAGTGTTACTAAAACAAGGCTAAGCTACGGCAGGCTTACCAGCTTTGCTGGGCTTGCTATTAACCTAAGCCTATTTATAGGCAAGGTTGTGGCGAGCTTTCTTACAAATTCGCTTGCTATACGCGCTGATGCTGTAGATAACCTTACGGATTGTTTTACTAACCTGCTTGCGCTTTTCAGCTTCTACGCAAGCGCGCGCCCTGCGGATAGGGAACACCCCTACGGACATATGCGCCTTGAAATGCTGCTAAGTCTGCTTGTAGGTATGTCTATACTGTATTTAGGCGGAAGCACGCTTGTTGAGTCCGTAAAAAAGATACTAAACCCCGAAAGCATTAATTTCCATGTGGCTGCTGTTATAGTTATGTGCCTATCCATACTGTTTAAAATATGGCTTAGGCGCTTTTACACCATAATAGCGGAACGCATAAACAGCGAAATGCTTCGCGCTACCGCAGCAGACTCTATGAGTGATATTATAAGGACTTCAGGGGTGCTGTTATCCCTGCTTTTATCTCATATATTCGGCATAAACCTAGACGGTGTTGTAGGTTTTATAATATCCCTGCTAATAATTAAGAACGGTGTTGAAATAATAAAGGACAATGTTTCCATATTACTTGGACACGGCGCATATACTAAAAAAGGCGATGAAATTATGGAATATATTAAATCCTTTAGCGATGTAATAGACGCACACGACCTTATGATACATGAGTACGGCGGCAACAACCGCTTTGCTACGGTTGATTTATGCCTTGATGCTAATATGAACCTTGAAGAAGCGCATTTTATAGCAGACCGTATAGAAAGAAAAGTGCAGGATAAGTTCGGCTACCGTCTTATCACCCATATGGACCCTGCGCGCATAAACGACCCTCTTTATAATAAAGGAAGAAATAATCTGGAAAATGTACTCAAAAAAATAGGCTGCTCATGTGCATTTCAGGATTTGCAGGCACTTAAACAGGGAGATATTATAAGGCTTAGCTTTGATTTGCTTGTGCCATCAAAAGAAATAGAACGTTCAGATGATTTGGTGGATAGGATAAGTGATGAGCTTAAATTAATAAACCCCGCTTACGAGCCGGTTATACGTTTGCAGAGCAGCTTTAGTAATAAGCTTGATTGACAAAGCCTAGTAAAAAAGGTATCTTTTTATCAAGTATTTAAAGGGAGGAAGAGCATGTACACAAACCCCGATAGCATGAGTGAAGCAAAGGTAAGAAGCTTTGTACTGGTAGTACTTAGCCTTTTGTTGGTACTTATCATTGTGCTTCTTGTTAGAACCTTTAATGAACCGGCCCCAGTTACAGCAACTCAGGTTCCTCCTTCTATAGAAAATCCTGTAAATTCAATGCAACAAAGCGGATATTTCCCCGTAGGAGCGCAGATTTCAAGCCCGCCTACCGATGTGCCTACCGCAGTTCCAACCGAAACCCCCGAACCCACTGCGCCGCCCACCGCCACCCCTAAACCCACCGAGATAATACCCCTTCGCAGAGGGGATAATAACGAACAGGTGCGCCAGATGCAGCAGCGGCTTATAGAGCTAGACTATCTTGAGCAAGGCAGCGCCGACGGTAAATTCGGCAGCGGCACTAAAAACGCCGTGCAGGAGTTCCAGCGCAACAACGGTCTTGCTCCGGATGGCGCCGCAGGTCGAGAAACACTCACAAAGCTATTTAGCCAAGACGCAAGATAATACTTATCACAGCCTAAATCAGCTTTATCTTGCGCACCTTTTCCGATTTGTCTTTGCTTTGTTAAGGCGCTATAGCGCCGCTATGTTTCATTCGCCAAGCTTTGCCAAATCAAAAAATTCGCTGCAATCTATACGCTGCTTTAAACTGAGATAAGTATAAGTTAAACATATACACATTAAAAGGGCTGCCATACGATAGCCCCTTGTTTTGCTTAACAAATAAACCTTATTATTTACCGTTTCCGCTTCTTATAAACCCGTAGCCACCCTGAACAGGCGTAATATTATATGCAGTAACAAAGGCATTGGGATCCGCCTCTTGTATATAGCTGCAAACGTCCTTATAGTCCTTCCTGCGCATAGACGTATAGAGTATCCACCTTTCGGTGTCCTCCATGCCTTTGCCTTCAACTACCGTTACAGCAAAGCCTTTTGCGCGTATACCATCAGCTAGTTCGTGGCCGCTTTTTGCGGATACTATAGCTTCTACCTTGGTAGTTCCAAGCGCAAGCCTTTCTTCTATAAGTGAGCCTATATAATTACCCAGCGTAAAACCCGCCGCATACAAAAGCCCCTTTACGGGGTCGTTCTTAACATCTGTGATTACTGTTGACGCAACAAACACCCAGAGCAATATCTCTGCAAAGCTTAATATGGAACCCAACTTCCTCTCCCCGCGGTTTATAAGCATTATTCTAAGTGTGGAAAGGCTAACCTCCACAACCTTTGCAACAAGTATAAGCAGATAGGGCCATATATTCATAAATTACCTCCTTATTTTAGGTTATCAAGACACGCAGCCAATATACACAATAATATAAATTTTGTCAACCATATTTAATATTATTTTAACAGTTTCACCTCGATATCATCGCCTAATTTGCTGAAAATGTGGTATAATACTCTAAGCATTTGGAAGGGAGCATGGCATGAAGCTGTCGGACATCAAAACACCTGAGGATTTAAAGCGTTTTCCTAGGGAAGAACTACCCTCGCTCGCACAAGAAATTAGAGAGAAAATCACGCATGTTGTGTCCGAAAACGGCGGTCATCTCGCAGGAAACCTTGGCGTTGTGGAGCTTAGCATAGCCCTGCACAGGGTGTTTAACAGCCCCAAGGATAAAATAATATTCGACGTAGGCCACCAGTGCTACACTCATAAGATACTCACAGGTAGGCAGTACGATTTTGATACACTAAGGCAGTATGGAGGCATAAGCGGCTTCCCAAAAAAGAGCGAAAGCCCTCATGATGCATATGAAACCGGTCATGCATCTACAGCGCTTTCTGCTGCGCTTGGCTATGCAAGGGCTAGGGATTTACAGAATGAAAACCACCATGTAGTTGCAGTAGTTGGAGATGGCGCACTAACAGGCGGCATGTGCTACGAAGCGCTTAACGATGCCGGCAACAATAAAACCCGCCTTATAGTTGTATTAAATGACAACCAGATGAGCATAGGAAGAAATGTAGGCGCGCTTAACAATTATCTAAGCCATTTACGTACCAGTGAGCGCTACCTAATGATAAAAAAGGGTGTTAGCCTTATTCTTAATAAAATACCGCTCATAGGAAATATTCTTTATAAAGCTGTACAGAGCGCAAAAAATCACCTGCGCAATTTGCTTGTAAAAGAAAGCTATTTTACTAGCCTTGGCTTTAAGTATTTAGGTCCAATAGACGGACATAATGAAGCGCTAATTGAAGAGCTGCTTGAACGCGCAAAACAGTTTAAAGAGCCTGTCATACTGCATATAGTTACCACAAAGGGAGCAGGCTATGCACCAGCAGAGGTTGAACCCGAAAGGATGCACGGCACGCCGCCATTTTCACTAGTTGATGGAAAGTGTAAAAACTCATCTACAAGCAAGTCATACTCAAAGGCACTTGGAGAGGAGCTTGTAAGGCTTGCTGAAAACAACCCCAAAATAGTGGGTATATCCGCCGCCATGGTAGAATCCACAGGGCTTGAACTTTTGCGACAAGCCCACCCTGACAGGGTGTTTGATGTGGGCATAGCTGAAGAACATGCGGCAGCACTTGCCGCAGGCATGGCAAGCGGAGGCTTAAGACCTGTGCTTGCGGTGTATGATACTTTTATGCAGCGCGCGATTGACCAAATAATTATGGATATAGCCCTTCAAAAATTGCCTGTAGTTATGGCGCTTGATAGAAGCGGCATAGGGGGCGAAGACGGTCCTACGCACCACGGCGTATTCGGCACTGCACTATTTAGAAATATTCCCAACTTGTTGTTGCTATCCCCCCGCTCAACTGAAGAACTTAAGCAAATGCTCGCCTTTTCGTTTGAGCAGGAAAAACCTGTAATTATACGCTACGCAAAATCTGAAGGGCATAGGCAGCGCGAACTGCCTAAGGCTAATTTTTCACTTGGCATATGGGAACAGCTTAAACTAAGCAATGATATATGTATTATAGCATATGGGCGCATGGTAGATGAGGCGCTTGATGCAAGCGATATACTATCCGAAGATGGTATACATGCAGGAGTTATAAACGCTTCAAGCATAAAGCCTATAGATACTTCATTAATAAATAAGCTGTCTATTAAAAATATCCCGTACATAGTGGTGGAAGAAGTGCAGCTTTCAGGCGGGCTTGGAAGCGCAATTGCAGAATATGCCATGCAGGAGGGCTTAAATCCCCCCTTAAAAGTTTTAGCATTACCCGACGAATTTATACCTCATGGGGATAGAAAAACCCTGCTTGCTGAGCTTGGGCTAGATGCTAAAAGCATAGCAGAATGCATACTATCTCTAGCTGATGAATTTACTAAAGACTATGCGTGAAAGAGCAGATATACACCTTTCAAAGCAGTTTAATATAAGTAGAGAAAAAGCACAGCGCCATATTATGGCAGGCGATGTATATTTAGATGAGGTACGCATAGATAAATCCTCAGAATTAGTGGAAAGCACGGATATTTTAACTCTAAGAAGCGAAGAAGAAACTTATGTAAGCAGGGGCGCCTATAAACTTATAAAGGCGCTTGATGCATTTAATATAGATGTACAGAATAATATATGCATGGATATAGGCGCATCTACAGGCGGTTTTACAGATGTTCTGCTTAGAAACGGCGCTAAAAAAGTATATGCCATAGATGTTGGCTATGGACAGCTGGACTGGACTCTTAGGCAAGATAGCAGAGTATGCGTTATGGAAAGAACTAACGCTAGATACTTAAAGTTGGACGATTTCCCCGATAAACCCAGCCTTGCGGTAATGGATGTATCCTTTATATCTATACTTCTTTTGTTGCCCGTAATTGTGGACATTATAGGCAAGCCAGGCAAAATAATAACGCTTATAAAACCCCAGTTTGAAGCGGGCAGAAAGCAGGTAGGAAAGCATGGTGTTGTAAGGGACGAAAAAACGCATATAGATATAATAAAAAATATATGCGAAAACTGCCCCGAAGGCTGGAATGTAAACAAGCTTTCATATTCTCCAATAACAGGACCAAAGGGAAATATAGAATTTTTAGCGCATATAATATATACCGATGAGCGTATAAATGAGAACGATATAATAAACACAGTAAAAGCCGCACATATAGAGCTTTAATGCATATGAGGTTAAATTGTTCTATATATGAGCAATTGACAAATATTATACGTCAAATTATACTGCAAACACAAAAATAACTTATTAGGGAGAATTTTCTATGAACATCAAAAAGATAATAATAGCACTCATAATTCTGGTACTGGTTATTGGCTTAGCTGCCTTCATTGTAATGGGTAAGCAGATAAAAAAACTTGAAGAGCAGGATTTTAGCGTAGTTGATATAGCCACACTGGCCGATGGAACATATAAAGGCAGTGCTTCAGCGCTGGTTGTTACCGCAAAGGTTGATGTAGCTATAAAGGATGGCAAAATTAAGCAAATAGAGCTGCTGGAGCACAGCCACGGTCCCGGTTACGGAGCTGATGCAATTTGCGATAATATAGTTACAGCAAACACCCCAGATGTTGACAGTATAAGCGGCGCAACATACTCAAGCATAGTAATAAAATCAGCGGTACTTCAGGCGTTAAAAAGCGGCGTTACCCCATAAAACTATTTGCAATAGCAAGAACTATGTCGCTAAGTACTATACAGTAGGAGCTATATATTTATACAACGCTCAAAAAAACACGGGAAATACCCTGATACCCCAATTGATATATATATACAAGTGTGTAAGATGATGTTGATACTATATTGCCTTTAACCCAGCGTTTTCTTGTGCGTCTTTTACACTTTTGCCTTACGAAGTTCCCATAGGACTCACTATGCCTCTTTTACAAGTCTTAGCCAAACCGAAAAAGCCGCTGCAATAAAATCGCTGTTTTAAAATCAACATAGTATGAACTAATAATTCCAGCCGTATATTAATTACAGTAAACTGATAGCTCTTTTCTCATATATAGCGCAATAAATCCGCCAAAAAATATTTCGGCGGATTTTCACCCTCTTATACTTATCTCAGTTTAAAGCAGCGCATAGGTTGCAGCGATTTTTTTGATTTGGCGAAGCTTGGCGAAGGAAACATAGTGGCGCTATGTTGACTGAGCAAAGCAAAGACAAATCGGAAAAGGCGCGCAAGATAAAGCTGGTTTAGGCTGAGATAAGTATTACTAACGATTGTTTCCCCAATATACAAGCGCCAACATATCAGGTCCTGTATGCGCACCTATCACAGGACCTATGTCCGCAATATATATTTCCGCCTCCTCAAAGCGCGTAGCAACCGCTTGCCTTAATAGCTCTGCGGCTTCAGGGTTATTTCCATGCCCTACTATTACGGTTTTTGATATTTCAGGCTGCCAGCCCTCCTCCATTTTGCCTACCATTATCTGTATAGCCTTTCTGCGCCCTCTGGGTTTTTCTTTAACTTGTAGTAAACCTTTTTCGTCAACACTAAGCAGCGGTTTAATGCTAAGTGCAGAACCGATGGCTGCAGCCGCTGAAGATACTCGCCCACCGTATTTAAGGTGCTCAAATGTATCAACAGTAAACCAGTGGCATGATTTAAGGCAATTATCCATAATCCACTTAGTAAGCTCTTCTAAGCTAAGCCCTTCCTCCTGTTTGCGCATAGCTTCAAACACAAGCAAGCCCTCGCCAATAGATGCGCATAAAGTATCCATGCATATGATTTTACGCTCGGGGTATTCGTACCGCAGCATTTCTACACACAGACCGGCGGATTGCAACATACCCGACAGCCCCGATGAAAAGCACAGATATAAAATATCCGTGCCGTTTTTTAGATGTGATTCGAAAAACTCAAAATAAGTCGTGGGGTTTATTTGAGAAGTTGTAGCATAGTTACCCTTCCTCTGCAGACGGTAGAATTCCTCTATTGATATATCTCCTTTTGGACCGTAGCTATAATTTTTACCGCCTATTTCTACTTCCATAGGTATAATTTTTATATTCGGCACTTCCTTAATAATACCGGCGGATAAATCCGCAGTCGCGTCCGTAATTATCTGGTAGGGCGCCATTATTACTCTCCTTTATTTAATACTATGTTGCCATTAAACATAGTATTAGGCTTTGCAGTTTTTACAGCTGTCCCACAATTCCTCCGCTTTGGGTTTCCACCTGTTGGCATATGGCGTAGTCTTATCACATAGATGGTCTACGCTCTCTACGCTTTGGTAATCGGTACTTTCAGCGCCCGTTTCTTTAACCATTTTGCGAAGCGCTTCCGGGTTTTCAAGCATGGGGCAAGGGCGAAGCATGTTGTCATTAAAGGGTTGCTCCTCATGATATGCCATAAACAGCGGGCTTTTAAGCGCTTCAAGCAAGGATACTTCGTGTATATTCGCATTGGAGTAATGTATAAACACGCAGGGCTCCACATCGCCCTTGGCGTTGATATGCAGGTATCTCCTTCCGCCTGCTATACAGCCGTCGACATATTCGGCATCATTTTGGAAATCCATAGTAAATAGCGGCTTAGAGTTGCGAAACTCCCTTATTGCGTGGTACATCTTTTCCCTTTGCTCGGGGCGGGGAAGAAGCTCAACATCGGCATCGTTGCCAACCGGCATATAGTGGAAGAACCACGCAAACAGCGCACCATTATCTATTATATAATCAAAATACTCTTCGCTGCTGACATCGTCTACATTTTGGCTTGTGTAGCAGGTTGATACGCCAAAGGGCAGCTTGTTTTCCTTAAGCAGCGCCATGGCATTTTTAATCTTTTGGTACACGCCCTCGCCACGCCTTGCATCGTTCGCTTCTTCAAAGCCGTCAAGCGATATTGCGGGCACGAAGTTCTTTACCCTGAGCATTTCCTTGCAGAACTCTTCATCAATTAGAGTGCCGTTAGTGAATGAGAGGAACGCGCAATCAGGGTGCATTTCGCAGATTTTAATTAAATCCTTCTTGCGAACTAGCGGCTCACCGCCAGTGTATATGTAGAAATATACGCCAAGCTCCTTGCCTTGCTTGATTATAGAATCGATAGTTTCAAGGCTTAAATTAAGCTTGTTGCCGTACTCCGACGCCCAGCAGCCCTTGCACTTTAAGTTGCAGGCGGATGTGGGGTCCAGCAGTATAGCCCAAGGGACATTGCACTGTTCCTTTTCCCTCATTTCTTCCTGCGTAGCGCCGCCGATTAAGCTTGCGTTAAATATATAGCTTTGAAATATCGACTTTCTAACGCCCGGGTCAAGCTTAAATATCTTTAGTATAAGCTGATACCAGTGGTTCTTTTCCTCTATTACATTGCGAATGGCATCTCTCTGCCCTTTAAACCAGCCCTCAGGTGAATGTTTATCCACCATAGCCATGAGCTTGGGTATATTTTCCTCAGGATTGCCCTCTAGATAATTAAGGGCGAGGTTCATGGCAAAACTCTGTAAACTCCTTTTGATAGCACTTCTCATTGCTCATCTATCCTTTCTGCCCTATCCGGGGCTTATACTTTTCTCAGTTTAAATCAGCACATAGATTGCAGCGAATTTTTTGATTTGGCAAAGCTTTAAGAAGGAAACATAGCGGCGCTATGTTGACTGAGTAAAGAAAAGACAAATCGGAAAAGCTGCGCAAGATAAAGCTGATTTTATCTGAGATAAGTATTATCTGCTAAAATTATAGGCATTTTATATATACAAGTCATTGGACAGAAAAAGACACAAGTCCTAAATTGTAACATGATGGTGTTTTTGTCGCATTTTCTGACAAAATATGGCATCTGTCCATTGTACATATTAGCCGCTAAGTCTATTATCTTTATGTAATACTTTATTGCATTTATCAAATTGAAAGGAGCGAGCTTTGGAAAACAGTATATCCTATATTCTGATTAGTTCAGTTGTAAAAAGGGCACTTAATGATATAAAAAATAACCTTGAAAGAAGTATACGAAACCTTATAGATATGGCTTTGCAGTTTTCAAAAGGCAGGTTTCAGCATAATTTTTTCTCCACAGTACAAACCATGCTTTGTAATAAAAACAGCGCCTACTATGATTTGGCGCGGGATATAGTAACATATGTGAATATTGACAGGCTCTACACCTTCAGCATGAACTTAGGCTACAACAGCTTTACACAGGGTGTAAGCCTAATACGAAAAAACGAGAATAAACTCGGCTGCAATATACCATGGGCACTTGCTATTCAGATAGATTTACAGCAGTTTAATAAAAAAAGATATCATAAAGTAATAGATATGGGAGAGGAGCTGGGCATATATACATGTATGTTATTTTGCAAGGGGCATACTAATAGGGCACTTGATCTCACAAAGGAACATAATAACAGCGCGTTTTTTATATTCTGCGATACCGAAGATATAACTCCCGCATTTATAGAAGAAGCGGCGGAAATCCATAATATTATGCCAGTAGTGCGTTTTGATGAGAACACAGCCCATATATACACCCCAATGCGTAATATGGGTATACCTTTTTCAGTGTGGTATAGCTATGGACAAAAAGATATAGAAACAATTATTAACGGTGATCTTTTTTACAGCGCTCAACAGCTTTCGCCTGTTTTTACTGCGCTGCTGCCTGAACCTAACTGCACGGACAGTATGCAGCGCCTTACGCACCAAACGGTGATTAAGGAGCGTAACGAACAAAACTACCGAACCATACTGTTTGAAATGCAGGGTGATATAGAGCTTATAGACGGAATAATATCCGCTGATAGCCGTCCAGCCTATTTTGACGGCAACGGTTTTCTTCACGACTGGAGCGGACAAATAAACTGCGAGCACAACAATTTATTTAAAAGCAATCTTTCGGATATATTTATAAGCGCATTTCCTAAAAACATATAAACTATTATATTAACTAATACAAAAGAGCGGCAATTATTAAGCGCTATTCCTGCGGATTAAACTCTTTATGTACCGTTTCCGCTCCTTTTTGAGTAAGCGAAATGATTTTTGCAACAAATTGCTCAGGCGGCATACATTGTTCATCCGTAAGCCAACGCTCAATTATGTATACAGTGGCATCGGTAAAGAAATTAAGAGCAAAATCATCATCGCTGTCGCCTATAATCTGTGCAAGGCGTATTTTTAGTATAGGCATAATGCATTCCCTGAAATGTTCAGAAAACGAATTCTGACCCTCTATTTTGAGCGCTTTGCTATAAAAGCTTCTATTCTCATAAAAATAATTGCATACTTCCTGAAACATTTCCATTTGTTCATAAAAGCGCGGATTGCTAGAAGTATTCTGTATAAATGTAATAATATCTGTATCGAAAATCCAATTGACAAGATCGTATTTATCTTTGAAATGGTAATAGAAACTTTTACGGTTCATACCGCAGCGCCCGCATATATCCGCTATCCGTATTTTATCGAAGGGAATTTCCTCCATAAGCTCCCGCAGCGCTGCCGCAAGTGCTTTTTTGGTTATATTTGAATCTGCCATGCCATTCCCCCCCCTTTTGCCTCTATCCAATAACCCCCGTATGGGTAAGCAATATCCTTGTACCCATAAGTATTAATATTATACCACCCGCAAGCTCCGCCTTGGAGCAGTATTTTTCACCAAAACCATTACCCAACCACACGCCAAAGACAGAGAATATAAATGTAACCGTACCTATAAGTAGTATACTAGGTATTATGTTTACTTTCAAGAATGCAAAACTGACCCCCACCACAAGTGCATCTATGCTGTTTGCAATAGCAAGCGGTAGCATAGCTTTAAATGAAAAGGAATCGTCAAGCGATTTTGCCTCCTGCCTTGATTCCCTTATCATGCCTATGCCTATAAGCCCAAGCAGTATAAATGCTATCCAGTGGTCTATACTCTCTATAAACGACTGAAAACCCGCTCCTAAAAGGTAGCCAATAAGCGGCATTACAGCCTGTGCCCCGCCAAACCAAAGCCCTGTAATAATCATGTGCTTTTTTTCTATTTTAGCTACGGATAACCCCTTACATATAGCTATAGCAAAGGCATCCATTGAAAGCCCTACTGCTATAACCATAAGTTCCCACAGTTCCATACTAATCTCCTCACAGCTTTGACATAAAAAACGAGGCTTACACGCAGCTATAATTCCCGCATGTTAAGGTTACACCGACTAAAGCTCCGGTAATGTAACATACGCGCCGCTACACATACTGCCCTCTTAACGCTGTAAGGATATCAAAAAATTTTTGATTTTTCAATAAAATGCGCTATTGTACGGCTTCTTTATTATTTGCATACGAAAACTTTTAAATCTGAAACATATATAGGCTTCATATATAAACCATATTACTAACCAATACTAAACCCACCAAATTTTTCAACACAAGGTATTTGACGGGTTTATACTATACAAATTGTATAACGGAACGGTTTATTACTTATCCATAGTCTTTCATGTAATCCCCATGGGCTTCAATAAGTTCATCAACCATGGCTTTGATTTTGTCTTTGTTAAGTTCTGAAGATGTAAGCGGGTCAAGCATGGCAGCCATATAAATATCCTCACGCTTTTTGGATACAGCAGCCTGTATGGTAAGCAGCTGAACATTTATATTTAGCCTATTCATTGCAGCAAGCTGTTCCGGAAGAGAACCTACATGGCAGGGGTGTATGCCGCTGCCGTTTACAAGGCAGGGCACTTCAACGCAGGCGTTTCTAGGCAAGTTGTCTATAAGACCAGTGTTTAAAACATTACCGCCTATTTGTATGGGTTTATTTTCCGTGACAGCTTCCATTATATGGCTCGCATATTCTATTGAGCGGCGGAAATCTTCTTGGTTAGAGTGCTTAAGTATTGCCTCTTTTTCTTTTGCCCAGCCTTCAATCTGCATTACACAGCGCCTTGGATATTCATCAAGCGGTATGTTGAACTTTTCAATATACTCGGGCGTATCCGTGCGTATAAAGAAGTTGTTATACTCACTGTTATGCTCGCTGCTTTCCGTACAATAATAACCGAAGTCTTTAATGTATTCAAAACGAACCATGTCTTTATGTTTTTCTTCGGCGTTCTTTTTGGCGGCAAGCTTTCTAATTTCGGGATACAAATCGTTGCCGTATTTATCCTCAATGGATAAAAGCCATGCCATATGGTTTATGCCCGCTATAAGCTCCTTATGCCCTTCAAGCTTATCTTCCATGCCAACCCCTTCAAGAAGCTCTTTTACACATACCTGTACGCTGTGGCAAAGACCTATTGTTTTAACATCAGTGTAGCGCAGCATATAGCCTGTAAGCATCGCCATGGGGTTTACATAGTTAAGAAGCAATGCATTAGGGCAGACTTCCATAATATCGTCCGCAAAATCCTGCATAACGGGGATAGTACGCAGCGCCCTCATGATACCGCCTATGCCGAGGGTATCCGCAATAGTTTGCCTAAGCCCATATTTTTTAGGGATTTCAAAGTCTATTATAGTGCAGGGGTCATAAAAACCGACCTGTATCGCGTTAATTACAAAGTCTGCATTGCGTAGGGCATCTTTTCTGTTTTCAACACCGAGATATGTGCTAATTTTTGCCCTGTTTTCATTGAAACGCTCGTTATAACCTTCAAGTATTATACAGCTATCCTCAAGGCGCCCGCGGTCTATATCATATAAGGCAAATTCCGCATCCTTAAAGCAGTCTGTATTCATACAGTCACGCACTATGTTGCGTACAAATATTGTACTTCCTGCACCCATAAAAGTAATTTTCATCAGTTGAAGTAGCCTCCTAAAATTTTATAATAGTTTATGCTTTTGTACCGGTAAGTGCAATACCTTCTATGAATTGCTTCTGGAATACAAGGTAGAGCGCAAGCATCGGCAGCATTGCAAGAGTAGCGCCTGCCATGAGCACGGGGAAATTAGTACTGAAACCGGCATTTAATGTACTTAAGCCTGCAGAGAGCGTCATTTTTTCTATTTCCATGTTTACAATTAAAGGCCACATCATATCGGAATAGGCAAATATCGCTGTAAAAATGGCAAGAGCAATAACAGCAGTTTTCGTTAGAGGAAAGAGTATCATTATAAAAGTCTGCCACACATTGCATCCATCCAGATTAGATGCTTCAACAAGCTCGTCAGGCAGACCCATATAAAACTGCCTTAGGAAAAATGTACCGAAAGCACTTACAAGCCCCGGGAAAAGAAGTGCAAAAAGTGAGTTGAGCATGTTCATTTTAGCAAGAATCCTGTACTGGGGTATAATAAAAATTTGCGCCGGTATCATCATCTGTGCCAATACAATAGTGAACAGTACTTTTTTAAGCGGAAAATTAAGCTTTGCAAAGGCAAATGCCGCAGTAGATGAAAACGCCACCGCCAATATTATTCTAAACAGAATCAGCAGCCCCGTATTAATATACAGGTTTTTAAACGGCAAAAGCTGCAATACATCCTTATAGTTGTTAAAAAGGAAACTTTCCGGCATGAAAGTCGGAGGAACCATCATGGATTCGCTTATCGTTTTAAAAGAAGTAAGTATCATCCATATGAATGGAAATATCATTATGAATGAACCAAGTATCAGAAAGAAATAAATGAATACGTGGTTTTTCCTTAGCTTATATGCAATACTGCTCTTTGTCATGTCTGCCCTCCTATGTATAGTGAACAAGCTTTTTCTCGCCTATAAATTGTATTACAGTAATGAGCATTATTATGACAAACATCCATGCAGCAATAGCAGCGCCATACCCTTGGTTGTACTTTTGGAAAGCTTCTATGTAGAATTGCACCATAAGCGTTTGAGTGGAACGGAAAGCCGGATTGCTCCTATCAACAAGCAAGTATATGGTATCAAACTGTTTAAGGGAGTTCATAGTGCGCATAACTGTCACAAAAAACAACACGGGAGAAATCTGCGGTATTGTTATATAGAAAAACCGCTGCCAAGCGTTTACGCCGTCTATATCGGCAGCTTCGTAAAGCGTGCCAGGTATGGATTGAAGACCTGCTAAAATCATAACAAGGTCGTAACCTATATTGCTCCATATTCCTATAATCGCAGCGGCTATAAGTGTAACGCCGGGGGTGGAAATCCAAACAGGCCCTTTTATGCCTAACAGATTAAGAAACTGGTTTAATATACCAAATTCCGAATTGAATATCCATTTCCATACGAGTGTTACAGCAGCAGGCGCTACAACTATAGGCAAGAAGTATATTCCTCTAAAAAGGCTTTTAAAGCGTATCTTGTTATTAAGCATAGTAGCAAGTATTAGCGACAGAAATATGCCTATAGGCACTGTATATATCACATATAAAAAGGTGTTTAAGGTAGACTGCCATGTAAGCGAGTCACCGAATAACTTAACATAGTTCTCAAGACCCACATATTTCATCCCCACAAGACCCTGCTTTTTATATAGGCTTAATACAAGAGTGTCAAAAAGAGGATAGATATTGAGTATGACAAGACCAATAATGGTAGGCATTATAAATAAATATCCCCATGCATATTCCGCTTTGAATCTTCTTTTATTAACGGTGCGTAAATCCATTATTGCCTCCTATTAAGTATTGAATATCAAGTTAATCAGGCTGGGGTTTCCCAGCCTGATTGAATCAGCCAATATTTATTCGGCTTCAACTTCTGTAATTGTCTGATGCATTCTGTCGCAGGCTTCTTCAAGCGTAAATTCACCTGAATATACTGCGCCTAAGTTTTCATACTCTGTATTTATCCACAGGCTCTTCCTCTGTGAGAAGGGGAAGGGTACGCCGTAGCTAATCATTTCAGGATAAGCGCCGATATTGATATTTGAGAATTGTTCTACAAAGTATTTTTCGGTTCCGGCATAAGCGGGGATTGCTGCCTTATGCTCAGCCTGTATAATATTTGCTTCTTCGCTTCCGCAGAATTTAATGAAATCCTTTACCTGTTCAGGGTGTTCAGTGGTGGCTGCACCTGCATATCCAAGACCGTTGTATATGGAAGCGCGTACTTTGCCTTTAGGTAAAACTGCAAGATCAAACTTGTCTTTAATGCCGTCATAAACGGTGTAGTCACTCATCATCCATGTGCCAACATTGAGCATTGCAAGCCTGCCTGCCTTAAACTGGTCATCCGCACCAACATCAGCAAAGCTTTGCGGCGTGGGAGATACTTCGTGTTTTAAGGCAAAATCGATGTAGAATTGCAGCGCTTCTCTTGTTTCGGGCAGATCGTAGCCGGATTTGCCGTCTTTAAATTCGTAGCCTTCGTTTTGGTAGATGAAGTTAAGGAAGCCTTCTTGGTCGTGTAGGGGTGCGCCATAACCATATATACCTTTTTCCTTATCGGTAAGTTTCTTTGCGTTTTCAAGCAGCGTATCCCATGTCCAAGTATCGTCCGGATAGGCAACGCCTGCATTATCAAATATCTCTTTATTATATGCAAGTGCAATCGTATCATAATCCTTTGGAACGGCATATTGTCCACCTTCGTACTGATACATTGCCGTAACGCCCTCAGGATATGGCGAATAATCGATGTTAAGGTCGGTTAAATCCAGCATAGTACCGGCTTCTGCATATACATAGAACTGGTTGGAGTGCATCCAGAATACATC
The DNA here is from genome assembly GCA_012837835.1 of Christensenellaceae bacterium. Taxonomy (GTDB): domain Bacteria; phylum Bacillota; class Clostridia; order Christensenellales; family Aristaeellaceae; genus DTU024. Next base: position 60,127 of record DUQK01000045.1, on the reverse strand, counting down.
TGGCAATGATCCACCCGCAGCGGCGGCCTGGAGTTTGGTCCAATATTCACTCCATGGGGTAACCTGTACGTTGATGGTTACGTCGGGGTTTTTTTCGGTGTAGGCAGCTGCGATAGCTTCCATACCTGGCTGCTGGTTTTTGTCCCAGATAGAGAAGTTGATGCTGATGTTTTCTGCTGAAGCGCTAAAAACAAACGGCATCATCGCAAGGCACAACACGAAACACAAAAGTTTTTTCATGGTATTACCTCCATAAATTTATTTACGGGTATTATACCCTTATCCTCCGTAAAAATCAAGCTTGTTGAAAGAATAGGGTTTTTGGGTTAATAATTATGCATATACTCATGTTTCTTGTTGTTTTACAGCAACTTCGGCATTTAAATCCTTTTTTTTGAAATAACGCAGTCAGAAATTCGACCATTTTGTATATTTATTCAACAAAATAGATTTCTATCTGATTAATTATAAAGCACATAAGAACACAAGACTAATCACTTGAAACTATGCGCCTATTTGTATACAATGGAGAGGAATTTAAATACTAGGGAGGCTTTTTATGGTGCGTGCTATATATAACGGCATTATTGTTACGCCGAAAGGTGAAATCAAGGACAAGGTGTTGTATTTTGATAAAAAAATATTGGCAATAGAATATGATGGCTTCATGCAAGTTGAAGAAAAAATAGACGCAGGAGGGAAATATATTATACCCGGGCTTGTGGATATACATATACACGGCTACCATGGTGAGGATATTTCAGACGGCATTGAAGAAGGTCTCCGCATAATGGCAAAGGGCGTACTTGAAAACGGCGTAAGCTCTTTTATGCCAACCACTATGACAGTACCTTGGGATGAAATAGTTGCGGCGTTTGAGCTTGCTAAAAGCATGATGCCCGAAAGTAAAACGCCTGAATTTATAGGCGCTGAGATACTAGGCGTACACGCGGAAGGTCCATTTGTTAACACAAAAAGAAAGGGCGCACAGGCGGATACAAATATACTCCCGCCCGATGCCTCTCGTATACTCCCCTATAAGGATGTAATAAAAATGATAACTCTAGCCCCCGAAATGCCAGGCGGCATAGAGTGCATTAAAGAGATTACTGAGAACAGCGATATAGTGGTTTCAATAGGACATACAGACGCTAAATACAGCGAAGCTGTAGAAGCTATAAAGGCGGGAGCTTCGCATATCACCCATCTATTTAACGCTATGACTGGGCTTAACCACAGGGAGCCGGGCGTTGTAGGCGCAGCGCTTACAGAAGACGTAGTATGCGAACTTATAGCCGATTGTTTCCATATACACCCAGGGTTATTTAAGCTTGTATATAAAGCCAAAAAGGATAAGCTTGTACTTATTACAGACTGCACTAGAGCAGGCGGTCTTGAAGATGGCGAATACACGCTAGGCGGCCAGCCTATATTTGTAAAGGGTGTTGAATGCCGCCTTGCGGACGGCACCATTGCCGGCAGCGTACTTAAACTAAACCTAGCAGCTAAAAACCTTTACGAAAATACGGATATTCCCCTTTATGAGGCTATAAACGCAGCCTCCCTTTATCCCGCAAGAGCCATAGGCGTTGATGGGAATAAAGGCTCGCTTGATGTAGGCAAGGATGCCGATATAGCCATTATGGACGCATCCTTCAATGTATATAAAACCTTCGTTAGAGGTATAGAAAAATTCAGCAAAGGAGCACAGCAATGAAACTAAAATTTACACCCGAACTTGACCCTAAGTTCGCCCCTCTTTCCATAGCATTCAGGGATTACCAGGAAAAGCTCAAAAACGAGGAAAACAAGCAAAAATTCGTTTGCGCAATAGAAAGGAGCGGCGGCTACTCAACCCCGTGGAGCTGCGATATTTTCCCCGATGGCACTAGTGAAGAGCTCACCATAGCCCTGTTTGACCGTATTATTAAGGGTTTGCTATGGATGTACGGCGGCTACAAAATAAAACTATCGGGCTCTAAAGCCATATATGAGCATGTTAAAAAAGTATACACTCGCGAGGGTGAGCGAGCGTTTGACGTAGACCATATGGAAACCGTATACGAGCAGCCTTTTGAGGTAGAGTACTATGAAGACGCTTCCCTTATAGAAACGCCCATAGAAAGCGCCAGCAACATAGGCAAACACCTTGACGGCTGCAGAATAGGCTTTGACGCTGGCGGCAGCGACAGGAAAGTCAGCGCGGTTATAGACGGCGAACCCGTGTATTCAGAAGAAGTAGTATGGCACCCCAAAATTAATTCAGACCCCCAGTACCACTATGATGGCATATATACAGCCATGAAAACAGCTGCCTCCCATATGCCCCGCGTTGACGCCATAGGCGTTAGCAGCGCAGGCAACTATGTGGATAATAAAATAATGGTTGCTTCTCTATTCCTTAAGGTACCAAGGGATGAGTTTGACAAGCATGTAAAAACCATGTACATAGACATAGCCAAGCAGTTTGGCGATGTACCGCTTGAAGTTGCCAACGACGGAGATGTTACCGCACTTGCAGGCGCTATGAACCTAGACAGCGGAAACGTGCTTGGCATAGCCATGGGCACAAGCGAAGCCGGCGGATATGTTGACGAAAACATGCACATAATGGGCTGGTTAAATGAGCTTGCCTTCGTACCGATAGACGCAAACCCCGATGCCATGGTAGACGAATGGTCGGGCGATTATGGCTGCGGTGTTAAGTACTTTTCGCAAGACGGCGTAATAAAGCTTGCACCCGCCGCGGGTATAGAGCTTGACGAAAACCTATCCCCCGCTGAAAAGCTTAAAGTAGTGCAGAAAAAGCTTGCTGAAGGCCATGAAGGAGCGAAAAAGATATTCGAAAGCATAGGCGTATACTTCGGCTATGCAATCGCCTACTATTCGCTGTTCTACGATATTAAGCATGTGCTTATCCTAGGTCGTGTTACATCAGGCGATGGCGGCACGCTTATATTAGACAATGCGCATAAGGTGCTTGATAATGAGTTCCCGGAGCTTGCAAAGAAGCTTGAGCTTAATATACCGGACGAGCAGAGCCGCAGAGTAGGTCAGTCAGTTGCAGCTGCAAGCCTGCCTGAAATAGTAAAAAAGTAAGCTAATTTTTGTATAAACTACAATGGCATTCCCCCGCTTATATGCGGGGGTTTTATTTGCCATGCCTAAGCTTAAATAATCCCAAATTTTTACTTTTTTGTGCATAGTTAGAATTTTTTTGGTATTATATATCTATTCTATGGTTAGGAGTTTTTTGTATTGTCTAAACTTAAACGCGCGCAGAGAATAGCAATAATAAGCCGTATGCTGGTAGAAAATCCAAGCAACGTGTTTACACTATCAAGCTTTTCTAAGAAGTTTGGGGCTGCAAAATCCACACTTAGCGAAGATGTCGCCCTTATAGCGGACGCATTCCAAAAGGAAGGCATAGGCAGGGTTATCACAAAACAAGGTGTGCTTGGCGGTGTGTACTATTGCCCGCACTTTTCAGCTGATAAGGCATATGACGAGGTGCTTAAGGTAAGCCGCATATTAAATGACCCAAGGCGTATATTACCCGGCGGCTTTTTATACTGGTCGGATATACTTTCAACCCCAAGTATAGTAAATACCCTTGCTTCTATAATAGCTATGGAGTACCTAAATTCTGAGGCTGATTTCGTGCTCACTATGGAAACAAAGGGCATACCCTTTGCATTTGCGGTAGCTCATCAGCTTGGAGTGCCTCTGCTTGTTGCAAGACGCACTAGCAAAGTATACGAGGGGAGCTCTGTTAACATAAACTATTTTTCCGGCAAGGGAAGCCTTGAAGCTATGTCCCTGCCCAAACGCGCCGCAAAGGCAGGCGAAAAAGCGCTAATTATAGACGATTTTATAAGCGATGGCGGCACAGCCCTTGGCATGTGTACACTTATGAAGGAATTCAATGTGCATATTGCCGGCATGGCATTTATGCTGTCTGAAGACCCGCGCAAGGTGCGGCATGTATCAGGCGATATTTCTCTTATGACACTAAGCCGTTCCAGCGAAGCCCCGCCCTATGTGCAGCCCGCGCAGTGGCTTAATGAGCGCAGGAGCAAAGAATGAAAGTAATAATAGGTCTTGGTAACCCGGGCATAAACTATACATACACCCGCCATAATGTAGGCTTTAGAACGGTAGATAGAATAGCCGAAAAATGCGGCTCTAAAAGAGAGAGAAACACCCTTTCATCTATATTAATAGACACCGAATATAAGGGAGAAACGTTTATACTTGCTAAACCCCAAACATACATGAATGTAAGCGGCAGAGCAGTTAGAGAAATTATGCATTGGTACAAACTTGAACCTCAAGATATACTAATTATTTCAGACGATATAGATTTGCCCCTTGGAAAAATACGCCTGCGCCCCCACGGCGGGGCGGGTACTCACAACGGTCTTCGCAGCATAATAGCTGAAACATATACAGATAAATTCCCGAGAATTAGAATAGGCATAGGCAGTCCGCCTGAAAATATGGAGCTTGCTTCCTTTGTGCTATCTAAATTTACAGATGAAGATATGGATATAATAAACTCCGCAATCGATAGGGCTGCAAACGCAGCGCTTGAATTTATTCTGTATGATATAGAGCGGGCTATGAATATATACAACACAAATAAATGAGCAGTATTTTTGAGCCGCTTTTTGAAAGCTTAGACTTTAAAAATATAGTAGATAGCATAGGCAGCTGCATTGTCCTTTATGATATGCCTGAAAGCATGAGGGTGTTTGTTTCAAGCGCAATATCCCAGTATACGGGTAGGCAGCTTATATATATTGCGCCTAGCTCCAAAGCTTCTGAAAGGGTGTCAACTAACGCTTCATCACTGCTGGGTGGCGCAGCTGGGCATATTACATACCAGGATATTCAGTTCGTTCAGGGCACATACAGCAAGGAGAGAACTCTTCAAAATAGAAGGGTACTAAGCGATGTAATAAAAGGCGATATAAAAATGCTATGCCTATCCCCCGAATGCCTTATGCAGCGCTTTCCCCTGCCTGATTTTACCAACATAATTATAAATATAGGCGATATATATGAGCCGCAGGAATTAATAAAAACACTTGTAAACCTAGGCTATGAGCGGGTATCCATGGTAGAGGGCAAGGGGCAGTGCGCCCTTCGTGGCGATATACTAGATATATTCTCGCCTCTTGATGATATTCCCTACAGGATAGAGTTTTTTGACACGGAAATAGACAGCATACGCCCCTTTGACACACTTAGCCAAAGGAGCGAAAGCGGGGTTAACAGCATAGAAATATCCCCCGCACCCTTTTATATTATTGAAGAAAGCAAAAGAGAAAATGCGGCAGAAAGCATAATTAGCTTTATAGAAAGCAACAACGACAATGCAGAAACAGCTTCCGACATGTTTTCATCTGGAGCGGCTCCACTTAGTAATATAGGCAGGATGGAGCTTGATATGCAGCGCCTTAAAGCTACCGGCTTTTTCCCGAGCATACATCTATGGTATCCGCTTATAGAAGAAACTCTCCCAATAGAAAGCTATATAAAAAACGCTATAATAGTTTTAGATACTCCAAATAGTGTATTTACTAGAATAGAAAGGGAACATGCGGCGTTTTTAGATTCCCTTAAGCAGGCTGTACTTAGAGGCGATGCAATAAAAAAGCAGGCTGAGCTTTGCTACACTGTAGACGAAATAAAGCAAAGGCTTTTAGCCGCTAATCCTATAATAATGCAGGATATGCTGCTTGCGTTTTCCGGCTTTGTGCCTGAAAAGCTGTTTAATTTAAGCGCAAAATCCACAAATGAAATGTATAGGGGCAATTTTGCCGAGTTTGCTAAGGGAATGAAAGAATATACAGGCAATGGCTTTGCGGTAGGCATAGCAACACAGAGCGAAAACAGGGCAAAGCGCATACAAAGCGCGCTATCCCTTGAAGGCTTTGCTATGCCTGATTTTATACCTGATGCTTATACATTAACACATGGCAAGGCTGTTTTTATACCTATATCGTACTATGAAGGCTTTGTATATGATAGCGCAAAAATCGCCATAATAACACAGAGTGATTTATACGGCAGCGCGCAGAGAAAGAGGGTATCCACATCAAAATCCCGACCCATAGAAGCCTTTATAGAGCTTAACAAGGGGGATTATGTCGTGCACGAAATGCATGGCATAGGCGTGTATGAGGGCACTGTAAGGCTGCAGAGCGAGGGTACTTGGAGGGACTACCTATACATACGCTACCAAGGCTCCGACAAGCTATATATACCCGTTGACCAGTTTGACAGGGTACAAAAATATATAGGTAGCGAGGGCTATGAACCTAAGCTTGATTCGCTAAACAGCACATCTTGGCAAAAGCAGAAGGCGAAGGTAAAATCCTCGCTTAAAAAGCTTGCGTTTAATTTAGTTGAGCTTTACGCGCAGAGGGAAGCCACCCCAGGCTTTGCGTTTGAGCCTTCCCCCGCTTGGGAGGAAGAGTTTAACGACAATTTTGAGTTTGAACTTACCCCCGACCAACAAAGCGCTATAGACGAAGTGCTAGCCGACATGGAAAAGCCAAAGAACATGGATAGGCTGCTGCTTGGCGATGTTGGTTTTGGAAAGACTGAGGTTGCCATGCGCGCTGCATTTCGCGCCGTAATTAACGGCAAACAGGTTGCACTGCTTGCGCCAACCACCATACTTGTTGAGCAACACTACCACAGTTTTATAAGGCGCTTTAGGGGTTTTCCGGTTAAAATCGCCAAGTTAAGCCGCTTTCAAAGCCCTGCGCAGAATAAGGCCACTCTTATAGCACTATTTAGGGGAGAAATAGACATAGTAATAGGCACTCATAGGCTGCTTTCAAAGGATGTAAAATTTAAAAACCTAGGGCTTTTAATAGTAGACGAGGAACAGCGCTTTGGCGTAGGTCATAAAGAGAGCATAAAGAATATAAAGAAAACCGTAGATGTACTTACGCTATCCGCAACACCTATACCAAGAACTCTGCATATGAGCATGGTAGGCATTCGGGATATGAGCATAATAGAAACACCACCAGAGGAAAGGCAGCCCGTACAAAGCTATGTAGTGTCATCAAGCGCGGCGCTTATAAGGGATGTAATATTAAGGGAGCTGGGTCGCGGCGGACAGGTATATTTCCTATACAACAGGGTACAGCGCATGGAGGATTTTTCCGCAAGGATAAGGCGCCTTGTGCCGGAAGCTAAAATAGCCATCGCTCACGGACAGCTTAGAAGCAATGTGCTTGAAGATATTATGATGGATTTCTCTATGGGCAGGTACGACGTTCTGCTTTGCTCCACAATAATAGAAAATGGGCTTGATATACCCAATGTAAATACGCTTATAGTATACGATGCGGATAGGTTCGGCTTAGGGCAGCTTTACCAGCTAAGAGGCAGGGTAGGCAGATCTGCAAGAAAAGCATATGCGTATTTCCTAGTGCGCCCTGATAAAGCGCTGTCTGAAGTAGCGGAAAAAAGGCTCTCCGCAATACGGCAGTTTACAGAATTTGGCGCGGGCTTCCGAATAGCCATGAGGGATATACAGATAAGGGGCGCGGGCAATATATTTGGACCTGAGCAGTCAGGTCAAATGAGCGCCATAGGCTATGATATGTACTGCAAAATGCTTGAGCGCGCCGTACTATCCGCACAGGGTAAGCTTGTAGAAGATACAGAAAAAGATACAAGGGTAGATATGAATATAAACGCCTATCTGCCTGAAAACTATGTAGATGGACAGGCACAGAGGATAGAAATATACAAGCGCATATCTTGGGTTAAAAATGACGAAGACAAACAGGAAGTAATAGCCCTGCTTATAGACCGCTTTGGTGAACCGCCTGAAGAAGTAATAGCGCTTATAAATATTGCACTACTCCGCTCACTTGCGGGTAATATTGGCAGCGACCTTGTTATGTATAAGAATGGTATATTAACACTAAGGCTTAACCCCGACTATATTAAAGACCCTGAAATGCTTTTATATATATTAAAAGATGAAAGCAATATAAAGCTTACATCAGGCAAAACTACAAAGCTGCTTATTAAAACGAGTAAAGATGCGCAGGAAGCTCTAAAACTCGGCATAGAAACGCTTGAAAGGCTTAATAATAAGCTAAGTATGGCACAAATTGACAATAAGCGCGGATAACATTATCATATTCTAAAAGGAGGAATAATTATGGCTGATAATACAAAACCCAAGTTTACAATTACCATGCAAAACGGAGATATACTAGTGGGCGAACTGTATCCTGATATAGCTCCTGAAAGCGTGGGTAATTTCATATCCCTTGCAAACAGCGGCTTTTATGACGGGCTGTGCTTCCATAGGGTAATACCCGGCTTTATGATACAGGGCGGCTGCCCAAAGGGCAGCGGAACCGGGGGTCCCGGCTACTGCATAAAAGGCGAATTTGCCGCAAATGGAATAGATAACCCTATTAAGCATGAATATGGCGTTCTAAGCATGGCAAGGAGCATGAGGAACGACTCCGCCGGCTCGCAGTTCTTTATAATGACATCTAAATCCCCCCACCTTGACGGAAACTACGCGGCATTCGGCAAGGTGCTTGAAAACATGCAGGCTGCCGAAAAAATAGTAAACGTTAAACGCGATAGAAACGACAAGCCATTTGAAAAACAGGAAATTGTATCCATACGCGTTGAAACAGACAGGGAATACCCTTTTACGGAGCTTAGATAATATGGATAAGAATACATATACCGTTACGCTTGCGGGGCGCAGGTTTACGCTATCCTCCTCTGAAGATAGTGAGCATATATCCCGCATAGTAAATATAACGGAAGAAAGCATAACTAACATTATGTCCCTTGATAGGCGAATAACTTTTGAAACCGCAGCTGCTGTTACCGCGCTTCGCTTTGCGGAGGAAATAGTACGTCTTCAGGAAGATAATACCCGCTTAAGGCGCTCGCTTGATGAAGCTAATGAGGATAAAACAAGCGTTAAAAAATGAACGATAGAGCTATACGCATATTAGAATTTGATAAAATACGTAATATGCTGTCTGAATATGCTATAAGCGATATGGGCAGGGATAAATGCCTTGCGCTAAAACCTGACAAAAATAAAAATGCAATAGAAAATGCCCAGCAGGAAACGCAGGAGGCTATTTATGTGCTGCGCTTTAAGGGAAGATCCCCTATAAACAGCTTCCAAAATGTAAAGCCGCACCTATCTAGGGCTGAAAAAGGCGCAACGCTTAGCATAAGGGCGCTTATGGAAATATCCACCTGCCTTGGCGTTTCAAGAAAGGTAAGGGCGCAGCTTGTACAGGAAGATGAGTTTACCCCTTCTCTTCGTAAAATAGCTTCAGGGCTATATCTGCTTAAAGAGCTTGAAAATGAAATAAATGAATGCATAATAGGCGAAGACAGCATTGCGGATAGCGCAAGCCCCGAGCTTATGAATATCAGACGGCAGATACGCCACTGCAACGAGCGCATACAAAATAGGCTTAACAACATGGTAAACAGCAATATGAACTACCTGCAGGAGCCTATAATAACCATTAGAAACGGCAGGTACTGCCTGCCCGTAAAGCTTGAAAGCAGGCGAAACGTGCCCGGCATAGTGCATGACCAATCCTCAAGCGGAGCAACGCTTTTTATAGAGCCTTTGGCACTTGTTGAAATGGGAAATGAACTTAAACAGCTCAACATTCAGGAGCAGCAGGAGATAGAGCGAATACTTTCGCACTTATCCGCACTATGCGCTGATAATGAATTTGAAATTTCCGCAAATGTAGACATACTTTGCCATATTGACTTCGTTTTTTCAAAGGCTCAACTCGCGCTGTCTATGGAAGGTATAAGACCTAATATAAGGGATGATAAAAGCCTTAATCTAATTAAAGCCCGCCACCCGCTGCTGCCTAAAGAAAGCGTAGTGCCCTGCGATATATGGCTTGGAGATAGTTTTACAACGCTTGTAATAACTGGCCCCAACACAGGGGGCAAAACAGTAACGCTTAAAACTGTGGGGCTAATCAGCATGATGGCGCAGGCGGGGCTTCATATACCCGCAAACGCAGGCACTCAGCTTACCGTATTCGATGAAATTTATGCGGATATTGGAGATGAGCAGAGCATAGAGCAGTCTCTCTCCACTTTTTCATCGCATATGAGCAATATTGTAAAAATACTGGAAACTGCAAACGAAGACAGCCTTGTGTTATTTGACGAACTTGGCGCGGGTACTGACCCTACAGAGGGTTCAGCGCTGGCTAGGGCGATACTTGGCTATTTAACCGATAGAAAAATACTTACAATTGCCACCACGCACTATAGCGAGCTTAAAGCCTATGCCCTGTCCACAGAAGGCGTTGAAAACGCAAGCGTTGAGTTTGATGTGGAATCCCTTCGCCCAACATACAAGCTATCGGTAGGCATACCGGGTAAGTCTAACGCCTTTGAAATATCAGAAAGGCTTGGGCTACCTAAGCGCTTTATAAAAAGCGCAAGGCAGTATTTAAGCAGCGAGGAGCTGCGCTTTGAAGATGTAATTGCAAGCGCTGAGCACCACAGGCAGATTGCCCGCAGGGAAAAGGAAAAGGCAGAGCAGATGTACAGCGAAGCCCTTGAAATTAAGCGTAAGAGCGAAGAAATGTACAGGAAAGCCGAGGAAAAATACGAGCAGGCTATAAAGAGTGCAAAGAGCGAAGCTAAAAAACTGCTGGATAAAACCAAGCGCGAGAGCGCAAGCATAATAGAAGAGCTTAAGCGCATGCAAAAGGAAAGTAAAATCCCTTGGCATGAGATAAACAAGCAGGCTGATAGGCTTGGCGAAATTAATTCTCTTTTTGATACTCACAAAAAGCCTGATAACAATCAGCCGCTATCTCCGGAAGAAATAGAGATAGGCGATACTGTAAAGCTAAACAGCACTGGCACACAGGCAACGGTACTTAGTTTGCCCGATAAAGCAGGCAGGCTTTCTGTGCAAGCCGGGCAGATAAAGCTTGATGTAAGCATAGATATGTTAAGCGGCAGCCAAGAAAGCGCCAAAAAACAGAGGAGCTTTGTATCTAAAAGCACTGTAAATAAAGCCGCTTCCCTATCCTGCGATGTGAGGGGGCTTAATCTTGAGGAAGCGATTCTTGAAACCGACAGATACTTAGATAACGCCACCATGAACGGGCTTAAGGAAGTTTCCATAATACACGGTAAGGGAAGCGGCATACTTAGAAAAGGCATACAGAAACATCTAAAGAAACACAAACAGGTTGAGGAATATCGCCTTGGCAGGTTCGGAGAGGGCGAAGACGGCGTTACAGTGGTAAAGCTACGCTAGGAGGAATAAGATGTCAAACAAGCAACATGTAATGGTGGTTGATGATGATAGGCATATCGCCCAGCTTATACGCCTTTACCTAGAAAAAGAAGGCTATGAAGTAAGCACATATGAAAGGGGCGATGAGGCGGTAGAGGCTTTCAAAAGAAACCCGCCGTCGCTTATACTGCTTGATATTATGCTCCCCGGTATGGACGGCTGGCAGGTATGCCGCAATATTAGGCAGATAAGCAGCATACCTATAATAATGCTATCCGCAAAGGACGAAACCTTTGACAAAGTACTGGGGCTTGAGCTTGGGGCGGACGATTATATCACTAAACCTTTTGATTCCAAAGAACTTGTCGCCCGCATAAAGGCAGTTTTAAGAAGGGGCGGAACGCCCGAGGCGGAAGAAAAAACAGTATCCTTCCCCGGGCTTTCCATAAGCCTTGATAAGTATGAAGTTGTATATAAAGGTAAAACAATAGAAATGCCACCAAAAGAGCTGGAACTGCTTTACTTTTTAGCCTCTCACCCAAATAGGGTATTTACGAGGGAACAGCTGCTTGAAAAGGTATGGGGCTTTGAATTCTTCGGCGACAACAGAACAGTTGATGTGCATGTAAAGCGCATAAGGGAAAAAATTCCCGGCAGTGAGGAACTCGGCTGGCATATAAAAACAGTGTGGAGTGTCGGCTATAAGTTTGAGGCACAATAGCATGAAAAATCGCACTACATTTTCTAGGCTAATGCTTGGAAATGTGATTATTATCCTGCTATGCCTTGCGCTTATGTTTACCATAACATATTTTTCTGTTAGGGATGAACAGATAAAAAGCCGCATGGAAACGCTTAAAATACACGCCTATGACATAGCCCGCCTTACAAAAAGCGTGTCTGTATGGCCTGAGAGTGTGTCTATAACATCTTCATCAAGGCAATTTTTACACGATAAATTATATATGCTGTACGAGGAATATGACGCTTATTGCCTTGTGGTAAATAGAAGCGGGCGGGTTGTAAGCTTCTTTTTATCCATACTTGAGGAACATAGCGAGCTTAAGGCAAATTTTGATGCGGATAATATAATAAACACCCTTCAAAACGTGCTTAGGGGCGATGAGATAACCGTACAAAACAACACCAAGGACGGTCCCATGTTTACCCTTGCCATACCAATGCTAAGCGGAAATAGTATTATAGGCGCTGTATATATACAAACAGCTGCGCAGAATGTAAAGCAAGCGTATACTAATATTAGCATAATAATAGCAATAAGCGGGCTTATTATATTTGCACTTGCGGCGCTCATAAGCCTTTATTTCCATAAGCAATTAACAGTTCCTCTTGCGGATATGGCTAAAGCCGCAAGCGATTTAAGCCTTGGCAATTTTGCCACAAGGGTTGATAGCAGGGGCACAAAAGAAATGGTTGAACTTTCCAATGCATTTAACATAATGAGCCAAAAGCTAGAGGAAAACGAAACCGTAAGGCGGGATTTTATTGCCAATGTTTCGCACGAATTAAGCTCCCCTCTTACATCCATACGGGGCTTTATACAGGGAATACTTGACGGCACTATTGAGGAAGAAAAGGCTGCGCAGTATTTGCAGATAGTACTCGATGAAACTGACAGGCTTTCAACACTTGTGTCATCTCTCCTTAAGCTTAGCCGAATGCAGAGCGATGAAGCGCTTAACATAAGCCGCTTTGACATACATGAGATGATACGCCTAGTAGTTATTACCAATATGAACAAGCTTGAAAGTAAAAAGCAGGAGATAATACTAAACTTCGATGAAACACCGCTTTATATTAAGGCGGATAAGGATAAAATAGAGCAGGTGCTTATAAACCTTGTGGATAACGCAATAAAATACACACCTGAAAACGGGCATATATCCATACTTACTAAGGATATACAGAATGATAAAATTACTGTTACGGTTAAAGACAACGGCATAGGCATATTAGATGAGGATATTCCCTATGTATTTGACAGATTTTATATGGCTGAAAAGGCGCATACATCCGGCAAAGGCACAGGTCTTGGGCTTGCTATATGTAAAACCATAATAGAGAAACACGGCGAAAAGATATGGCTTGAAAGTAGCTCTGGCGGCACTGCCTTTAGTTTCACTATTAAAAAAGCGGAGAAACAATAATGCAGATAGATGCCCATGCTAAAATAAACTGGCATTTAAGCGTACTATATAAGCGCGAGGACGGTTACCACGAGCTTGATATGCTAATGCAGCAGATAAAGCTAAGCGACAGCGTTTATTTACAGAAAAGCGATGATATTTCCCTCTCCCTTGCCCGCTCATATAGTATACCTTCTTCAGATAAAAACATAGCCTACAAAGCGGCTATGGCGCTTAAAGAATACTCCGGCTACAGTAAAGGCGCAAAAATTACACTTGAAAAGAGAATACCCGTTGGCGCGGGGCTTGCTGGCGGCAGCTCAAACGCGGCGGCTGTGCTGCATGGCTTAAATAAACTATGGGGGCTTAATTTAAGCTATGATACGCTTGCTGAAATAGGGCTTAAACTTGGCGCTGATGTGCCGTACTGCCTTCACGGCGGTTTTGTTAGAGCCGGAGGAATAGGCGAAAAGATAAGCCCTATACCAATAGATGTACAATACTGGCTTGTAATAATTAAACCCGCAAAGGGTTTGAGCACAAAAAATGTTTTCTCAAATTTTGTTATCAAAGAAGACAGAATAGGCTCCATAGAAAATACAGCAATAGCGCTTAAAAATAGGGATTTTGCACTGCTTTCTCAAAGCGCCAAAAACGATTTACAGGAAGTATGCGAAAATATGAACGCGGATATAAACTCCGCCATTGTCGCCCTTAAAAATGCGGGAGCCCGCCATGCTATTATGACGGGCGCGGGCTCAGCAGTTTATGGAGTATTTAGAAATTACAAAGACGCTGAAAGAGCGTATAAAAATTTACAGAAAGTTTACAGGTTCTGCTATTTAAGCTACACACTTGTATAGCTATTTTATTATCATCTCCTGTACGGCTGTTAGATGGGTAAGCAGCGCGTCCCTAGCTTCAAGCGTTGAAGATGTGCCCGTTTGCAGCAGCCTTTCATAGTAGTTTATATCTTCAAACAATATCTGCATGGCGTCATAGGGTACGAATATCTCCCCGCCTAGAGCAGTGCTCATTGCATTAAGCCTTTCAATAAGGTACACATTTTGCCTTACTATGGATAGCTTAGAAGCCGAATCCGACTGCACGCCGGAACTTAGGCGGCTCACTCCATCCAGTGCGTCAACAACGGCGTTTAGCACCTGACGCTCAAACTGCCTATTAACCTGATTTTTGTATGAAACGGCTCTTACATGCAGTATAATCAGCGCTATTACTGCTACTATTAATACTACGAAAAGTATATTAAACACATTGCGCCTACCCATATTGCCCACATCAAATGATACATTGCGCCTCATACCGGGTCGTCTATACATAATACCTCCTGAAAGCACTCTACATATAGAAGCATAACATATTTGTTCTAAAAGGTAAATTGTACATAGTATATTTTACAACTCGTTGTGCTATTTGGTTGCTTTTTGCTGTATGTTTGCCATGTTTCGGCTGCTTTTATACTTATCTCAGCTTAAAACAGCGCATAGATTGCAGCGAATTTTTTGATTTGCCGAAGCTTGGCGAAGGAAACATAGTGGCACTATGTTGACTGAGCAAAGCAAAGACAAATCGGAAAAGGCGCACAAGATAAAGCTGATTTGGGCTGAGATAAGTATTAGACAAAAAAACACCGGCATATGCCGGTGTAGAAGTCTCTATTATAATCAGGGCTTCTTCTTTTCTTCTTCTGCAGTGGCTTCTTCTTTGGTTTCTTCAGCTTTTTCGTCGGCTTTTTCTTCTACCTTTTCGTCAGCTTTTTCCTCTGCAGGAGCTTCGGTTACTACAGGCGCATCTGTGGCTTTAGGAGCTTCTTCCTTTTTGCAGCCTGTGGCGGCAAAAACCATAATGACGACCATCAGTAAGATACCGAGTTTCTTCAACATCTGATACACCTCTCATTCTTCTTGTAGTGCCAGTATACCGGCACAAGCCAGTATACTGGTTTATATGTTCATTGTCAAACAATGAAAGTCCTAGAAAGTCTTAGAAAGTATTGTAAATACTATCAGTTTGCCTGTGTTTCGGCGCCGGGTCCCATTTGCTCTAGCATTTGGTTGATAGCTCCCGCTTCGTCCGGGAATGCCTTTGAAAGGTTCTCAAGCAGCACGGGTGCATTACCCATAAATGCTGTCGCTAGGGGTTCCATAGCTTCATCGTCTGCATCTGGAGTAAATACAACTTTTTCGCCTTCACCAAGGGACTCTACAGCATTTTCAGTTTCAACTGTTTTTACATTAATGCTTACAACCGGTTCGGGACTGAAAAGTGAAATCTCTATATTGGCAGTGCCTTCATATGCTCCGGTAAGATTTTCTTCGGATTCTACACTAAAGCCTACACTCATTCCGCTGCTTACAGCGTTCAGCTTAAGGGCTGCATTTGCCTTGTTGGCGCCTTCATCCGCCTTGGCTACTATATCCGCTTGCACATATGTGTTTGAATAATCTTTACCCGCAAAGATATCTTCTTTGAGCTGCGCCCAGTCAATCTTTTCGGAAGCTTCTTCGCCTTCTGCTGCAACGCCAACGCCGCTCTTGAGAATCATGTATACGCTTAATTCAACCGCATCATCGCCCGTTTCGGATATGTATACATTTACAAGACCTGCACCCTCGGGCAACTCTAGGGTTATATTGGCACTACCGTCATCATTTACGAGTACTTCAACTTCAGCTACGTCTTCAGCATCTTCGGCAAGCAGACCTTCACTTGCGCCTTCAAACATAGCTATGAGTTCGTCCGCATTCTTGGGCGCAGCGCTTCCCATTTCGACTCCTGCAGGCGCAGTGCCTTCGGGAAGTTCCTCATCTACTTCACCAGCTACTTGTGCACTGGAAGCTAGCACTGTATCAAATAGGTTTTTGAGGGCTTCGTTTGTTTTAATCTGCTCTGTAAATACATTCAGACCCTTGGCTACAAGGTGGGTAGTCAGCTTAAACTTATAGCTTTCCTTGAATGTCTTACCTTCTTTTGTAAATTCGCCTTCGTTCTTCTCCGCTACTGGTACGATTTCGGTTTCAAAGAAATTTTCAAATGCTTCGTCAAATTTGTCATCTAATTCGTTAAATGCGTTCAAATCAATATCGCTTGCGCCGGGTGCTCCTGGAATGCTAAGCAATATACCCGGGAACAGGTCGGATGACAGCGTAGATTCTCCGCTTTCAGCGTCAACCTTGCCGGCAAACTTGAACAGCGGCGCAATTGTGCTGCCCACGGTACCGGATACATTTTCCTTGTCGGAAACGTATACTATCTGCAGCTTGTTTAGTATAGACAGCAGAGTATCCGCAACAGCCATGTTGGCTTCCATGCCTTCAGCGGTGTCCGAGCCTTCCATACTGGATGCAATAAGCCCGCCGAGCATGTCCTTATTTACGCTTAGAGTGATTGTGCTTTCAAGGCGCTTGCCTTCCGCAAGCAGTGCTGCAACCCTGCTTTGATATTCATCACCGGCTGATGCTGCAAACACGGGCAGCATCATAACAAGGCTTAGTAATAATGCAATAAGTCTTCTGGTTTTCATTAGTTCTCCTCCATTTCTTTAGGGCTATCCGTATTATAGCATAATAATTTACAAAATACGATTAGAATTAGATTAAATATGTAAATTATATGTAAAATCTACACAAAATCTATGCGATATTAATTGAATTAAGGATTAGGGGTTTGAGCAGGCATATTGCGTATGGTGAGCGCCGCCAGCATAGCCATTATATTAGGCTGTATGCTTTCAGTAAGTTTTTTGATATCTTCTTCGCTCATCTGTTCTAAGCGTATAAAATCGCCCTCGTCAACTTGGGGTATGGACCATGGCGGTGTGGAAGCGCCCTCTATCTGGGCGGATACTGCTGTTTCAGCACCTTCTAATTTCCACGATATATTGCCCTTTATATTAGTTGCACTCCTCGGGTTAGAGCCTGATGAAAGTGATAAATCGCACTCTATTTTGTGAGCGTCTTTCCCTTTGGGGCTTAGTGTAAGCATTAGAGAATAATTCTGTGTGTATCTATCTGCAGCCTTATCATGCACAGGCTCTTGCGCCTTTACATCGAGTATAAACGCTATGCTTTCGCCCTCTATTCCGCTTGCATATTCGCCTACAAAGCTGGTTTTGCCGCTTGCAAGCATTTCGGATGAGTATTTGAGCGATTTATTAGTACCGTCAATAAACAATAGGTCTATTGCAGTATTACCCTTGCCATCATCTACGGTAAAAAGGTAACTTAACTTGCTTAAGCCCTTAGCTCCGCCCATAGGGAATTCAAGCTTATCGTATATAAGCACTCCCTCGTTTGTAAATGTGCGGTTTACCTTTGCATTGCCATCAAGCGCTAGGGCATCTATAGCGCTTTCAAATGCGGGCAGCATTTCGGGGTTAAGGTACACATGCTGCTCCCTTATTGTAGCCCTCTGTTTCAGCAGCGTTAAAAGCTGTTCGTCCGCAAAAAACTTTGTAATAAGCTCTTTCATGCCCGCCTTTATAGCGCTTGCGGGTATGTTTATATCGGTAAGCGTAAATGTTGCCTCTCCTTCTACTTTTGAAGAAATTTCGGAATACTGCTGTATTAGATTAGCAACATCATTCTGATAGGGCATGATAAGCTGTTCAAGGCGGGTTTTCCACTCATTATCAGCTGAATATATGCTGAAAATAAGTCTGCCTATTTCGGGCCAATCGCCGCCGGAACCAAGCAGCGCAGCTTCTCCGCTTGCGGATACATAGCTTTCTTTACCAAGCAGCGGGGTTTTAATCATTTCAAGTATACCGTCTGTCCTGTATATAAGGCTGGTAAGTATTGCACTATCCTGCTTTAGGTTAAGCTTAAATTCCTCCCTGCCTTTCTGCGCACCGATAGCCGCCTTAAGGTAGTTTATTTCAAGCTCTGTACCTGATGTAAGAGCAGTAATAAGCATTGCTGCCTGCTCTTCAAGCCCTGTTTCGGGCAAGCTGTTTTCCGGTGAAAACTTAAAATTAAGCCTAAGCCCGGAGCCGTTGCTTAGCTGCTTTGACAGCTTCCAATCCAGCGTATCCTGCCTTTCTTCCGTTATAGCAGTAGCAAGCGCCGAGCTTGTGAACATACATAGCACCAGCAAAATTGTAAAAAGTTTTTTCATAATTATACCTCCATTCAGTAGGATTATAGTCTATATTAAACGAGAGTGCCTTGTTATTTCGTGAAGCACTATATTTCTAACTTCCTCAGACACATCGTTTATAAGTATGTATAGCTTTTGAGAATTATTGTAGGACAGCATATCCCTTTCAATAGCTATTTGTTCATCGCTAAGGCTTTTTATATCCACTATGCGTAAGCCCTTATTAAATGGTGTTTTTTCGCCATCAAATATAGTAAACAGCATATCAAGCTTTCTTTTATCATACTCCTTTACAAAAGATAACGTGCCCCTATATGCACTATCAAGCTTAGGGCGCAGCGTATAGCGCATTTGAGGCTCTTTTCCAAATTTAAGCTTTATATCCGCCTTGCCTGATATGCCTTGGCTTAAAGTTAGCGATATATCAAAGCTGCCGTTTGAGGTTTCTCCTTCTAAATTGTGCTTAAAATTGCCATCCATTGCGAACTTTCTGTCCTTATTGCTGCCTGCTATGTTTATATCAAGCGCATTTTTACCCTTTTTTGCGGGAAAGGCAATCTTAGCATACAAGCCTTCATCATTTTTGGCAAATAGTATAGAGGCTTTTCTTGTATCCGCTCCGTATATATTTATATCACCATTAAAGCGCCAAGCTATAGGCTGCATATTGCTATCAAGCATTTGCACAAGCTTAATATTTCCGCCGAATGTAATTTGGCTGAGTAGCGCACTTGTTTCTTGTATGAAAGCAGTATCGGCTCCATTATCCTGTAAATACTTAGCGTAAAAATCTATACACTCGTACCATACAGTGCCAAGTTCTAGGGCGCTTATACTATACTCCTCAGTATATGCAGGTTTACCTACTTTTTTAATTGCGCTGCCGCCTTTTTTAGTTTCTTTATAGCCGTCAAGCCTTGTGCATATGTTTTTAAGGCTGGGCGCTATTGCGCTATATGCAGCATAATACTGCCTTGCATTATACAGCGGGTTATCTTGAGCTAAAAGCTTGTAAAACGCGTTTTCATCTCCCTCATACCATGTTTTATCGTCAAGCTGAAAGCCTTCCTTAGTTTTATATATTGATAGCATAGGCTCATTTTTGTAAATAAGCTGTACTACAGATATATCATCACTTAAATCCAGCGCAAGTTTACTGTTTGCAAGCCACTGTTTTATGCTGTCAAAGCTTGCGCCTGAAAACATATCCCATTTTACAATTTCTGCGATTACAGTAAGCTTTATATTGCCCTCTGCACATACACCTATTATGAGCGATATCAATATAATAAAAATAATTAGAAGCTTCTTCATACTACCTCCTATTTAATATAACGCAGCAAAAGGGCAAATACTTGCATCAACTGTGAAAAGCATCGTAAAGCGCACGTGCCGCGGGTTCATTCATGCCCTTAACTGATAGAAGTTCCTCCACACTGGCGTTTTTTATGGCGTCCATATTCCTAAATTTTGCCAGCAACGCACGCCTTCTTACAGGACCTATGCCGGGTATCTCCTCGAGGCTGCTCTTAAAACTTTTCTTAGCCCTAGCTTTCCTGTGTGCGCTTATGGCAAAGCGGTGCGCCTCATCGCGTATGCGCTGCACTAAATAAAGCGCGGGGCTTCTGTCAGGCAGCATTATGGGCGTTTTTTGTCCCGGTAGCCATATTTCCTCCTGCCTTTCAGATAGCGCAAATATAGGGTAATCTCCCCCCGCTTCGTGCATAGCTTTTATGGCATATTTAAGCTGCTCAGCCCCTCCGTCAACCAGTATTAAATCCGGCTCCTGCCAAGGAGAGCTACTGTCATTTGAGCGCTTTACTCTACGTGATATGGCTTCCGCCATGGAAGCTAAATCGTCCGCCCCCTCAACAGTTTTTATGTTGAACCTGCGGTATTCCTTGCGCTGCGGCTCGCCGTTAATAAATACCACCATAGCAGCAACGCTCTGCCCGCCCTGAGTATTGCTTATATCAAAGCCTTCAATCCTTACAGGTGTTTCGTTAAGCCCTATTGCGCTTGCAAGTTCCTTGGTTGCGCCTATTGAGCGCTCGTATTTGACCTGTGCCTTGAGAGAATGTTTAATAAGCGCGTCCTTTGCGTTCCTCTCCGCCATTTCAATTAAGCGCAGCTTATCTCCCCTTTTAGGCACAGTTAGGGTAACAGCAGCGCCACGCCTATCTTTAAGCCATTCAGCTAGGCTTTCAACATCTATAATATCCTTAACTATTACTTCCCTTGCGGGCTTATGCTTTTGGTAGAACTGAAGTACAAAGCTTCTAAGTACTTCCGCTATATCCTCCCTGCCTTCCCTTTCAAGCAGGAAGCTGTTGCCGCCTATCATTTTCCCTTGGCGTATAAAAAGTACCTGCGCCATGGCATCTAAATCGTCCTGATATAGTGATATAATATCCTGATTGGCGTTTTTCGCGCTGAGCACATTCTGTTTTTCAGTTAGCCTATCTATTTCGCTTAATGCATCCCTTATTTCCGCCGCTTTTTCATACTGCATATTGGAAGAAGCTGTTTTCATATCCCTTGAAAGCTTTTCCTTTATGTGCTTATGCTTGCCTTGTAGAAATTCTATTACACCCTGCACTATTTCACCATACTGCTCTACAGTGCATTTTTCGGCGCAGGGAGCAAGGCACCTGCCTATTTCGTAATTAAGGCAGGGTCGTATGGGCTTTTTAAGGGGCAGCTTATGCCTGCAAGTACGAAGCGGAAATATGCTCCTGAGTAACTGAAACACCTGCCTTACAGCGCCTGCGGAAAGATAGGGTCCAAAATACATAGCCCCGTCCTTTGCAACTCTCCTTACTATGTTAAGGCGCGGAAAAGGCTCAGACGGGTTTATTCTAAGATATGGATAGTGCTTATCGTCCTTTAATAATATATTGTAATAGGGTCTATGCTCCTTTATAAGGTTACATTCCAATAAAAGCGCTTCCATATCGGAAGAGCATATTACTATATCAAAATCGTCAACCTTGGGCATCATGGCGGACACCTTAGGGCTGTGCTCCCCCTTTTGAAAGTATGAGCGCACCCTGTTTTTAAGGTTTATAGCCTTTCCTACATATATTATTATATTGCCCCGCTGTTTCATAAGGTAGCAGCCGGGGCTGTCAGGAAGGGTATCCAGCTTAAGGCTCAGGCGTTCATTCATCAAATTCTATTTCATCTACCCGATTTAAAAATATGGGGAATATGGCTTCTGCCTCTTCCTGCTCTAAAAAGTCAAAATCCTCGTATTCTTCACCGTCTACTTCGCTTATTATTACCCTCGCTATATACTGCTCCTTACTATCTTCCATGTTTTCAAACAGTACATATTCTTCGCCATTTACATAGAAATAGCGGTTAAGTTTAAGTGAGAGTTCGTTACCCTCATCGTCCTCTACCTGTATTATATCTTCTATAATATCGTTTTCCATATTACACCTCTTGCATTTCTAAAAATTTAAGCTCTTCCTCAGTATACACTAGTATTCCCTTTTCTTTAAGAAGTTTTGCAAATACCCCGTCGCCACTTGTTTTGCTGCCTGTAAAGCTGCCGTTGTATATTGTGCCGCTGCCGCATGATGGACTGCGCGCCTTAAGTATAGCTATTTCGCAGCGGCATAACATAAATACCTGCAAGGCTATACTAGCTCCATGAATAAATTCTCTGCTTACATCTTTTCCGCTTTTAGTAAGTACGCGCGTTTCTTCGCTACTACCCGAAACTATTTCAGAAGGCTCTCTTGGGGTTGATAGTCCTCCCATCTGCTCGGGGCATACGGGTATAAGCGTTTGTTTTTCCTTGAGTTTTAATAGCTCATCGCACATATTATGCCCGCCGTCATATTTGGTACATAAACCCAGCAGGCAAGCGCTTACACATATATTCATGCAATATTTAGCGCGATTTCCATCATCTGAGTAAAGGTTTCCCTTACTTCCTGTGGGCTTAGGGCTTCGCCTGTAAAGGGGTCGTCAGATATCTGGCACAGACAAAGAGCCTTTTTGCCCGCATATGCGGCGTTTAGATAAAGCCCGTAAGCCTCCATCTCTACCGCAAGCACTCCGAGTTTTTGAAGCGTGGGCAGAGGGTCTTTAGCGTTATAGAAACAATCGGTCGAGAAAATAGGGCCTACCATGGTATGTATACCTATTTTTTTAGCTTCCTCAACAGCTGCACTTACAAGCTCAAAATCCGCGCAGGGGGCGAGGTTGCCATCAAAGCCGAACTGCTTACCGTAGCTTGAGTTTGAATAGGCGCTCATACCTATAACTAAGTCCCTTACCTTAAGCTTGGGGTTAATCATGCCTGCTGAACCTACCCTTATTATTGTTTCCACTCCATAGGCGTTATACAGCTCGTAGCTGTATATGCCTATTGAAGGTATACCCATGCCGCTGCCCATTACCGATACCTCTTTACCCTTATAAAAGCCTGTATATCCGTATATGGAGCGTACATTGTTTACAAGCCTTGCATTTTCGAGATAGGTTTCAGCAATGAATTTTGCACGCAGAGGGTCACCCGGCATTAGCACCGTTGGTGCAAAATCTCCCTTTTTTGCAGTGTTATGTAATGTAGGTGTATCCATAATGTTCTCCTTAAAAAAATAAATAAGTCCACCCTTAAAAATACCGTTTTAGGGGTTGGACTTATTTATTGATTGCATTTCTATCAGCCGTTTTGGTGCTTATCGGAACGCCTTGTGCGCTTTTGCACTTCAGGCTCCTTTACTTCGTCCTCCCGCATTAGGCGGTATGCGCCGTCCTCGGGTTTGTCGGGGGCTTGTGTTTCTTCAGGTTCCTCTTGGGGTTTAGCCGCTTCTTCTTTTAGGTATTTTTCATGGGGAAGTTTACTACCGTCAGAAACTGTTTCGCTTTGGAGAACAGTTTCATCCTCGCCACCGTATGTATCAGGGTTTAGATAATCCCTCTTAGTGTCAAGCTTCATATGGTCATATGCGTTTTCGGATTTTCTGTTGAGCCTTGCCCTTGAAATACTGCTTATTATAAACAGCGTAAAGGCAACCGCAAACAACCCCGCAACTACAATCGCCGCCATAAGGAGTATGTTTGAGCCCTTACCCAAAGTAGAAGTATCATCAACAGGAACGGGTGTATAGGTACTTACAGGTTCTACCGTTGCAAACACCTCTTTAGTGGGCGCGGGGGTCACCGGTATATAGGAGATTTGCAGTTCGTTTGAGTAGAAAGTCTGCTTGTTGCTCTGGCTATCGACAACTTCTACGTGGAACTGGAACTTGCCCCCTTGGGAAACGCTGTATTTGCGGTCCACAGTGGCGCTTTCCCCGGGTTTAAGCGCATCTATAGTGTATACCTGCGCATGACCTTGGTAGAGTTTAATATCTTTAACCTCAAAATCGCTATTGTTTGTAACAACTACTGTAAAACCTATATTGCCGGGTATGCTGTCTATGCTTTCAGCATCGGCAGTTAAATCAAGCGTCATGCGTACCATGTTTTTAGGGTCATACGCGCTTACTTTAAGTTCGTTAGTGGTTTCTGTTTGTTCTGTACCTGTGTTGTCGGGAAGTTTTAATGTAAACTTAAATGTTTCGGTACTCTGCATGGTAACTTCTATTTCGCGAGTTACTGTTTGCTTTGCGGGTATCTCTATGCCTGTAAACACCTCACCCAGCACCTTATCGCTTGCGCTTACATTGGAATAGGAGATATTACCCTCGTTCTCCATAACGAGTTTGAGCATGGTCTTTTCCCCTATGTTTACATTTTCGGGTTCCGCAACCAGCGATAGCTTTAAATTGGGCTTTGCAGCAGGTATAACAAGCTCGTCAAGATTGGTGCGGAAGGTTTCTTTGCTGCCCGCTTTTTTGTATGTGATGTTGGGGTGGCTGGTAAAATCGCTCCCCGCTGCCTTGCGCTCAAAGGTTACAGTGGCACTGCTGCCCGGCTCAAGCGATTTTATGCTCTCCGCCTTACCGGATAGGCTGCTATGCTCTCTTATGCGTATATCTTCAAGGCGCACATTGCCGTTGTTTACAAATTCATATATTACTTTTACAGTGTTGCCTTTGCGTATTACCTCGGGGCTTATGCTGCGTTTGGTGTATAGCTCAACCTTTTCGCCTATGTAGTTAAGCTTGGCTTCGGCAGGAAAATTTACTATTGCCACATTGTTTGAGGCGTCTATCACATTGGTTTTTATTGTGAAAATAAGCTTTTGCTCGTCCAGCTGCGATTGTTTTACCTTATATTCACCCGTCCAAGTTTGGGTATCGCCTATCTTAAGCTGGCTCAAACTGCCGCCATCGAAAAACGAAGTTACAAGTTCCCCATCGGGGTCGTAGAGAGCTAAGGGCGATGTAATATCCGTCTTGCCGGAGTTGGTAAGCCTTGCAGTTACCTTGGTTTTACCGGGGCTGGTGAATGTATCCGGATCCACAGCTATGGAAAAGTTAAGTCCCTCAACACTGGTTGCAAACGCGGGCGCAACCAAAAATATACATGTTATTAGGACTAGTATAAGAATTATTCTGTGTTTCATATTACGAAGGGCAAGTACCATGCCCGTCCCTCCTTCCAAACGCAAATTCATAATCATTCCAAAATCTGTTAGTAGCATTTTAAGCCAAAAGCAATGCTCTGTCAAGCAATGTTAAGGCCGCGTAGAACTTTTGACACAATTTGTGAAAGAATTATCTGAACAGCCTCCTTTTTTGGGAAAAACGCCTGAATATTTCGTGTATACCATCCCAGATACGGTAGATGGGATTATTACGTTTTTTAACCGCAAGCGCCGCTTCAAGTGCCGCAGCTCTAAAATCCATATTATCAGGGCTGCGCCTTACAGCTTCTCTAAAGCTTCTGTGCGCAGCTTCATACTGGCGAAGGCTCATCATTATTTTGCCCTCTATATAGTACCATTCATCGTCCTTGCTATCAGCTCTTTGTAGCTGGCGCAGTGCGCTTTCAGTTTCCCCGCCTTCAAGGAGGTTGAGCGCAAATTTCTTAGCCTTTATAGCGGGTACATTGTGATAGTTTGTATCCTTACGGGATACTAATTTTATTGCCTGCTCATAAGCTAAATTAAGCTCAATAAGCCTATCCTGTGCATTTTTCTGCCTAACTTCATCAGAAAACTTATCAGGATGGCATTTTTTTACCTGCTTATGATAGGCGGTGCGTATGCGCTCCTTATCGTCCGTAGGCTTTATACCTAGTATGTCAAATACATCTTGCATTGCAGAAATTACTCTGTTTTTTCAAGGCGTATGTCAGCGCCAAGGGAGCTAAGTTTTTCTTCCAAGCGCTCATATCCTCTATGTATATAATCCGGGTTATATACCTGCGTTATCCCTTTTGCCATAAGACCGGCTATTACAAGCGCAGCCCCGCCCCTTAAATCGCAGGCGTTTACAGGCGCTCCCCGAAGTTCCGGAACGCCCTCTATATAGGCGGTTCTGCCCGAAATATGCACTTTTGCGCCCATGCGACGCATTTCATCTAAATGCTTAAAGCGGTTATCGAAAATATTCTCAGTAACTTCGCTGTTGCCGTTAGCCTTGGTAAGCAGGGCGCTCATAGGCTGCTGCAAGTCGGTTGGGAAACCGGGGTATTCCTGCGTGGATATGCGTATAGCCCTATGCCCCTTGTTAAGGCGTACGCGTATACAATCATCAAAACTGTCTACAAATACGCCCATTTCAAGAAGTTTAGCTGTAAGCGCTTCCATATGAGTGGGTATGCAGCCGCGTATAAGTACATCGCCACGGGTGGCGGCAGCGGCAATCATAAGTGTGCCTGTTTCTATCTGGTCCGGAATAACGCTGTATGCTGCGCCAGAAAGCTTTTGCACGCCCCTTATGCGTATTGTAGATGTGCCTGCTCCCCTTATTTTAGCTCCCATAGAGTTTAGGAAGTTCGCAAGGTCTACAACATGCGGCTCCCTCGCAGCATTTGCAAGCACGGTATTGCCCTTAGCCTTGCAGGCAGCGAGCATTACATTTATAGTACCGCCGACTGTAGCCATGTCGAAGTTTATTATAGAACCCCTGCGTTCTCCCTTTAGTTTGAGCATACCGCCTTCTTCTAAAAACTCGGCTCCAAGTAGACAAAAGCCTTTAATATGCTGATCTATGGGTCTGCTGCCTATTGCACAGCCGCCGGGATAACCCACAGACGCCTCGCCATAGCGCCCAAAAAGCGCGCCCATTAGATAATAGCTGGCGCGCATCTGCTGCGTGAAACTAAAAGGCACCGTGGTACAGTTTACACTTGTTGGGTCTATAATCATGCGCTTTTTATCGCGCTGATAATCTACCTTTGCTCCAAGATGGCAGAGTATAGTGTAAAGCACGTTTATATCGTCTATATCCGGCAGGTTTTCTATAACACAAGGCTCATCACATAGTATTACCGCAGGCAAAACCGCAAGAGAGGTGTTCTTCCCCCCTGAAACGTAAGTTTCTCCATGTAGCGGTATCTCGCCCTTTATTGAAAGCCTGTATGCATTCATATAAAATACCCTCCCCTTGCAATACAACGGCTATTATAACACATCTGAAAAATGTGTGTAAAGCCTTGCAAATAGCTGTTTATATTGATATCATCAAAAGCCAAGGAGAGTATTATGGTAGTATTGACTAGAGATGATATAAGTATACAGAAAACAGCGGACAGCGGTCAGTGCTTTAGGATGAATTTGCAGCAGGACGGAAGCTACATAGCCGCATATAAAGATATTTCGGTTAGAGTTAAACAAGAGGGCAACACCATTACTTTTTATTGCAGTGATGAGGATTTTAACAACATATGGAGCCCCTATTTTGATATTGAATGCGATTATTCTGTATTCCACGATAGAATACCTAAGGATGACTTTTTTCTAAACGCAGCTAAAAATTACAGCCAAGGCATAAGAATGCTAAGGCAGGATACTTGGGAAACGCTAATAAGCTTCATACTATCCCAGAGAAAAAACATACCCGCAATAAAAAGCAGCGTTGAAAAGCTTTGCGAAAAATTTGGCGTTTATACCGGCGGGCTTGCGCCTTACGCGTTTCCCGAACCTTATAAGCTTGCCGCCGCAACAAATGAAGAGCTTAAAAGCTGCGGGCTTGGATATAGGGTGCCTTATGTTAAAAAAACCGCTGATATTATTTGCAGCGGAAAATTAAACCTTGATGAACTAAATAACTACCCTAATGATGAACTGCTAAACGCGCTTTGCACACTCCCCGGGGTTGGCATAAAGGTTGCGAGCTGTGTAATGCTTTTCGCGTACCGCAGGCTGGATATATTCCCAAGAGATGTATGGATTAAACGTGTTGAAGAGCAGCAATATAACGGACATTTTGATGAAAGCATATATAAAGACTCTGCGGGGCTTATGCAGCAGTATATGTTCTACTTTGGAAAGAGCGAGGAGTATAAATACTTTATTAACAAGTAATAAGTATTAAACCCTTATCCTGCATACGCTCAAAGCTTTTTTGTAGCGCTATTTTGCCGTGAGCGTAAGAAAGAGAACCTTGCAAATACGCTATATATGGCGGGCGTATGGGGGCATCACAGCTAAGCTCTATTGAAGAGCCCGCAACAAATGTACCTGCAGCCATTATAACTTCGTCCGTATAGCCGGGCATTGCCCAAGGCTCTGGAGTAACAAAGCTATCAACAGGAGAACTATACTGTATGCCTTGGCAGAACGCTATAAGTTTTTCCTTATCAGAAAATTCTATAGCCTGTATAGTGTCGCTTCTTTTATCTTTATATTTAGGGGATACATTAAAGCCTAATAGCTCAGCTACCCTAGCCGTAAGTATAGATACCTTAAGCGCCTCCGATACAGTATGCGGAGCCATAAAAAAGCCCTGATAGAATGGTCTGTAGCTTGCTTCATAGCTGCCAGTTTCCCTGCCTATGCCGGGGGCTGTAAGCCTTTGGGCTATATTTTCTATATATTTTGCCTTACCTAAAATATATCCGCCTGTAGGCGCAAGCCCTCCTCCCGGGTTTTTAATTAGAGAACCCGCTATTACATCTGCGCCTACATGTGTTGGCTCCACTAACTCTGTAAATTCCCCATAGCAATTGTCTATAAATATAATTACGCTTGGCACAGCTTTTTTTATTGCTTCAATTACATTTTTTATTTCATCTACTGTAAGCGCGCGCCGCCAAGCATATCCGCGGCTTCTTTGTATCATTATTACTTTTGTTTTAGGAGTAATGGCTTCTAGTGATAATTCTACATCAATACTATCGTTCTTTAGAGGAACGGAATTAAAACTTACCCCCATTTCTTTAAGAGTACCAGGAGTGTTTTCCCCATCTATTACAGTACACAAGGTATCATAAGGCTTGCCTGTGATGCTTATAAGTTCATCTCCATATTTAAGCAGACCAAATAATGCTAGAGAAAGCGCATGCGTGCCACTTGTAATATGGGGGCGTACAAGCGCATCTTCTGCGCCAAATACTAGGGCGTAAAGCTTTTCTAGTGTATCTCTAGCCACATCATCATAGCCGTAGCCATTTGAAGGTGCAAAATGCCTTTGAGCGATATGCAGCTCTTTAAAGGCATTAAGCACACGCTCTGTTAATATTTCAGCATTTTTGTTGCAAATATCAAAATAGGGCCGGCAGTCCTTTTCCGCCTGCTTTATTATATCCCCTATCAATTTATTGCCTCCTCTATAAGTTTTACAGCCTGCTGTATTGCGCTATCCGCGCCTGACTGCATATCTATCCACACAACTCTTTTATCCGCTCTGAACCATGTAAGCTGTCTTTTTGCGTACTGGCGGCTGCGGGTTTTTATTAACTCTTTCGTTTCTTCAAGGCTACATTCTCCCTTTAAAAGAGGTATTGTCTCCTTATAGCCTATTGCCTGCATGGACTGCGCATATTCGGATACGCCGCTATCTAGCAAGTCCTTTACTTCGTTAGCAAGACCCTCTTCAAACATAATATCCACCCTTTTGTTTATCCTGTCATAAAGAATTTCCCTATCCCATTTTAGGGCAAGGGGGATAATATTATATTTTCCCTCATCATAAGATGGCATTTTCTGAGAGGAAAAGGGCTTTCCTGTTATATCCTGCACTTCAAGGGCGCGAATTATACGCCTTTTATCGTTTGGATGAAGCTTTTGGGCGGCTTTTATATCCCTTTTTTTAAGCAGTTCATGCAGGTAAAGGCTTCCTTTTATGCTTGCCATGTCCTCATATTTTTTGCGTATATCGCTATCTCCCTCTGTGCCACCATATGAAAGCGGCAGAGAAAGCGCGCGCAAATACATGCCCGTGCCGCCTACAAGTACGGGCAGCTTTCCCCTATTAATAACATAATCTATACAGCTGCTTGCGTCTATTTTATACTCCGCAACGGTATATTCGCTCTGCGGGGAGATAATATCTATCATATGGTGTTTTACTTGAGCTTGCTCCTCTTTACTTGGTTTTGCCGTGCCTATATCAAGGCGCTCATATATTTGAAAGGCGTCCATGCCTATTATTTCTATGTTAAAATAATCATTAAGCGCCATAGAAAGCAGGCTCTTGCCCGATGCCGTGGGGCCGCATATCGCCATTACCAGTTCTTTCAAGGCTGTATCCTTCCGAAGCGCTTTTCAAGCTCCTTTCGGCTTATCTTAAGTATTATAGGTCTTCCGTGCGGGCAGGTTGGCATTAAATCTCTATTTATCATTTCTTCAAGCATTGCGCGCATTTCGTCTTTACTAAGTTCATCTCCGCCCTTTACCGCGTAGCGGCAAGCCCTATAAAGCAGGCTTTCAAACGCTTTATCATCTAAAATATTGCCTGATGTTTCAAGCATATCTATGGCATCTCTAAAGCCTCTCTCAGCTTCAGGCTCGCCAAGTATTACAGGTACTGAGTGCAGCCTTATAGTCTGCTCGCCAAAGTCCTCAGCATCATAGCCTATACTTGCAAGCAGCGCCTGATGTTCAAGAAATACGCTGTATTGTTTTATAGTTAGCCTTATAGCAATAGGGCTTAAAAGCATTTGGCTTATAGCGCCTGTATCGTACTGTTTAGTTAGCCTTTCAAAAAGTATTCTCTCGTGCATTGCGTGTTGATCACATATGTATAGGGTATCCCCCGCTTCAAATATTATATATGTATTGAATGCGGAGCCGTGTATTATTATTTCTTCTTTTTTTTCTATAAGCGTTTCCTGCTTTATTTCTGTTATAGGCTCTTGCTTTACAGGAGCTACCGGCGCTTTTTCAATTACCATGTTCCAAGCGGGGTCTTGCACGCTCATGTATGTGTTTTGTTTTATTGTACTGCTTTTAGAAGGCATGTGATTTTGTTTAGGCTCTGCGTACACTTCTTTTACTTGCGCCTTTGGCATAGCCCTTTCCCTATCTAAAAACATAGGAGCGGGTTCTGCGCTTGCCATACCTTCTTTTAGGGCATCCTCTACCGCAAAGTATACGGCGTCCTTAAGCTTTTTTTCGTCTGAAAAGCGAACCTCCCATTTGTTTGGGTGTACATTTACATCTACAAAGTTAAGCGGTGTAGTTATACTTATACAGCATATGGGGAACCTGCCTATCATAACCCTTTGCCTTGCGGCATCTTCCATGGCGGAAGAAATAGTATCGCTCCTTATAGCACGGGAATTTACAAAAAAAGATTGATGGCTTCTGTTGCCCCTTGAAAGTTCCCCAACGCCTATAAGCCCGTCTATAAGTATACCACTTTCATTGTACGATATTTTTTTCATAAGTTTATAAGTCTGTATACCATATACCGCTATAAAAGCGCTGTCTAATTTACCGTCGCCGGAGCTAAAATACACGGTTTTTCCGTCCAGCTTAAACCTAAAAGAAATACTAGGGTTTGCAAGTATCATAAGGCGCATTAAATCCGCTACATAACCGGCTTCCGTTGCGGGTTTTTTCATAAAGCCTCTGCGCACGGGTACATTGAAGAATAAATCTTCAACTGTAATAGAAGTGCCCTTAGCGCAGGCACATTCTTCTATACTATCTATATTGCCGCCGGTATTAATAACCCTTATTCCGCTTTGAGCTTCCTCTGTGCGGCTTAAAAGGGTAACTCTACTCACAGCCGCAATAGAATGCAGCGCCTCTCCCCTAAAACCAAGTGTGTTAAGGCTAAAAAGCTGTTCCGCTTTACTTAGCTTGCTTGTGGCGTTCTTTTCAAATGCCATTACTGCATCTTCTTCTGCTATACCGGAGCCGTTGTCTATTACCCTAATATAGTCTAGCCCCCCGCTTTTAATTTCAACGGTTATGCTAGTAGCGCCTGCATCGCAGCTGTTTTCAACAAGCTCTTTTACAACAGCCTCCGGTCTTTCTACAACTTCGCCTGCGGCTATCCTGCCTATTACATCTTGGGGTAATTTGCGTATGGATTTCATTATAGTTTCCTCGCCTTTTCCTTTAACAGGTACAGATAATTCAGCGCTTCAACAGGGTTCATGCTCATAACATCTACATTGGCAAGCTCCTCTATAAGCTCGCTCTTGCCTATATCCATTATGCTAAGCTGTTTATCGCCTCTCTGCTTTTCCATAATTCCGGCAGCTAGGCTCCCCGCGCTTATATTGTTAGCTTCAAGGCGCGCCTGTATCTGCCTTGCCCTATTTATAAGTTCCCTTGGCAAACCTGCAAGCCTTGCGACGTACAGCCCGAAGGATTTATCCGCCCCGCCGCTTACTATTGTATGCAGAAATATTGCTTCATCGCCCATCTCTTTTACTGCAACGCTTAGGTTTTTAACCCCCTGCATATTACCCTCAAGCTCGCTTAATTCATGGTAATGGGTGGCAAACAATGTTTTAGCCCTTGTTTTATTATTTGTGCATATATATTCAACAGTTGCCCAAGCTATGGAGAGCCCGTCCAGCGTGCTTATGCCCCTGCCTATTTCATCAAGTATTATTAGCGAATTTTCCGTAGCGTTTCTTAGTATAAAGCTAAGCTCGTTCATCTCCACCATAAATGTAGACTGCCCGCCGGCTAAATCGTCCGACGCGCCTATACGGGTATATACATTATCTACAAGGGGGATATTAGCATATTCCGCAGGCACGAATGAGCCCATATGCGCCATAAGCACTATTAAAGCCACCTGCCGCATATAAGTGGATTTGCCTCCCATATTTGGACCCGTTACTATTAGCATAGTGGATTCATTGTCATCCATATACGCGTCATTCGGCACAAAAGTGGTGTCATTTAGCGTGCGCTCAACTACGGGGTGTCTGCCTGCTTTTATATCAAGTATGCCGTCTGTATTAATACTAGGACACACATAGCCGTATTCAAGCGCCGCAAGCGCGAGGGAACCAAAAGCGTCTATGCGCTTAAAACCCTCAGCTATATTTTGAAGAAGGGGTATTTCTTCCTTTATACTGTCCCTTATCTGTAAAAACAAATCATACTCAAGCTGTACAGATTTTTCGTCTGCGCCTAGAATTTTGTCTTCTATCTCCTGAAGCTCTTCAGTTATATACCTCTCGCTATTTGCAAGGGTTTGCTTTCTTATGTACCTATCCGGCACTAAATGGTAATTAGCTTTAGTAACTTCTATATAGTAACCAAATATGCGGTTATACTGTATTTTAAGGCTTTTTATACCTGTTTTTTCTTTCTCCGCACTTTCAAGATCCAGCAGCCATTGCCTGCCTTCAAGTGAAGCGGATCTAAGTTCATCAAGCGCCGCACTATATCCTTTTTTAATTATGCCGCCCTCTGTAATTGAAATCGGGGCGTCTTCATCTATAGCGGTATGTATAAGATTAATTAAATCATCCACAGGAACAAGAAGCTCCATAGCCTTTTTTAGCCCGCCTGATTGCGCGCGGCTTAAAACTTGCCTCATGGGTTTAACCTGATTTAATGAACGAAGAAGCGACAGGCAATCCCTTGCGTTAAAAGTACCAAAGGATATGCGGGATAGAAGGCGCTCCATATCGTATACCTGTTTTAGTATCTCCGCCGCTTCCTGCTGCAGAATGATATCGTCCTTTATTTCGCCTACGGCTTCAAGGCGCTCTACTATTGCATCTTTTTTAAGAAGGGGCTGCTCAACCCAGCTGCGCAGAAGCCTTGCACCCATAGCGGTAAGGGTTTTATCCAGCACCCATATGAGTGAGCCTTTAACGCCCCTAGACCTTATGCCCTCTGTAATTTCTAAATTGCGCCTTGTGTTTTCGGGAAGGGGCATAGTATCTCCGGAGGATAATATTTCTATCCTATTTATATGGGGCAAAGCTATTTTCTGCGTTTCTCCAAGGTAATAT
The DNA here is from genome assembly GCA_012837835.1 of Christensenellaceae bacterium. GTDB lineage: Bacteria > Bacillota > Clostridia > Christensenellales > Aristaeellaceae > DTU024. Next base: position 26,266 of record DUQK01000045.1, on the reverse strand, counting down.
ATAAGCGCCCCCGCAGCCTTTATTTGAGAGGGCATATCGTCTGTAAGTCCAATGCTGTCAAGTGAACTCACGCCAAATTGCTGCATTAGCTCTCTTTTTGCATTTCTAAGACCGAAGTATTTATTATCAAGCTCTTCTACATGGCTTGAAGTAATATTAAAAAGCATATCCTTATCGCAGGTTATAATCTCCCCGGGTTTTTCCGCGCTTAGTACGGATTTTAGCCCCTCAAGCCCGTTTTCTATGGGGCGTACAAAAAATTCTCCGGTTGAAATATCCGCGCCTGCAAGCGCGCCGCGTTTTCCGCTCATGAAAACAGAATACAAATAATTATTGCGCTTTTCATCAAGCGAATTTGCGTCTGTAACTGTGCCGGGGGTAATTATACGTACTACTTCGCGCTTTACAAGCCCCTTAGCTTTAGCGGGGTCTTCCACCTGCTCGCATATAGCAACCTTGTAGCCTTTTTCTATAAGCTTTGCTATGTAGCTATCCGCGCTGTGCCAAGGTACACCCGCCATGGGCGCGCGCTCCTTAAGGCCGCATTCTTTACCTGTTAATGTAAGCTCAAGCTCCCTTGATACTGTTATAGCGTCCTCAAAGAACATCTCGTAAAAATCCCCAAGGCGGTAGAAGAGTATAGCGTCGGGGTGCTGGCTCTTTGTATTTACATAGTGCTGCATCATGGGGCTAAGCTTTGCCATCTGTTACTCCTAAACTTATTTAAGCTTTTAGCAGCCCGCGCAGCCTTCACAGCTGCCGGAGCAGCCTGCCATATCGGGCAGAAGTGCAGATTGCAGCACCCTATTAACTTTATCCATAAGCAGGCTGAAAGCCTCTCTTTTTTGGCTTAAATCCTTCATATCCGCATGAGCTAGCATCTTTTCTTTTATAGACTGCATTTCCCTATCTATTTCTGATATTTTATCCTTATCAGGCTCATCTTCAAGGCTTAATTCCTGAAGCCTGTGCCTTAACTGCTCGTATTCGCCGGAAAAAGCGATAAGCTCTGCATTGGTATTAGCCTTTTGCTCCGCAAGGTTCATACCCTTAAATTCCTCGGAGTTTTTTATTTCCTCTCCAAGTTCCCTAGCCTTAATAAATAATGTTTCTTTCATTTTTCTACTCCTATTCCACGCAGCGTATTGCTGCCAAAATCCGTTATTTTTACTTTTACTATTTCGCCTAATAGGTTTTTGCTTTCGGCTGTAAAGTTTACACTTATATTCCTTTCGTTTTTGCCTGTAAGCATTGTTTCATCCCGCCTTGATACTCCTTCTACAAGCACATTACAGGTTTTCCCCAGCTGTTCTTTTAGCACTTCTTTTGTTATGTTTTCCTGAATAGCTATAAGCCTTTCAATACGCTCAGTCGCTATTTCCTTTGGTATTTTTCCTTTCATATTATAGGCACTAGTTCCTGCCCTTGGGCTGTATACAAATGTAAAGGCACTGTCATAGCGTATTTCTTTTACAAGCTGTAAAGTTTGCTCAAAATCTTCATCTGTTTCGGTTGGGAAGGCGACAATAATATCGCTTGTAATGCCTATTTGGGGTACTGCTTTTCTAAGCGCCTTAACTTTATCTATATAGCTTTCCCTATCATAGCCCCTATTCATAAGCTCAAGCACTCTGTCGCTGCCGGACTGTACAGGCAAATGCAAATGCCCGCATAGCCCTCTGCTTTTAGCATATTCTTCTATAAGTTCGGGCGATAAGTCCTTAGGGTGGCTTGTCATAAAGCGTATCCTAGGTACGCCAAGTTCATCAAGCGAGCGAAGCAGCTTAGGGAATGTCATATCCCCCGTACCTTTGCCGTAGGAATTTACATTTTGCCCAAGCAGCATTATCTCTTTTACTCCATCTTTTAAAAGCGCTTCCGCTTCTTTTAATATATCGGCGGATTTTCTTGAGCGCTCCCTCCCCCTTACATAGGGCACTATGCAGTATGAGCAGTAGTTATTGCAGCCCTGCATAATGGATATATAGGCTTTTTCTTTCGCTAAGCGCACTACGGGCAAGCCTTCAACAAGTGTAGACTGCTTCTCGGATACCCTTATGCATCTAATATCGCCCGCAATTACATTGTACAAAATTTCGGGCAATTTGTACAAGTTGCCTGTTCCCAGCGCAAAATCTATAAAGGGGTATTGCTTTAATACTTTTTCCGCCATGCCCTTTTGCTCCATCATGCAGCCGCACACGCCTATAAGCATATGGGGTCTTTTTTTCTTAGTTTCCTTAAGCCAAATTATATTGCCAAGCGCGCGGCGGTTTGCGTTTTCCCTTATGCAGCATGTATTAAATATTACTATGTCAGCCTTCGTTCTATCTTCAGCCATGGTAAAGCCCATGTTTTCAAGCATACCGCTTATTTTTTGGCTGTCATGCTCATTCATCTGGCAGCCATAGGTTACAACATGGTAGCTGCTGTGTACTTTTTCAATGACTTTTACTTGCTGAGCATATATTTTTTGCTGGTTAATTTCTTCAATGCTTATATTTATAATACTATTGCTCATATATTCCGCTCCCTTTGCAATACGGGCATATATTTCTATCGTTTGCAAGCGCAGTATTGCTGCGCTTTCTTGTAATTTCCATTATGCCAAGCCTTGTAAAACCAAGCACATCTGTTTTTACGCTGTCTTCTGACAGTGCTTTTTTCATTTCCTCAAGGAGTATATCCTTTTCCTGATTAGAAGTCATATCTATAAAATCCACCATAATTATACCTGAAATTTTCCTAAGCCTGATTAGCCTCGCTACTTCCCTTGCAGCTTCTATATTTGTTGAAAGCCCCGCTCCCTTTTTGCTTTTGGCGCTGTTTACATCTATAACAGTCATAGCTTCGCAGGGGTCTATGCATATATTCGCCCCGCTTTTAAGGTGTATTCTGCGCCTTAACGCCTTTGAAAGCTTATCGGGAACAGCCCTAAGCCGCATAGGGTTTTCACTTAATTTGCAGGGTATGCCGTATTTTTCCCCTGCGCCCTCTATATTGCTTATAAAGCTGTCTATATTATATGGGTTATCCCTTAAAAACGCTTCAAGCGCATCAGGGGCGGCTTTTATTATACCCTCAACGCTCATGTTTTGAGCATTATTATACAGTTCATTCCATTTTGATATAAGGTTTTCCGCTTCGCTTATTATATCGCTGCTATCCGCATTACAGCTTATAGAGCGCATAACAAACGCCCCTTGCTCCACTTCTATTCCCCTTGCTATGTTGTGCAGCTTATTTCTTTCTTCCCTATCATCTATTTTAGATGATACTCCGCCTTTTTCACTATATGGAAGGTAAATAATATATTTACCTACAAAGGCTATATCGCCCGACACATATGCCGCCTTGTCGCCCTCTGCGGGACGCTTTACCTGCACTATTATAAAATCCCCTGTATTTACTTTTTGAGGTATCTCATTGTGCGGTAAAAAACCTTGAGTGTCGTTCCTAAGTGAAACAAAGCAGGCGTTTATAGACGGCATATTTCGCATTACCTTGGCTAAATATATGCTGTTTACTTTGGGAGAATTATCCTCTCCCCATATGCCGTACTCATAAAGCTCTCCATCTATTAAATACGCCATGGAGTATATATCGCCGTTTTTTTCTAGCAGTATTTCCCTCATGCTTCCTCCAAGGGTATAAATTTGTCTGCGTACAGCGCAGTTCTAACCGCTATATATTGGGGAATCGGAACACCCGCAAAGCTTGATAGCTCTTCTATTAGTGAGGCGGGCTTAAGCGTACCCTTTGAGGATAGCGATAACAGCGCATACAAAGCGCCGTCATTTACACTTAGCGCATATATTAAAGGGCGCATATCATATTCTACCATGCCTTTTTTGCTTTTGCGCTTTGACATTATACTTTCCCTTTGCATAAATGCGTCTACATTAGATAATATGCTGTCCGCTGGGGATAAAAAATCATACCTTATTTGAGCTGCGAATAGCTGGCTCATTGCGGCGGGGTGTTTATCATCCCTCTTGCTTGCTGAAAGTATTCTCACTCCCTCAGGCAGACTATTATTAAGCTCCTGTACAAACTCTTTTTCTGTTATGACTTCGCTTAATTGCACATCCATAACTTCCCTATCCCCCGCCATGCCTACATTTAGCGGAGCCGCAAGGGATAATAATATATGCGGATTATAGCCCGATGAATAGGCAACGGGAATTCCGCTTCGCCTAAGCGCTCTATGCATAAGGCGCATAAGGTCAAGATGCCCTACGTGGCGAAGTCTTTTTGATACCGAATACACTGCGCGCATTTTCATACGCAAACGCCCTCTATATTTTGAAGCCCGCAACCCATGCAGCCCTGCCTGCAATCCCTAGTGGTTTGAGCTTTTTTTGCCCTCTCGTTTTCCCGCATTAAATAATCTCTGCTTACGCCTATATCTATAATATCCCAAGGGAGTATTTCATCATATTCCCTCTCCCTGCTGGAATAAAAATCCATATTGATATTATTATCTAAAAAAGCTTTTTTCCATATGTCGTAAGAGAAATGCTCTCTCCACGAATCCAGCATGGCTCCATTTTTATAGGCGCCGTATATTACCCTGCCCATATTCCTGTCGCCCCTTGCTATCGCCGCTTCAAGCACGCTAAGTTCCGCCTCATGCCAGTTATATTGAACGCCCTTTATGCGAAGGCTGTTTCTTAAATATTCCTGCTTTTTAAGTATGGTTTCTAAATCGTCCTGCTTAGCCCACTGGAAAGGGGTAAATGGCTTCGGCACAAATGTAGATGTGCTTACTGTTATCCTTAGCCCCTTAGGTCTTTTGTGGAGAGAGTAATAATACTCGCTTATACACTTGGCAATATTTACTATACCATCTAAATCCTCATAGGTTTCAGTTGGAAGCCCCATCATAAAATACAGTTTTATATTGCTATAGCCTATTTCAAAAGCTTCCTTTACCCTTTGCATTATATCATAATTAGTTATGCGCTTATTTATAACATCTCTAAGCCTTTGGGTACCGGCTTCAGGCGCAAGCGTAAGCCCGCTTTTTTTAACCTTTGACGCTTCCTCAAGCGCTCCTTTAATTTGGCTATCAAGGCGCAAGCTGGGCAAGGATACCGATACCCTTTTCTTGGAAAATTCCGCTATAAGTTTTTCAACAAGCTCATCTATATGGCTATAATCCCCGCTGGATAGCGATGATAGCGATATCTCTTCATAGCCCGTAGCCTTTTCCTGCGCCCTAGCATATTCCATAAGGCTTTCTACGCTGCGCTCTCTAACGGGTCTATACAGCATACCCGCTTGGCAGAACCTACAGCCCTGCGTGCAGCCGCGCATAATTTCAAGCACCATTCTATCATGCACAGCTTGGGTGAATGGCACTATGGGCTTTTTGGGGAAAGGCAAATCCTCTATGGATTTTTCTATTCTCCTGCGTGGATTTTGGGGTACGCTATCAATATTTGGTACAACCTCTTTTATAGTGCCATCATTATTATAGTTTACAGAATAGAACTCAGGCACATATATACCTTGAATTTGTGATAGTAATAGCAGTGTTTCACGGCGCCCAAACCCCTTTTGCTTTGCGCTCCTTATACATTCGCATATTTCAATATTTCCTCTTTCGCCATCTCCCATAAAAAATGCATCTATAAAGCTGCTCATAGGCTCAGGGTTGCAACATGAAGGTCCGCCTGCAATTACTATAGGAGAATTATCTTTCCTATCTCGGCTTAATATTTCCACACCGCCAAGTTCAAGCATAGCAAGCACATTTGTAAAATTCATCTCATACTGGAATGTAAAGCCTACTATATCAAACTCATTTAAAGGGGTTCTGTTTTCAAGTGAAAATAATGGTATATTATTTTCCTTTAAAAGCACATACATGTCTTTCCATGGCATACATACTCTTTCGCATATTACACCCGGAGTATCGTTTAATATTTCGTATAATATCTTCATGCCAAGGTGGCTCATGGCAAGTTCATATGTATCAGGGAAACAAAAGGCAAAGCTGATATCCCCCTCATTTTTCTGCCTGTTTACAGCACCAAGCTCCCCGCCTATATAGCGGGCAGGTCTATCTACCTTATCTAATATGCTTTCTATAAGTCTTTCATCTATGCCGCTCAAATTATTCACCTTTAAGGCTTGCCTCAAGTTTTTTCATAGCTATTGCCCTATGGCTTATTGCGTTTTTTTCGCTTGAATTTATCTGCGCCATTGTTTTGCCATCAGGTAATACAAAAAGCGGATCATAGCCAAAGCCGTTTTCTCCTGCGGGAGCTAAACCTATTTCTCCAAATACTTCGCCTGTAAACACCTTTGTTTCTTCCTGCGGGAAAGAAAGCGCAGCCGCACACACGAATTTAGCACGCCTATTTTCTATCCCTTGCATGTCTTGAAGCAGCTTAATATTATTTTTTCCATCATCGTGCATATCTCCCGCATATCTTGCGCTGTATACACCGGGAGCGCCGTTTAGCGCATGTACCATAAGCCCGCTATCATCGCCTATTGAGGGGTAACCAGTTTTTCTGCATAGCGTTTCAGCTTTTATAACAGCATTTTCGCTGAATGTGCTGCCGTCCTCTACTATTTCCTTATTAAAGCCTATTTCATCGGGAGATATTATATTATAGTTTTTGCCTAGAATATTCTTAAGCTCCCGCTTTTTATTCGCGTTGCTGCTTGCTATTACTATGCTGGGCTTTATATTAAGCTGAGCAAGCTTGTCTTTTAGCGCAAGCTGCTGCCTTGATTGAACTACCCTTACGCCAAACTCGGCAGCGTCAAGAAGCATAGTAAGCTCTTTTCTTGAAAAAGGCTCTCTCTCGCCTGTTGCCTGCACCTCTATAATATTGCCTAAATTATCTCCAACTATATTCGCGTCCGTATAGGCGTTGCTATCTAGGAAGTAGTCTAAATCAAGAACAATTTTCCCATCTACTATACCGCAGCTTATTGCCGCAACCTGCCTTAATATAGGAGAAGCAGATATTATCCCCTCTTCCATCATGCGGCTAACACAAAGGCACAGCGCTACAAAGCCGCCAGAAATTGATGCTGTTCTCGTACCGCCGTCAGCTTGAAGCACATCGCAGTCTATAGTTATAGTGTTTTCGCCTATGGCATATAAATCTATCGCCTGCCTTAGCGACCTGCCTATAAGCCTGCTTATTTCAACGCTTCGGCTATCCCTTTTTACTCCGTCCCTCTTTTTTCTTGAAGATGTGCTGCCGGGCAGCATGGCATATTCAGCAGTAAGCCAACCCTTGCCGCTGCCCTGTAAAAAGGGCGGCGAGCCTTTTTCAAACGAGGCGGTGCATATAACCTTAGTACTGCCAAAGGATATAAGGCAGCTGCCATATGCGTTTGACGCTATATTGTTTATTATATTTACCTGTCTTAAATTATAGATAAGAATTCCTCCATTTAATACTTATCTCAGCCTAAAGCAGTGCATAGGTTGCAGCGATTTTTTTGATTTGGCGAAGCTTTAAGAAGGAAACATAGTGGCGCTATGTTGACTGAGTGAAGCAAAGACAAATCGGAAAAGGCGCGCAAGATAAAGCTGCTTTAGGCTGAGATAAGTATAAAAAGCGCTTGCCGTATGAACAAGCGCTCTAATCGCCATTTATATCAGACGATAATATCGCCCTCGTTTTCAACGGTAATCTCTTCAACGCTGCGTATTGCCCAGCGAGCTATTACCATAGGCGTGTTTTCGTTGCCTACGATTAGATTTACCGTATCGTCACGTATGCCGGAAACCGTACCGTATATACCGCCTATAGTGCAAATCCTGTCGCCGACCTTTATACTATCGAGCATTTCCTTAATTTTTTTGTCCTTCTTGCGCTGCGGGCGTATTAACATGAAGTAAAACACCACAAATATAAGCAGCATAGGGAGCATACTTGTAAGAAGCGCTAGGATTGAGTTAGGCTCCCCGGTGGCTTCGCCTGCGGCGTCCGCTGCACCTGCAGCTGCCGGTGCAGCTTCCTCAGCAAATGCTGAAATAATACCGAATAGTTTATCAAGCATAGAATAAATACCTGCCTTTCAGAAAATCCCCCATATTATAGCAATAATGCGCCTTCCTTGCAACATGAATACTCTGTTGCTTTTAGAATAGCGATTTTATTGTAGCGGTTTTTTCGGTTTGGTAAAGCTTCGTTAAGGAGGCATAGCGGGTCCTATGGGAACTTCACAAGGCAAAAGCGGAAAAGACGCACAAGAAAACGCTGGATTAAAGGCAACAGAGTATTTTATACCCCGCCAGTGGCAATTTTTATAAACACACCTAAATTTGTAAAGTAAGGCAGCAGTGTACTGGTTTCTAAATAGGCTTCAAACGCGTTTTGAGGTATTACCGTATCAAGAAGCGGTATGAGCAGCGTTAAAAGCGCTACTATCGCCCCGCCGCGAAGCAGCCCAAAAGCGCCGCCTATAAGTGTATCCAGTTGGCGCAGCACGGGGAATTTGAACACCTGCCTTATTATGCTAAGCACTATTGATATAACTGCATACGAAAGCGCAAAGGCAATTATAAAGCCAAGTATCTCAAACGAAACCGACACTATGGTTTTTGAAACATAGTCGTTTACTGTGAGTATACCCTCACCCGCAAAACTCCTGCTGTTTAGGTTGTTACGCAAAATATCGCTTATGCCGTCAGGTAGTTTAACCGACTGTATTACTGTTTCCGTAATGCCCTCGGTTAAACTTGTAACTTGGGTATTGGCTAAATCCCAGTCGCCCACCCTTGCAAATGCGTCTGTAACACTGGCAAGGCTCTCGCTTATGGTTGTATTGCCCATGGCGAGTGATGCGACTATCGGTCCCAGCCAAAAGGCTAGCAAAACGGATACTACTACCGCCACAAGCGAACCTACCGTCTGCACAAAGCCGTAGTAAAGACCGTATATTAGGCTCATGCCGATTACGAACAGTATGGCTATGTCTATTTCATTCATATATCCTCCTAACTAAGGCAGCACAAGGGCAAATATTTCATTGCCCGAACTTAAAAGCACAGTGCCGTTTGTAAGTTTCCCTAAGAAGCCCGTAACGGGGCTTTCTATCTGCGATGGGAGCTTAAGCGCGGTAAAGCGCTGCGCCCCCATATCCGCCTGATACAGGCTGTCGTTTGAAAAGGCGCATATGGTAGTACCTCTAAGACAGGCGCCAACGCAGGCATCAGGCAGTGTAAAGCGTTTATTAACCCTGCCTTGAAGTACCCTAAGCTCTGAAATTTGCCCAAGGTCTGCAATCTGGAACACGGGAGCAAATAGCATTCTAGCATCAAAATTGCCGGTTTCCCAGTCTACAAGCTGCCAGCCGTACACAAGACGCCTAATATTTGCATTTTCCTCAAGCCCTCTATAGGTATACTGCTGCACTTCCCTTGTGTTTATTACATTAAGCAGCCCCCCCGAAAAAAGCACCTTGTATGTAATATCTTCACCAAGCTCCACCGTGCCCGTATTCATGGCGCCCACCTGATATATATTCATAACTGTGGAAGCCACAACGCCTGACACATCAAGGCGGGTAACCCATAGAAACTCACCCGCGTCAAAAAAGTCAAGGTCAAGTATCATAAGCCCCTTAAAGGGGGTGATTTCACCGCTTGTTGCGCTCCTGCTCCTTGAGCTCTCCTTATAGGGGGCAGCTTCGTTATCAACAGAAAGGCCTGAAAAATCTTTAACTATTATATAGGAGCCCACACTCGGACCTATTACGGCAGCTACGTATTTATCTCCCACCCTTGCAAACTGTATGTTTTCAGACAGGCTGTCGTTGTAGGTTGACCTGCCGTTCCTATCTATAATATGCAGATTAGCGCCCACCCATGCAGCCACATGGCTGTTTGACGCATGGAAGCCCGCGCCGCTGCCGAGAGGATATTTCCACAGCTCCGCCCCCTGAGAGGATAGGCAGAAAAGCGTATCGCCATCGTAGTATAGCACCTTATCGCCAAAGGGCGTAACTCTTTGGCTCGTAACGCACCTTAATTTTTTTGCCGACATCTGCCTTGATCTGGCGCCAAATAGCCCGGTTAAGTACAGTATCATAACCAGCGTTACTGCTATCGCCAAAAGGACGAGTATAAGCTTTTTCCTGTCCTTTTTTTCTACGCCCTGCATATTCCCTCCGCTCAATTTGGTAAAAGGAATTATACATCAGCTAAAGCCGGCTAGTCAAACAAGTGTACAAGCCGGCTTAACATTATATCTTAATTAATCAGCCTTTTACAGCGCCCGCAGTAAGCCCTGATACAAACTGCCTGCTCATAAGCAGGTATAGTATAAGCACAGGCATTGCGGATAGCGTAAGCAGCGCAAAAATCTTAGTCCACTGAGTGGTATATTGCCCCTGCAAATCGCTAACGGCAAATAGTATGGTCTGCTGTCCTTCCGCCCTGCCTACAAGTATAAGCGGGAACCATAAATCATTCCATATGGGTACTAAGTTATATATAGCAACCGTAGCCATTGCAGGTTTTATTAAAGGCAGTACTATTCCAGTATATATATACGAGCGCTTTGCCCCGTCCATATAGGCGGCTTCGTATAAATCCACAGGTAATCCTCTTATAAATTCCGTAAGCACGAACACCGCTATAGGCAGCCCCATGGCTATATATACAGGGAATAAGCTCGCAAGCTTTCCTATTAAACCCAGCGCTTTCATAATTTCCAGCAGGCGTATACTGGCGATTTTTATAGGCAGCATCATACCTATTATAAAAAAGAAGTATATACCGCTTGAAAACTTGCTGCGCGTCCACTGCGCAAGCGCAAATGAAGCTAGCGAGCCTAAAAACAGTATGCCAAGAAGCGAACCTACAACCACAATTATGGAGTTTCTAAAATACACGAAGAAATCGCCGTCCTGCGTTACCGCCTTATAGTTATCAAGTATAAAGGGCGACGGAAAGCTGAATAGGTTTTCAAACAAACCCCTTGTATTTTTAAACGAATTTATTATAAGCAGATATATAGGAGCAAGCACTATGAAGCACCATATTATCATCACTATATGCGATGGTATATGCATATTCATTATTTTAAGGCTGCGCGTTTTTTTCTTCTCCATGGCTTACTCCTTTGTCTGCGTGACTTTGAGCGTTGGTATTACGCCAAGCAGCAGCATGAAAAATGTAGATGTAGATATGGCTGCACCTATGCCCGGCTCCGGCGGGGTTACATTTACCCCCACGACGCCCACCCTGTAAAACAGCGTACCTATAAGATCTGTCGCGTAGTTAGGGGGCCCTGTTGGACCTTCCATAGCGTATACTATATCAAAGGCGTTAAAGTTATTAACAAATGTTAAAATCGCTATCATACCCACCACCGGCAGTATAAGCGGGTATTTTATATACCAGAACGCCTGCCAAGAGTTGCAGCCCTCTATTTCGGCAGCTTCCAGTACATCTTCAGATACATTTTGAAGCGCAGCAAAGAACATCATGGCGGGTATGCCGACCCACTGCCATACTGATACCAAACTTACTATGGCAAGTGCGGTCTTTTCATCGCCCAACCAATGATACACAAGACAATCAAGCCCGACAGACTTAAACGCGGGTCCTGAAAGCACTGGGCTTAATATCATACGGAAAAGGTAGCCCGTTACGGTAACCGCAAATGTGCAGGGTAAAAACACTATGGTGTGGTAGAACCTTTTTCCCCGCATAGTGCGGTTTGTAAGTATTACCGCAAACAGCATTCCCAGCACATTTTGGAATGCCATATGAAAGAAAAAGAACACCCAAGTGTTTTTAAAAGCCCCCCAAAACCTTGTAGAATGTGTTTTATCGGTAAATAAGTCTATATAGTTCTGCAAGCCTACAAATTCCCTCGGCACAACGTTTGAATTGTAAAGACTAAGCCTTATAGAATCCAGCATGGGGTATGCCATAAAGAATATATATACAGCAAGTGCCGGCAATATGTACATCATCCAGTAGCTGCCGCCGGGATGTAGACCATTTCTGCGCCTTTTCTTTGTTGTCAAAGCTGCTTTCCTCTCTAGCTTAAGTTTGGGAGCCGTTGCCGGCTCCCTTATAAAATTATTTTGCTACTATCTCTTCCTGTAGCTTGGTGAGCGCGTCTGCCGCTTTCTCTACTGTTATTGTGCCGTTTGCTATGCCGTTTAGATTATCTACAAGCGGTGTATACAGCTCAAACAGTGTGTTCCACATGAACCTTGAGTCCCTTATAGCGTCATCGCTTAAAGCTTTTAGACCTGCGGTCTTTTCGTCCGCAAGCTTAACATCGGAGCTTATCATCGGGAAAAAGCCCTTGGGGAGACAGTCGGTAACTATCTGTGCGCCTTCGGGGCTGGCTAGCCACTCAAGGAAGCCCTTTACTTCTTCAGGGTGCTTGGTTGCGTTGTTGCCTGTAATAGCCATGTCAGAGTGGTGGCATATTGCCTGTGCGTTGCCCTCGGGTGCGGGTATAGCAAAGGCACCCCAGTTGAAGTCCGGGAAATCTACATCCCATGCGCCGGAGCGCCATGAGCCGTCTATGAACATTACTGCCCTGCCAAGCCCTAATAGCATGGGACCGTCCGCATTGGCTACTGACTGGAAACCCTCGGGGAAGTATTTGGTAAGCTTTTCAAAGTCAGAAAGTGCGCGCAGGAAGTATTCATCGTTAAGTTTGCGCTCGCCGCTTTCATACAGCTCTCTGTTTTCAAAGCCGCCTATGTAGTTGGGTATCATGCCACAGAATACGCACTCTAAAATATCCCAGTTCTCTGCAAGACCGTTTGCAAATGGAGTTTCGCCGTTTTCCTTTAGAGTTTCGCATACTTTAAGCAGCTCTTCAAATGTGGTGGGAACTTCAAGATCGTATTTTGCAAATACGTCCTTGTCGTAGTATACAACATGGTTTACAGCCGCAAAGGGTACTGCAAATACCTTGCCATCATCAGCAGTCCATGCATGGCGGGCGGTATCATCGAAATTTTCCATAACGCCGGGTATGTCAGTTACATCCATGGCGTAGCCGTCTTCATACAGTTTACGGCCTACAGTATAGCTCCTAGAATAGAACAGGTCAGGTCCTGTGCCTCCTTCAAGCTGAAGGCGCAGATTCGCATTATACTCGGTATTGCGAGTAGGCTCAAAGCGTATGCTGACCCCGCTTATTTCCTTATACTTGTCCAGCATCTGCTGTACGGGTTCGGCGTCTTCGTTGCGCCATGAACCCATGGTGAGAGTAACTTCCTCCGCAGCTACAAAAGACGCAAGAGAAAGTACAATGCTTGCAATAATTAGCAATGCAATGTGTTTTTTCATTGAGTAATGCCTCCTTTTTATTTATGTAACCTAATTATAGCATATAGCCAAAATACAAACAAGTAACAAACGGACAATAACTTAACAGATAGTATTAATAATTCGCTTTTACTTATTTTAATGGTATAAAAAGAGGACTTTATGGATAATATCTCGACGGCTATTTATATCCACCTAAAAGATAGTACAACATAAATTATTCGGATTATTTTAAAAAGCCTTGTTAGAATATTAATTGATTATGTATAAGCCTAAACTGATAATACAAAAAGCTACCGCCACTTTTAAGTGGCGGCTGATTTTTATTCTATACGGTATAAATCTTATATAGTATTAATTGAAATAATCTACCTGCCTATCCTAGCTCTATTTACAAATCCGCGGGCGGGCTCGCCTTCAAGGGTTGTTTCTATATATGCCCAACGCTCCCCAAAGAAGCCCAGCAATGATACAGTCGTACCCTTGCTTATTACACCTATTTTAGAGGGGCTTAGTATAGGGTCGTCATTGAAATTGGCATCCTGTACTATGGTTACAGGCTCATACATAAAGTTAAGCTGGCTTAAGCTTACCCCGCTTGGTACGCCTGAAGACTGTATATAACCTATGCGGTAATCGTCCCTAAATTGGTAACCCATCATAGCCCAATCGCCATCCAGCCCGTAGAACCTGCACCTGCCGCCTTTAACATTCGCCTGCCCGTTTGCGGCTCGATAGTATTCCGTGCCGGGGCCAGAGTACACAGCATATTCAGATGATATAGACCCTGTCTTATGAGCTGGTATATTATAATCCTTCCCCGACGGCGCGGGCGGATTTGTTATTATAGGCGCTACGGTTTCAGGCGGCATAGTAGGCACTATATAGGGCTTAGGGGTATCTGTAGGCGTCGGGGGCTTGGGAGCTTCCGTTATTGCGCCTTGCGGGGCATACACAAACACTAAACCTGAAGGGCTGACATTGCCGTTTGCATCTACATATACGCTTGCGCTGTCTGCGCTTATACGAGTGTAGCCCTTGGGCACCATGCTTGAATTTGCGTATATGGTATGGCTGCCTATGCCTACTGTTACAATCTGAGAATTTAAATAATTGCCCGCATTATCCTGATAGATTACGCTTACACTTGCGTTTACAGGCAGCGCATATGTAAACACCACGCTGGAAGGGCTTGCCGTGCCGTTATAGGATATATACACAGGCACGCTGCGCTGGCTTTGCAGCACATAGCCGCTTGGAACCTTATTGTTGTTTGCATATATAGTGTTGTTACCCTGCTTGCAGGATACATAGTCCACAGCCAAGGTTTCGCCCGAGGCGCTGCGGTAGTACACAGGTACCGACACTACCATTTCCTGCGCTGCTTTAGGCTGATATTGGAACGTTACGGAACTTGGCGTAGGTTTGCCGTAGTTATCCACATATACGCTTATTGAGGAGCTTGAGTACCTGCTGTACCCCTCCGGCACAAGGCTGTCGTTGGCATATACTATGTTATAACCCGATGAGAGGTTTACATATTCGGTATTAAGCCATACTCCGTTTGTTGTCTGATAGTTTACTATTACCTGAGGCACATTTGATGGCACAGTCGGTACATAGCCGGCGCCTGATGCTGTAAATATAATAGTTGACGGGTTTGCTACAAGCTGCGCTGATACGCTTACCACCCTGTCCTTAGCCCCTATAATCTGGTAGCCGCTGGGAAGTCCGTTTGTATTAGCATATAAAAGATGGCTGCCGGCGCGCAGGTATACGGTGCTGGTTTTTAGAAGATTGCCGTAGTTATCCACATAGCGTATTTCAACCGCGGCATGGTTTAAGGGCGCCGTTGTCGGGGCTGTGCCCCCTGCGCTATACAGGAAAAGCACAGCTGCGGGCACTGCGTTGCCGCTGGAATCCACACTTACACTTACCTTCCCCAGCCCTTGCAGCTGATAGCCGCTTGGCACAAGCGATGCATTTGCATATATCTCATTTACACCTACCCTGCCTCTAACATAGTCTGTATATAGAAGTCTGCCGTCCACAGTACGGTAATATACAGGTATAGTGCCGCCGGGCGGCTGATAACCCGCAGTAAAATCCACAAGGTTGTTTGATACATAACCCGTTCTGCCGTCAGGCAGCAGTATCTCATACCAGCCGCTTTGCGCGATAGAAAGCACGGGATAGCTTGAGCCCGTTGGAATGGTTGTAATCCTCGCATATGAGGTGGAACCGCCCTCCCTTACATTAAGGTAGTTATTTGCGGTAACAGTAACCGTACCTATTATAGGCATACCATCGGCAATTGCCGCAGGTAATGTCGATAACACAAGCAATACTGCAAGTATAACACTAAAGCCCTTTCTTAAAATTCTTTTCACTAGATCACCTCATAAAAATTCTCCGGAATAGTTATTAACCATTCTACTATATATAACGCATTAAAATCCAATTTCCTTGCACATTTATTGAAATTTTTCTGCTCCGGGTATACAATCACCTAGGGAGGTATTATGAAAACCAACTACGATAAAATTATGCAGGAGAGTATTTCCCGCCTTGATAAAAGAGAGAGGCTGCTGCTGCACGCCTGCTGCGCGCCCTGCTCCTCTGCGGTGCTTGAAAGGTTAAGCCCCCATTTTGATATTACTCTGTTTTTCTATAACCCCAATATGGACAGCGAAGAAGAATACAGCAAAAGAGCTTCCGAGCTTATGCGCTTTGTGCGTGAAACGGCTAGCGCCGACGATGTTATTATACCACCTTTTGCTCCCTTAGAATACCAGTGCATAGTAAAAGGGCTTGAAAAAGAAAAAGAGGGCGGCATAAGATGCCACGCCTGCTACCGCCTGCGCCTTAAAAAAACTGCGGAATATGCAAAGGAACAAGGCTTTGACCGTTTTACTACAACGCTTTCCGTAAGCCCGCACAAGAATGCAGATGTTATAAACAGTACAGGGCTTGTGCTTGAAAAAGAAATAGGCATACCCTTTTTAGTTGCGGACTTTAAAAAACGCGGAGGCTTTCAAAGGTCTATAAAGGTATCCAAACAGTACGGGCTTTACAGACAAAACTACTGCGGCTGCGTATATTCAAAAAACGCAAGAGTTAAAAGCATTTAAGCTCCGCTTAACACATTTCAGCATTTAAAATTTAAAAACTCGTTTTTTCGAGTTTAACGCCGAAAAAAAGCAAAAAACCTATATTGCGTTGGTTTATCAACGTTATGATAGGTTTCTTGTTGCTTTTGGCGTTAAAATCAATAAAAATAACCATTGACAAAACAAGTAATAATGATATACTGGTAATACCAAATCAGAGCATAATATAATATTTAGGAGGTCGAATCATGAATTTCTATGGATTCCCACGTCCGGACGGACAAGTAGGTGCCCGCAACTTTGTTGCTTTAATACCAACAACTGGCTGCGTGAACACCGTTGCTTTGCAAATTGAAAAACTAATAGAAAACACAAGGGCTTTCTGCCATACTCAAGGCTGCCTGCATCCCCCCGCTGACACACAAAGGGTTACGAATACATTAATTAATCTAGCGAAAAACCCCAACGTCGGCGGTGTTTTACTTATTGGTTTAGGTTGCGAGATGGTAAAGTTTGATGAAGTCTTTGAAGGCTGCAAACAATCCGGAAAACCAATCCGTGGTGTTGAATTGCACAAACTCGGGGGGCATTTAACAACAGTATTTGAAGGTGCGAAACTAGCTGCAGAGTTGGTACTTGAAGTCAGCAAAAACCGTCGGGAAAAATTCGGACTGGAAAAACTGTGCTTTTGCACGAAGTGCGGATCTTCTGATACCACTTCAGGTTTGTCCGCAAATTTAGTGGTTGGCGAAGTGTGCAAACAAATGACTGCCGCCGGTGGAACCTTTATACAAGGTGAGATTTGTGACATCATGGGCGGAGAGTATGCTTTGAAAGAACTATGCGTAAATCCTGCTGATGGAGATAAAATCGTAAAGTATGTAAAAGATCTTTATAACCATGGTTTGGCAGTAGGTGCAGATGTTCGCGGCGATCAGGTTACCGCAGGAAACCGTGATGGCGGTTTGACAACACTTACTGAAAAAGCTCTGGGCGCTAACGCAAAAGGCGCTGACTGTCCAATTGTAGGCACCATTGATTACGGTAACAGGCCAAGTTGCTGGGGTGGACGCCATATTGTTTCAACGCCCGGTCATGGTTTTGAAAACTTGACGGGAGGCGCAGCAGCCGGTGCACAACTTATTCTGTTTACTACAGGGCGTGGAGCACCAAACGGTCATCCCTGCATTCCGGCAGTAAAAGTCTGCGGAAACAGTAAAACAATAGATTTCCTCAGTGAACATATCGATATTGCTGTCGATTCAGTTATTAATGAAACAGAAACTCTGCAACATGCAGGTGAACGGTTATTTGAGTTCGCTGTTGATGTTGCTAATGGAACATTAACCAAAGCGGAAATTCTTCGCTTTACCGGAATGGAAATCTTGATTGATGGTCCTACGCTTTAACAAGATTAAAAAAGCAGAAAGGGAGGGTATAGGTATGAAAAAGTTAGCCAAACAAATTTCCGAGAAAGACAATGTAGCAACATGTGTTGCTGACTTAAAAAAAGGAGAAACCGTTACTGTACGTTTGCATGGACAAGAATCACAATATGTTGCGGCAGAGGATATACCATTTGGTCATAAAATCGCGCTTGAACAGATTAATGCCGGGGACAGTATTGTTAAGTATGGGACAGTAATTGGCGAAGCAAGTCAGCAAATTATGAAGGGAGAATGGGTACACTGCCATAACTGTTTAGACACTTACGAGGTTAAATAGCGGAAGGAGAAAAACATGAAGCTTACTCAGTACGAAGCAGATATGGCTGCAGGTAAATTCGGTCCAGGACTGCAGAAGGCAATTAATTTACTCATTCGATATGGTGACGCCTGCGGCGCTGAAGAGTTTGTTGAGATAACATCGGGTCACGTTATGCCCAAGGAGCCACCAGAGCTTTTAGAACAATTCATAGAAGGTGTTGAAAAACTCCCAGTTATGACAACTTTGCATCCTCTGATGTCTGCATTTAGCCCGGAAAAATGGGAAGAAATGGGAATATCAAAAGAATATGCTGAAGTTGAATTGCAAGACTATTATAAGCGTTCAGAAATGCATACAAAATTAGGGTTTCTGAAGACATACAGTTGTTTACCCATGAATATGGGTAACCTTCCTCGTATTGGTGATTATATTTCTTGGATTGGTTCCTGTGCACAAATACTAGCAAATTCCATGCTCGGTGCGCGAACAAACAAAGATGGTACAGTTGTTAGTTTATGTGCGGCATTAACAGGAAGAACGCCAAAAACGGGTTTGCTCTTAGATGAAAACAGATTTGCAACAGTACTTGTAACTATGGAGGATGGCTTAGAGTTGAACGACGACTCTGATTACGGAGCAATGGGTTATTTTATTGGTATGCAAGTTGCCAATAAAAGTATTGCTGTAGAGGGTCTTCCGCGTACAGTAACATTCGATCAGCTAAAGTACTTAATAGCACCGGCTGCTGCCAGCGGATCAATTCATGTTTTTCATGTTATTGGAGTAACGCCTGAAGCGCTTACTAAACAAGCAGCGTTTGGCGGAAAAGAACCCCAGAGTATAATTAAAGTTAGCAGGAAAGACATCGAAGCAACAAAGAAAATCTTTGCTTTTAATAAAAACAAAGAGGTTGATTTGCTTCTGCTTGGGTGCCCTCATATTACCATTCAGGAGGCTGGAACTATATCAGATTTCCTTAAAAACAGAAAACTGAAACAAGGAAAAAGATTATGGCTGGCGATGGGAAAACCAGTATACACATTAGCCAAAACCATGGGATTTGCAGATAATATCGAAGCTGCCGGAGGAGTTATAAGCGATACTTGTTTGGCAACCATCCCGGATTCACCGATTCCAAAGGATGTCAAAGTTGTATTAACAAACTCCTTTAAATGTGCACATTATGTGCGTTCTCTGCAAAAAGACCAGGTTGAGGTGATGGTTGCCGGTTTGCACGATTGCTTAGAGAGTATAACTGAGAAAGTCGGTGAGGTACAATGAAAAGCTTCAAAGGTAGAGTGCTTAACCCGGGGCGGGCCAAAGGCGAGGCGCTGGTTTTTAATCTTCCGTTTTCCTTTATTGGAGACATGAGTCCGAAAACCGGCGAAATAACCATGGTTGGGCACCCAAATTTTGGTATGAGCGTAAAAAACAAGGTTCTTGTCTTTCAAACAGGCCGTGGCGGAACTATCGCACCATATATGCTTTATGAGGCAGTTAAAAACAACGTCGGACCATGTGCAATTCTTTGCGATAATGCGGACATGTTAACACTGGAATGTGCGCTTACAGTTGACATTCCGATATATGATGCATTTGGAGAAAAAATTACAGAGGCGCTTAAAAACGGCGATATGGTTGAATTAAAACCTGATGGAACCTGTTATGTCAGATGAGAGAAAGGAGGAATGTAATATGGAAAAAAAGAAAGATCTTGGCTACTACGTAGATAAGGTATTTTGGTACATAGCAGCACTGGCAATTTTATGTATGGCAGTAGGAAGTTCGGTAGATATTATTCGCCGATGGATAATAGGAAAGTCATTTGCTTGGATGCCTTCGTTTTGTGAAACATGTATGGCAGTAATGGTGTGGGCGAGCGTTATGCCTACCCAGCGCCTTAAAGGGCATGTAAACGTTACGATACTTACAAGTAAATTGAGTCCGAAAGCACAAAAGGTTCTTAATGTGCTTGCAGCATTTATTGGAATGGCATTCTTTGTTATTGTGTTTATCCAAGCCGGAAAACAAGGTTTATGGGCATATAGTCGTAAAATGTACCGTGCAGGTGATTATACGAGATTCCCAATTTGGTGGGCTTACATGTTTGTACCGATTGGTGCATTAGCGATGTTCTTTCAGCTGCTGATAGAAGCAATACAAGGTATAATTTATATCGTTAAAGGCGAAGATAAACAAGCCCTTCAAAAAAGCGGTAACATTTCTGATAATTTGCCTATAGATGAAACAAGTGAAAGGGGGAAAGATAAATGAGTCCGGTATTGGTTGTTTGCATTGCATTAATAATGTTGTTGCTTCTTATTGCATTAGGTGTCCCGATTTATTTATGCTTAGGTATGACGGGATTTGTAGGAACGTGGATGCTTACAGATCTGGGGACAGCATTGTCTTTTTGGAAGACATTCCCGTACAACCGAGCAGCTGACTATACTCAGATGGTAATTCCCATGTTTATTCTGATGGGTTATTTTGCCTATGCAGCGGGGCTAAGTAAAGAGGCATATGGTGTAGCAAACAAGTGGCTTGGGCGATTCCCTGCCGGCATAGCTATGGCAACCATTGGCGCCAGTGCGCTATTTGGCGCTTGCTGCGGATCCTCAGTTGCATGCTCTGCAACCATGGGCAGAGTTGCCATACCCGAGATGAAATCCCGGGGTTATAATGACAAGGTAGCTGCCGGAGTAGTTGCAGCCGGCGGTCTTCTGGGCATTATGATTCCCCCCAGCACTATTCTGGTATTCTATGCATCGCTTGCAGAATGTTCTGTTGGCGACATGCTGCTTGCCGGAATTCTTCCGGGTATTCTGACGGCTATAATTTTTTGTATCGGTTTGCGGATATGGGCAAATTACGACAAAACCTTATGCCCTGATGTAGTGAAGTACCCTTTAATTGAAATGATAAAATCATTACGGCATCTGTGGGGAATTGCCGTGATGTTTCTGGTTTTAATGGGAGGTATTTACGGCGGAATATCTACACCGTCAGAAGCTGCTTCTCTAGGCGCGGTTGTAATATTTCTCATGATGTTCATTAAGATTCCTAAAAGCAATTGGAAAGAGATTCCAAAACAAATCGCAGAAGCATTGGATGAAACTATAAAGACGGTTGGTATGATATTCACCATTCTAATCTGTTCTGCGATGTTCAGTGTATTTATGACAAAAGCGCAGGTTCCAGCGATGATTAATACTTGGGCAATGTCATTGCCGTTACCCCCTTTGGCAATTGTCAGCATGTTCCTGTTAATCCTTATCCCGATGGGCATGTTTATGGATCCATTTTCTTCACTTGTAATAATTGTTCCATTAACATATCGTGTTGTCACCCAAACTTTCGGATATAGCGTTATCTGGTATGGTATCCTTATGACATTAATGATACAAATCGGTCTTCTTACCCCGCCTGTAGGACTTAACGTATATGTGATGAAAGGGTCTTGTCCGGATCTTCCGCTTGAGGATATTTTCAGAGGAAGCGCACCATTTGTGATATTTACTGCGATTGTTGTTTTGATTATTCTATTTGTTCCTGAGATAGCAACCGCTCTTCTTTAATATGGTTCCAATAAACAAACATAAATAAAAATGTAGGAGGTAATTAACGTGGAAAAGGTAACATCTAAAAACAAAATGCTTAAGTTTGCTGTCCTTATCTTAACAGTAATTCTTGCCGTGCCATTGTTTGGCACATCAGTTTACGCAGCTAACCCGGAGTGGACGCTTACGTACGACTATTATTCTACTGAGTTTTCTGAGCCCGCATACATTGACAAGTGGTACTTGAATGAAGTTGCCGCTCGCAGTGACGGCCGTATTGCGATCGAATTCTATTGGTCTGGTTCTCTTCATAAAACCGGTGAGCATTATCAAGCTATTCAAGATGGAAGTTGTGATATTACCTTCTTGAATTATGGCTACTATTCTACTGAACTTCCAATTAGCCGCGGTGTGGAATGGAAATTCCGCGATAGTTGTACCCAAGCGGGAGCGGATGGTTTCTTTAGAGCGATTAATGAACTGTATGATGAGAACGAAGTATGGCAGTCTGAATACGAAGATTATAATATGAAAATACTGTATATGAGCAATTGGGGCAATGAAGGTTGTTTGTTTAAAGAGCCGCTGAAAAATCATCATGAGATGAAAAACTTGAAGCTTCGCTCATATGGTATTGAAGGCGACGTGTTAGCAGCGTTTGGTGCAATACCAATGTCAATTGCCAACAACGATACATACACATCAATTGAAACAGGCGTTATTGATGGAATTACTAGTTTCGGTCTTCGCACAGCAGCTACTATGGGTCTACACGAGCAAGCCCCCTTCGTTGTGGACATAGGCAGTGGTATTCAAGGCCCATCTGCAGTGGTTATCCGCAAGGACTTGTGGGATTCTTTCCCTGATGATATAAAAGATCTTTTTCTTGAAGTAAAACAGGAGCTCCTTGATGGTAAATTTGGGGAGATAATGAATCAAACAGCAACAGATGCGGTGAAACTAATGGTAGATGCAGGCACTTCATTTTCCAGTTGGTCTGATGAAGCAGTTGAAGAAGCAGCAAAGCTGGCAGTACCTACCCTTGAAGCAAACTGGATAAATGACATGGTAGCAATGAATTTCATGACAGAAGACGAATGTAAAGCATTCATGGCAAGATTGGACGAATTGTGCTACAAGTATGCTGACGAGAAAAAATGCGTAAGCTTTACGGAAATATATCAAAGCCAAAAGTAAAACAGCAGAATCTCTAGCACTTGGTTCAGATTAGAACTCTATTGAAAATATAGGTCCGTTGGTATACGCCTACTGACGGATCTGTATTTTTATAACAAATGATTGTTGTTTTGAATGAAAGTTTTATGAAAATTAGGCGTTATGCTATAATCTATATATTGGAATATACGTAAATTCCAAACAAATTAAGGAGCAGTCAATAAATTACATGAAAAAAATCACCTTTAAAAAACTTGGTAAAATGCGCTTGTCCGATCAAATTGTGGATGAGATTTGCAAGATGATTGCAAACAACGAACTAAAAATGGGAGACCAACTTCCGCCTGAAAGAGATTTAGCAGAAATGCTAGGCGTTAGCCGGCTTCCTTTGCGAGAAGCACTTAAAGCATTAGAAGCAACAAGTGTTATAGACAGCAGGATGGGTGGAGGTTATTATGTGCGTGGGCTTGATATCGCACATTTGGTTAATGCGTTGAATATGAATGTATCTAAATCTGAGGAGGTTGAATTACTTCGGGAGATGAAAGAAGCGCGCCGGCTGTTAGAGATTGGTGCTATAGAGTTGGCCTGTCAGAGACGAAATCAGGAAGATATAGCTGAAATGGAGATAGCAATCAAGCGAATGGAGTTTGCGCTTGATAAAGGTGATATTACCTCAATTATGAGTACATCTATAGAATTTCATGCGTGTATGGTTAAGGCAGCTCACAACACCTTATTAGATAATATGATGGCATGTTTATATAATAGTATTGTTGCCGACAGAATTAATACATATGAGAAACAGCCGGAAAGATATTCTTTCGCCCCAGAAGATCATCGAAATTTGCTTCAAAAAATTATTGAACGTGATATTATAACAGCAAAAGAACTGCTTAAAGAGCATTTGCGCGATGCATATTAGTATTTATAAGAAAGGATAATAGGCATGGTTATTAGAAAAGAAGATATAGCTTGTGAAAATGTGAATGATGATTTTTGCCGTCTGCATTACATTGATAAAGCAACCGGCGCAGGAAGTGTATCGCTTGGAATGGTAACTTTACAGCCAGGATATGAACTTGAACCACATTTCCATCTTGTTGAAGATGCTATGCTTGTAATTAGTGGTAGTGGGGAATTTATACTGGATAATGAGGTGAATGCAATATCAGCCGGGTATGCTTTGCTTGCGCCTGCAGGCTCAATACACTATTTAAGGAATACCGGTTCCGAACCTCTTACGGTTGTTTATACTTGGCCATCGGTTAATGTGGAAAAATTTAATGCGAAAGACTAAATTACAAAATAGATAGAATAGAATAAACAGACAGAGTACATTAAAATTGCAAATTTTAATGTACTCTATTAAGTTTAAGAAACAAAAGAATTAATCTTACTATTTCGTTATTAAAACTATACTCTTACCATTGACTTTTTGAATCGGGTAGGGGAGATTCCTTCTCCCCTGTGCCTAACGATATAAACCTTGAGAGTCGTTTTGGGGTTCGCCTAACACTGCGCCTCACGCGGATTTCCACCGCAGACTGACAATATGCCTATCTTATTAATAATTAAGGCGGGATTACTCCCGCCTTAATGCTTTAATTTTAAATAAACAGATTTTACTCTATGTTTATTGTCTTTACTGTTTCTGCCTGAGTTAGCTTGGGTACTGTTACAGCCAGTACGCCGTTTTCAAGCTTTGCGGATATATTATCTACATCGGCATCGCTTAAATATATCTTGCGGCTCATAGAACAGGAACGGCGCTCCTTATGCAAGTAGTTGCGCTCCTTATCCTCTTCCTGTTTCTCCTCGTTTACATTTACTGCTATGGTAAGGCAATCCGCCTCCATGGATATGCTCACATTTTCCTTATCCACGCCGGGAAGTTCCGCTTCTATTAGGAAGTCATTTTCCCTATCCTGAATATCCAGCTTGAAGGTATCCCTAGCTAAACTCCTTGAAGGATAGCTGTTTGAGAAGAAATCGTCCAGCATATCGTGTATGCTTGTCATGCTGCTCACCAAATTATCTGATCTACGGTTAAATGGAATTAATCTTGTCATATTTACTCTCTCCTTTGTTGATAATCTTTTTGTTAGCACTCTCACTCGTTGAGTGCTAATATATTTATAGCATATATTTTCCCGGCTGTCAAGCGCCGCACTAAAGGCACAGGTAAATAATTTGTGAACAATATGTAAACGCGGAAAAACAAGCAGCATAAAGGCTTGCTTAGGGTTATTAAGAGTTTAGTATTTGCCTTAAGCCTTGTCATTTTTCAATCATTGTACTCAAATTTATAGCGGTTTTCTACGTCACCCACTGGCGTCTTTACGTATGAAATGCGCCATTTCTTGAAAACCAATCTACCAAAATGTTTTTGTATTAAGTTAAGTGTTAGTTGCAGCTATTTTTCTTACACTAGTTTATAGTTACAAAATATACAGAGCCGGGCGTAAAATCATAAGCAATATCTATGGTTCTAGAAATTTATTTTTTCTTGATACAGGATCATTGTTACACCCGACAAGCTAGAATTTATTCATTTACATAGGGTCTCTTGCATCCTTGTAATAAACAAGGTGTCCTTCATTATGTTTTAATCCAATTGATTTATATACTCCTTCTTCCATACCTTCAACAATATACGCTGTCGTAAATGTATTGCCTAACTTTTCAAGTTCAGCAATTAACATTTTTCCCATCTTTCCAGCAATTTCGTACTGGTCTTTCTCAATAACTGAACCATTATTTAACTCTAAATCTTCTCCTTGTAGTTCACATTCCAAACAAAACTCCATGATACAAGCACTTAATCCATCAAACAATGCTCTTATTATTCCAACTAATTTTTCTTCAGAAAATACAGCAACAATATATGGGCTGTGCTTTAGTGGTAATAAAGCAACATCTTTACCATATCCAACTTCACAGATGTCATTTCTCACATAAAAATCCCAAAGTTGTTCTTCAGTAATATTTGGCTGAAATTCATAACGTAAATTCTTTACCATTTTGCCTCCCTTTCAAAGTCAAATTTATCTATCATTTAAACTTCTTTTTGCTCTATTATAGTCACAATTAACTATAAAAACCATGCCAATCCATTTTTCATTTCTCTAGTAGAGAGCTCAAACCCAGTCCTCATCGTTACCATTTGCCGTTGTAATAATTATGACACGAGACCCTGTGGCGGAGTCAAGCAAAAAAACGCTGTTTTTGGTTGTTTTTGCAGTCATAAAACCCATTGAAATCAAGCTTTTCCAAGTGTAGCATTTGTTTGACATCAGGGGTTTTCTTAAGTTCAGGTGCGACAGATCGGTATTTTTCTGTCCGACAAACTGGGATTTGTTTGTACCTTACACATTATTCTATTGCTGAAAAATATTCTTTATCCAAGCTACACGTCTATTTAAACAAGT
>DUQK01000044.1 GCA_012837835.1 Christensenellaceae bacterium | reverse complement strand
TTCTTCCTATATCGCATTCCTTCTGTTATACTAACCATTGAGAGATCCTTTCTTTATTATATTCGTTCTTGATTTATATTATACCAAAGGGTCTCTCGTTTTTCGTTTCGCCTGTCATAAATGTATTATAGTCTATCAACACATTATGTAGCGTTTAATATATATAGCATAAAACATTTGCCTATGTTATTATATAAACGGAGGATATATGGATCTAATTAAACAGGCGGAAAGAAGCATAAGCAAGACATACCGTAAAACTATATGGAAGCCTTTTATTGGCGCTATCCAGCGCTTTAATTTAATAAAAGAGGGAGATTCCATAGCCGTGTGCCTATCCGGCGGAAAAGATTCCCTGCTGCTCGCCTGTACACTTAGAATGCTTATGCGCTATTCGGATTTTCCATTCAGCCTATCCTTTATTTTTATGAACCCGGGCTATAATGATGAATATCTTACCGCTTGCGAATATAACATGAAAAAGCTTGGCATAAGCCCGCATATGTTTAATACAGATATTTTACGCATAGCTGAAAATAACCCCTCACCATGCCATGTATGTTCCTCTATGAGAAGGGGTTATTTATATAAAGAAGCGCAAAGGCTTGGTTGCAACAAAATTGCGCTTGGCCACCATCTTGATGATGTATGTGAAACCGTGCTTCTATCCATGCTATATTCCGGAGAGTTTAGAACCATGATGCCTAGGCTGAATAGCATAAACTACGAGGGTATGCAGCTAATACGCCCCCTTTACCTTGTAAGGGAGAGGAGCATAATAAATTGGCTTAACAACCTAAACATAGGCTCTATAAGCTGTTCATGTTCTTTTACTAAAAAAGATGGCGGCGGAAAAAGGCGGGAGATAAAAAAGCTTCTTACAAACTTAGAAAAACAGAACCCCAATATAATAAATAACATTCTATCGTCCACTCAAAATGTAAATTTACAGACAGTTTTGAGCTATAAAAAAGGCGCTGATTTTAGCGCCGAATCGTATTTGGATTCTATTTAATAATTATTGCCCTTCAGTTAAATATTCATACGCAACATTCATAACTGCCCTGCTTATGTTGCATACATAGTTGTTTTTCTTCATATTGCAACCGTTTGTAAGCAGCACTACAACGCTGTCAAGTTCGGGGTTAAAATAGGCATTACAAACAAAAGTACCTAGTGTACCCTGATGTCCATACCATTTGACGGGTGTCATATCATCCAGCGATATATCTACATTTAGCCCATATTTGCTGTCTTTAGTTGTAACTGAAGAGTTTGCTATCTCCCCTTGGTTTGTGCGCATTAATTTAACCGTTTCAGGCTTTAGAAACTCTACGCCCTCTACGCTGCCGTCTTTACACAGTATATATGTAAGGCGAGCTAAGTCCTTGGCTCTCACCCTAAGCCCGCCTACTGTTTTATAGTAGCTGTTTTTATAGTCGCAGGTATCCTCATAGCTTTCGTTGCGTTTTAACATCTGCCTTACATTTTCTACTATTTCACCGCTGCTGTTAAATTTCCAGCTTATATTTTCCTTATCTTTAAGAAGAGTTGTGCTGTATGCAGCATCAATATTTAGCGGCTCAAAGAATTCCTTTTTCATATAATCATCAACGCTCATACCGCTTATGCACTCTATTATTGAGCCAAGTAACCCACCGTTTAAGTTTGCGTACTCATACTTTGTGCCGGGCGCCCAATTCCTCCACTGGCTGTTTGAATCCCTATCAGGCGTGAGTAACCATTCTAAATCGTGCTTTCGGCTCGCATATTTGCTTTTCCCGGATATAGAAGAAGTATGGCTCATAACCTGCCTTATTGTAACAGGAACATCCTTGTATTTAGGGTTACCCACGGGAAAATTAAAATATTCGCTTATATTTTTATCCAGCTCTATTTTGCCCTCATCGTATAGTTTCATAACGCCAAGCGCGGTAATCATTTTGGCTACAGATGCATTATGAAAATGCGTGTTTTCAGTTACTTTTTCACTCTTTCTGCCATGTCTGCCGTAGTAGTATTCGTATTCTATGTTGCCGCCCCGCATAATAACTATCGCTGCGCCTGTGGTGTTGTATTTAGATAGGGTGTAGGCGAATTTATCATCAAAACTTTCAGACAAGCCCATAGTCGGCAACAAGATTATTATACATAAAAGCAATATCAGTTTTTTCATAGTTTCCTCCATTTCCTATGCAAAGATAACACTTGCAATGCATTATTTCAAGGGATATATGCAAAGGCGTAAAACTTTTACATTACTTATACCACGCGGGCAACATCCGTCCCGCACTTTGGATTTTATGCCGGCTTATATATAGTATAATATATAGGGATACCCCAGAATTATAAGGAGGTTATATAATGAAAAAAATCACAGCAATACTTATGTCTTTAGTAATGCTTATGGGCATAGTTCCGGCTTTTGCCTCTGTAAGCGGCGAATTTAAAGGCACAGCACAGGGCTTTGCCGATGAGGTTACAGTTACACTAACCTTAGAAGATAGCATTATTAAAATGGTAGAAGCCGAGGGCGCCGGCGAAACCGCCGGCATAGGCACAAAGGCACTTGAAATAATACCCCTTGAGATGGCGGAAACTGGCAGCATAACAGCGGACAGTGTATCAGGCGCTACAATTACATCCGATGCTATTTTTGAGGCGGCAAAAAACGCGCTTGAAAACGCAAACCTAAACCCTGACGATTATCTTAAAGCTGCATCCGGCGATGCGGAATATAGCAAAGAAGAAAGCGAACTAAGCTGCGATGTGCTTGTAATAGGCGCAGGCGGCGCAGGTATGACAGCGGCTATAGTAGCAGCTGACGCAGGAAAAAACGTAATACTGCTTGAAAGCCAGGCTATGGTAGGCGGCAACACCGTACGTGCAACCGGCGGAATGAACGCTGCAAACACCCCCCAGCAGGACGAAAACAAATTTGAACAGTCTGCAGGCGTTGAGCGTACGCTTGAAAGAGCCAAGAATGAATTTGCAGACAACGCCCACATAACAGAGCTAGCTAAAACCGTTCAAAAACAGTGGGAAGAGTATCAGGCAAAGCCCGAAGGCTATTTTGATAGTTCAGAACTTATGCAGCTTGACGCCATGATAGGCGGCAGGGGCATTAATAACGCTGAACTCGTAAAAATATTCGCGGACAGCTCCGCTGAAGCCGTTGCTTGGCTTGGTGAAAACAACGCTCCCCTTATAAGCGTATCAAGCCTTGGCGGCGCTTCCGTCAGAAGGGCGCACAGACCCCTTGGCGATGACGGCAGAACCATACCAATCGGCAGCTACCTAGTACCAAGACTTGAAGAAAACGTAGTAAACCGCAATGTAAACCTTATGCTAGATACTGACGCTACAAGCCTTATATTTGAAGATGGCAAGGTAGTAGGCGCAAAAGCCACAGGCAAAAACGGTTTTGAGCTAACAATTAAAGCCCCTGCGGTAGTACTCGCAACAGGCGGCTTTGGTGCAAACCTTGATATGGTAGTAAAATACAAGCCCGAACTTAAAGGCTTTATGACAACAAACGCCCCAGGGCTTCAGGGCACAGGCATTAAGATGGCACAGGAAGTTGGCGCTGCTGTAGTAGATATGAACGAAATACAGATACACCCCACAGTACAGTTTGATACCTCCGCCCTTATTACAGAAGGCTTGCGCGGCGATGGCGCTATACTTGTAAACTCTAACGGTGAACGTTTTGTTGATGAAGTTGGCACGAGGGATGTAGTATCCGCAGCTGAAATCGCCCAGCCAGGCAGCTTCAGCTACCTAATAGTAGACGGTGCAATGGCGGAAGCCTCAAGCGTAATTGAGGGCTATATAAAGAAAGGTTTCACCATAGGCGGAGGCGACTTAGCAGACCTAGCAGAAAAGCTAAATATAAACCCCGACAAATTAAGCGACACCATTTCCACATGGAATGAGAGCGTAAAAAATAAGGAAGATAAGCTTTTCGGCAGAACCAACTTTGCAAATCCCCTTGAAAAAGAGCCCTACTATGCGGTAAAGGTTACAGCGGGCATACACCACACTATGGGCGGTCTTGTAATAGACGACAATGCAAGGGTATTAAGCGAAAGCGGAGAAATAATACCCGGTCTTTTCGCCTGTGGAGAGGTTACAGGCGGAATACACGGCGGCAATCGCCTAGGCGGAAACGCTGTTACGGATATAATAGTATTCGGCATAATTGCCGGCAATGCGGCTGCTGAAAGTGTAAAATAATTCGTACAAAACTTAAGGCGGGCATTTCAATGCGCCCGCCTTTTTGTTATGCTTTTTTTTGCATTTTTATTATGCTTTTTCCCAGAAACTGTACACATCTTGCATGGTTTTTACAACAGGTAAGTCGTAAGCCATATCTATATGGGGACTATATAGAGCGTCTTTTATATTCCCCTCAAATAACTGTTCGCCATTTAGCAGTATAAGCGCGCGGCTTCCAAAACAGGCGGCAAGGCTTAAATCGTGCAGGGCGGATATTACTATCCCCCGCCTTTCTTTACGCCATACATCTATAGCCTTAAGCAGTGAAAGCGTATACTTCATGTCAAGCGAATTAACGGGTTCATCAAGGAGCAATATATCGGTATCCTGAGCGAATACCTGCGCCAAATACGCCCTTTGCCTCTCCCCGCCTGATAGCGTATGCATGGGGCGTTCTGAATATTCTATAAGCCCTGTAACAGCAATAGCCTGCTGCACCTTTTGTATGTCTATTTTGTTTAAACCCGAAAAAAGTCTTTTGCCGTGGCTATACCTGCCAAGGCGTACTACTTCAGAAACGCTAAGGCTTGGGTCTTTCTCGTGTAGTTGACTTAATACCCCCACCCTTTGCGCGTACTGCCTTGAAGAAAAACACGATATGTTTTTGCCTTCAAGCAGTATTTCACCTGAATATTTTACCGCCCTTGCTAAAGCCTTTATAATGCTGGATTTGCCCGCCCCGTTCGCACCTAGAAGCACAAGCCAATCCCCGCTATACAATTTTATAGATACATCTTTTACCGCATATTTGCTGCCGTATTGTATGTTTATATTTTTAAGTTCCAGCATGTTTTCTCCTGCGGTAATATATTATAACAAAGCTTATAGCGCCTATGAAAGATGTAACAACGCCTATAGGCAGCTCAACGGGGCTTACCAAAGTCCTTGCGATTAAATCCATAAAAAGCAGAAATATTGCACCCACATATACACAGCTTGGAAGCAGTTTAAAATGATTTCCGCCGAATAACAGCCTGCACGCATGGGGAACTATAAGCCCTACAAAACCAATACTGCCTCCAACTGACACCGACACGCCTATTAAAAAGCTTACTGAAACAAGAATAATAACTTTGGTTTTTTTTACATCTACGCCTATATGCATAGCCTCGTCTTCACCAAGAGAGAAGGCATTAAGCTCCCTCGCGCTCAGCATAAGCGCTGAACCTGCAATAATAAGCGTTATTAAAAGAAGCAGCACATTATTGTAGTTTGAACCTGCAAGTGAGCCCATAGTCCAAAATGTTATAGAGCGCAGCCTTTCGCCTGAAAACGCCATAATTAGGCTAATAAAGCTGCTTGTAAACATAGAGAAAATAACGCCCATAAGTATTATGGTGTTGTTTGAAAGCAGCTTATCCACCGTATATGCTAGCGACATCACTATTATAAGAGATATAAACGAAAAAATTATAGCAAATACTACCGTACCTGCAAACGGAAATGATGGCAGCCACACGCCAAGCGACAGAGCAATAACAGCGCCCAGCGCCGCGCCGGAACTTGTACCAAGCGTTGAGCCGTCCGCCAAGGGATTGCGTATAATGCCCTGCATTGCAGCTCCCGCGAGCGAAAGCGCAGCGCCCACAGGCATTACGCTTAGTACCCTTGGCAGCCTTACATGTATAAGTATATCCGCATACATGCCAGAAGGTTTTTTCCCAAGCAGTAAATCACAAAGTATACCTACAGTATCTTTAAAAGGTATAGGCACAGAGCCTAGGCTTATACATATAAATAGGCTTATTAAAACCACAAATATAAGTATAATATGTTTTTTTAGGCTTAGTCCTTCTTTTATATCCATAAAAAAAGGCTGCACTATAAAAGTGCAGCCGCTATTTTAAGCAGCCTTATCGGCAGCTTCTTCCTCGTATAGGAAATTATAAAAGTCATTTATTGCATCTACAAGCCTTGGACCGGGGCGGGTAATGGTATCATTATCGGCATTGTATACATCGCCGTTTTCTATAGCCTTTATGTTCTCCCAGCCCTTGCGGGATAGTATCTCTTCTATGGGAGTGGGTCCCTCTCCAAAGTACATGGTTGTGGTAACTATTACATCGGGGTTTTTGGCAATTACCTGCTCCTCAGACACCTGCGCCCATGCGCCTTCACTTGCAAATACATTTTCAAGCCCCAGCATATTGCCTATTTCATCCATGAATGAACCGCCGCCTGAAGCCCAAAGCCCGTATTGAAGGGGAGATACCTCAAAATATACTGTACCGAAGCTTTTTTCCCCTACCTTTTTTACAACTTCTTCAAAACCCGCTTTCATATCGTCTATAAGTTTTGCAGCTTCCTCGTTTTTGCCGCAGGCTGCGCCTATTAAGTCTATAGCCTTGTACACGCCCTCTATGTTTTGTGCATCTGTTACTAAACTTGGAATACCCGCCTTATCAAGAGCTTCTATACTTTCCTTTGTATGCGCCATCTTGGTGGCAATAATAAGGTCGGGTTTTAATTCTATAACCTGTTCAAGGTTCATTTCAGCGCCGGATTTTACTGCTTCTACACTTAGCACTTCTTCGGGATAGTTGCAGTATTCTCCCCTGCCTATAAGCTTATCTCCCGCGCCCAATGCATAAAGTATTTCACAATCCCCTGGCATTAGGGCAATTATCCTCTCCGCAGGTTTAGATAGGGTAACCTCCCTACCCTCAAAATCGGTTAGCTTAATCTCCTCAGCATTTACGCCTATGCAAAGCATAGCAAGCAGTAGTACAAGCAGCAGTGTTCTCTTTCTCATATTTGCCTCCATTTATTTTGTCAAATGAATGGCTAAAAAATACCGCCCGGTAACAGAAGGAGCGGCTGCTTACACTATGTTGCTTTTAGAGCAGCGGTTTTATTGTAGCGGTTTTTCGTTTTGGCTAAGCTTCGTGAAGCAGGCTTTTGAACCCCATAATGCCTTAACAAAGTAAAGCCAAAGTGGAAAAAACGCACAAGAAAACGCTGGGTTAAAGGTAACATAGTATTAAATCCGGCTTCTTCCAAACCCAGGGAATGATACAGCACCAGGTCTCCCGACTTAGCTTCATCCTCATAGGCACCTTCCCGCTTAAGCAGTGGTATAAAGCCTACTTGTCTACATCACGGTTACTGGGATAGTGCGGAAATCCCATCCGCTTCCCTCGGCGAAACGCCGGCAAATTACAATGCTGTATGCCAATTCACTTGCAATTAAATTATATGCGCGCATATGTTATATGTCAAGCCTTGCAAGGGCGGGTAATAAATGCTAAGCTTGCATTATATAAAATACATATGTGGAGGTAATTATGGAAAATCTTATGCATTTATATACAGGAGATGGCAAAGGCAAAACCACAGCATCTATGGGGGCTGCAATACGTATGCTGGGACACGGCGGAAAGGTGCTCGTAGTACAATTTATGAAGCAGGATAATTCGGGCGAACTGGTTTCACTTAAAAAGCTTGGAGCAAATGTATATAAAATGCCGGCATTCAGCATGTTTACATACCAAATGGATAAAGAGCAGCTTGAATATGCAACTAATAGAATGAGAAAAGCAATAGACGGCATAATTAATGAAATAGCCATATATAATCCCGCGCTTACAGTGCTTGATGAGCTTAGCGTAGCTACAGGCTTAAAGCTTATAAATGAGCAGGACGCAAACCGCCTTATAGACGCTGCACTTTCGGAAGGCGAATGTATAGTAACAGGCAGGTATGCACCGCAGTGGCTTATAGATAGGGCTAACTATGTAAGCGAAATAAAAAGCATAAAACACCCCTTCGATAGCGGTATAAATGCTAGAAAGGGTATAGAGTGGTAGATATAGTATAATTTATCTATTTTTATATAAGTGCAAGAAATAACTTATATTATAAAAGCTTAATATAAAAACGCAAAATAAAACCCCCAAGTTTTCTTGGGGGTAAAAATTTACTAATAGTAATTAGTCAACAAATTTTACGTATTGCCTATCAATGTAACCAACGAGTTCAAATTCCTTTTTGCCTTCTTTTTCAACTTCCTTGTAAACTTCTGCCCACTTTGATTTCTCACCGTCAATCGTTACAATTGATACGAAACCAAGGTCGCCACCGTTGCCCTTGAATGTCTTTACAACATTGTCTTTTCCGGTCTTGCCGGCTTTCGCCCAAACGTTGATCTGACTGGTTTTTTTGTCGGAAGCACCGCCAACAACTGCTGCTTTGGGGTCAGTTCTCTTAACTGCCGGAGCAGGCGCCGCAACAGTTTTCTTCACATACTTTGTGCGTACATGACCGATTACTTCGCCTTTGTCATTAAGAACTTCCGCATAGCCTGCATCTACATCTTTACCTTTATCATCTTTTACTGTGTAGAACTGTACTTTCGCAATTTTGGAACCGTTCTTTAAAGAGTCAACAATGTTGTCCTTACCCTTGCCGATCTTGCCGGGTACCCAGATGTTAAGCTTGCCGCCTGAGGTTGAAACTTTTACTTCTACAGCATCGCCAGCTTTTTCCGGAGCAGCAGCAGCCGCTTTAGGACCAACTTTCGCAACATAAGCTGTACGTACATAGCCATCATACTTTGCGCTGTAGCTATATTTTACACCAGCTTTGTTTTTGCCCCTGTCTTCAACTTCACCAAGGTCTGCACCGTTTTTAACTGATGCTTTGATGTAGTCTTTGCCTTTGCCGATTTTCTCGGCGTCTGACCAGATGTTCAGTTTGCCGCCTGAGGTGCTTGCCTTGCCTGCATATGCAAATACACTTGCTACGCTTGTGAGCATAAGCACGAGTACTAGTACCAGTGCAAGAGCTTTGTTTGTGTGTTTCATGAAACTTCTCCTTTCATAATGGGATGGTAAATATTTATTCCCAATACTTAGTACGAGGGAATTATACTAATACCTTTCATCTTTGTCAATACTTTCAACGAATTTTTATTGTCTTTTTATAAAAAACGCTTAAAAACATAGTCAATATACATAAAAAGCTCCGCTAAATGCGCTTATATATGCATCACCCATGCGTATTTCAGCCTGTATAGAGTAGCTGCCCCTTGGTAGTTCCCCTCCACCATTGATGCCATTCCAATATATAAGCGTGCCTCCTAGCCGCTGGGGACGGCTTTTTTCGTCTATAAAAGGCATGGCTACTATATCGCCCTGCATATTCCTTATGCTTATAGAATAGCTCATAGGTTTTTTGTGGGATATGAATATACCTAACTCCTCATTAAACCCCAGTCTTATATCTCCACTGTGCTTTATACTTATTGCCTCATATTCCCCACTCTGCGCTTGAAGAAGAGTGCTTGCAAGCGGTATTAGTCCGTTTTCTTCAACAGCTACTATAAAAAACAGCGCATAACCGTAATTATCTTCATCAGTTGCGCCAAGTTCAAGCGTTTTGCTCTTCCTGCCCGGCCATAAAACTGCACTGCCGTATTCCATATCCTCAATAAGCTGGGGTGTATCAAACTGCCAAGCGCCATCCTTAGCAAATATTATTTGATACGCAATGCGGCTCTTTCTATTTAATGTGTATGAAAAGTCTATGCTGCCGCCATCTGCAAATACCGTACTGTCAAACACTAGGTCGCTTACTATGCCTTTTTCGGGGCTTGTATATTTATCGTATGATAATATTACAAAGCTGTCCTTCTCTGGATATACCTGCGCGGTGGATGACGCTAAACCCTGCTTTAAAAAGCCTTGGAGCTCCTCTATAGTAATATCCCCATCTCGGTTATAATCTGCCATGTAGCCGCCCACTTCGCCTATACCCTGTAATAGCGCTAACATAAAGTGGCTTGTTCCCTGCTTTTTAAGATAACCGCTGGACCAATTGTAGCTCTGTTCATTCCCGCCTGCGCTTGTTATTACCTTTATGCTGCTATCCATGCCCTGTGTATTAAAGCCTCTAAGCGGCACACCCTTATGTATTATCCCACCGCTGTAGCAGCAATCCAGCATAAGTATCTTTACGCCCGGTATCTCCTTTAATATGGAGTACAGTTCTAATGAAGGAACTCTTTTATCATCTACTCCGTCGCTGAATATTATTTCAAGTCCATTGCCGTTGTCCTCGCCATGGGTGCTGATATAAATATAGCTTTTATCCCCCGCCTTAACCCCTTCAAAAGCTTCAAAAACAGCGCTTCGTAGTTTTTGTATATCTAACGAATGGTTTATTATAGTAGAAACTGTTCCAAAGCCCCTTACATCTTTGCACAATATATCCCTTATACATAAGGCATTTCCTTCCGCTGAGGGAGCAGTGCTGTTTTGGTTCGCAAACTCATCACAGGCTATTACAAGCGCACGTAATGTGCTATCATTTGAGGTGCTATACGCATGAGCTAAAGGAAAAAAGGGCAATAAAATAAGCGCCATAAGGCTCAAGGCTAATATGCGCTTCATGTGTACCACCTCCCCGTCGTTTTAATGTTAACACGGCGAAACACAGCTGTCAATATTCGTTACTAATTGTATTCAATTTTGAAATATAGCACACTATATCTGTTACAAAAAGCTCTTAGTACTTATCTCAGTTTAAAGCAGCACATAGATTGCAGTGAATTTTTTGATTTGGCAAAGCTTGGCAAAGGAAACATAGCGGCGTTATGTTGACTGAACAAAGCAAAGACAAATCGGAAAAGGCGCGCAAGATAAAGCTGATTTAGGCTGAGATAAGTATAATATATGGAAAATATATGCAAACTTAAGCACTGCATTATACCTAATATCAAAGCTGCAGGCCTATAAAACCGCAATAAAAATCGGGAGGAATATCTCCCGAAAAATATTTGATGTTATGCTTAAATTACTTATTATCTACACTATACATATAGCGGATTAGGTCAACAACCTTATTGCTGTAGCCCCACTCATTGTCATACCAGGCGATAAGTTTTACGAAATTAGGTGTTAAGCCTATACCGGCTTTTGCATCGTAAATGCTTGTACGCTCATCGTGCATAAAGTCGGTAGAAACAACCGCGTCCTCTGTGTAGCCTATAATACCCTTCCACTCGGCGCTTTCGCTGGCTTCCTTCATGGTTTGGTTGATTTCATCCATGGTGGCGGGTTTTTCAAGCGTGCATGTAAGGTCTACCACTGATACGTTTATAGTAGGCACCCTGAAAGACATGCCTGTCAACTTGCCGTTAAGCTCGGGTATAACTACACCAACGGCCTTAGCCGCACCTGTTGAAGAGGGGATAATATTTGCAGATGCCGCCCTGCCGCCGCGCCAATCCTTGTTGGAGGGGCCGTCTACGGTTTTCTGTGTGGCTGTTGTTGCGTGTACGGTAGTCATAAGACCTTCTTTAATGCCGTACTTGTCGTTTATAACCTTCGCTAGGGGTGCAAGGCAGTTGGTTGTGCAGCTTGCGTTTGAAACTATATTCATATCCTTGGAATATGTTTCGTGATTTACACCCATAACAAACATGGGGGTTTCCTTATCCTTTGCAGGGGCAGTGATAACAACCTTTTTTGCTCCCCCATTAAGGTGTGCAGATGCCTTTTCGCCGGTTGTATATATGCCGGTAGCTTCGGCTATATATTCTGCGCCGGTTTCACCCCAAGGAATGTCCTTTGCGTCCATGCATGCATATGCTTTAATTTCGTTGCCGTTTACTATAAGGGTGTTATTCTCCTCGTTGTAGGAGATATCTGCATCAAGCCTGCCTTGAGCAGAGTCATACTTAAGCATGTATGCCATATAGTCTACGCTGATGAAGGGGTCGTTTATCGCTACCACCTTTACATCGTTAAAATTTTCAAGTGAAGCGCGCAGTACCAGCCTGCCTATGCGTCCAAATCCGTTGATTCCGATTTTAATCATAATTTTCCTCCTATAAATAATTAACGGCTTTTGCCTCAATAATTATAACAACAGCTACGTTTTTTAGCAAGCAAAAACTCTATTTTTCGTATCCCATAAACCCAAGCGGGCAGAATGCGTCCCGACAATTTTGCTTGACATAAGCCGTAATATTGCTTATAATTCCTTTTGCTTATAGGGGCATGGTGTAATGGCAACACGTGGGTCTCCAAAACCTTTGTTGAGAGTTCGAGTCTTTCTGCCCCTGCCAAAAAAAGAACCCCCTTGAAAACAGAGTTTTTCAAGGGGGTTTAGTGTAAAGCAAGATATTTTACAATACCCTGTACCTTGATAAAAAATCAACGCAGCACACGTCCGGAACCATCACCAGACATGAGGCGCTCAACTTCTTCTACGGACGAAAGATTGAAATCCATCTCAATGGAATGCTTGAGGCACGAAGCGGCAGCTGCATATTCAATATTGCGCTGAGGGTCAAACCCTTTGACTTTTCCGTAAAGAAGTCCTGCGCAGAAAGAGTCCCCTCCTCCAACTCTGTCAACGATATGTATTGAATAATTCCGTGAGAAATAAGGTCTATTATCTGTGTAAAGAAGAGCTGCCCATTCATTATCTGATGCACTGATGCTCTTTCGCAGCGTTATTGCAACTTCAGGCACACCATAACGCTCACAAATGCTGCGTGCAACATCAACATAACCTTCGTGGCTTAATTGTCCGGACACGACATTTGAGCCCTCAGCCTTAATCCCAAGAACTTTTTCCGCATCTTCTTCGTTAGCTATTACCAAATCAATGCTGGGTAAAACCTTTTCCATGCATGCCTTAGCTTGAGATTCAGTCCACATGTTTTTTCTATAATTAAGGTCGCAACTAACTTTCACCCCGCGCTTTCGCGCTTCAGAGATGGCATGGGCAAAAACCTCGGGCATGGTTTCACTTAACGCCGGAGTAATCCCTGTCATGTGAAGGCGTTCTGCGCCTTGGAATATTGCATCCCAGTTAAAGTCTTCAGGCTTTGAGGTCGCAATTGATGTATACTTGCGGTCGTAAACAACTTTACCCGGTCTTTGCGAAGCGCCTTTTTCAACATAGAATGCGCCCATGCGCTCTCCACCAAAGGCAACATGGCTCACACCTACTCCATATTTGCGCAAAGTGGCAAGCCCTGCACGAGCAATGTCATTGTCCGGCAGCCGAGTAACAAACTCGGTTTCTATACCCATCATAGAAAGCGAAACGCAGACATTTGCTTCAGCGCCTGTGTAGTTGATATCAAACTGATTGCACTGTATAAACCGTTGATAACCCGGTGCGCCTAGGCGTACCAAGAAATCTCCAAAACCAACAACTTTTTTCATTCTTTTTGTCATATCTCCTTATATACTATATTCAGCAAAGGTACCCTGAAAATAGGATAGGTTCTGAATCCCCTAACAAATACAACAATAACAAAATTATATTAGTTGCATTTGATATTGTTTACATGTACCGTACAAATACCTTTCCAATACATTTTTGGTGTTCCAGCACACTCATCATAATATTATTAATTCAAGCATCAATCTAACTTTACTCATACTTGATAAGATGAACAGCAAAACCGCCAATTTCCTCTTCAAGATAGATAGCAACAAGCCTTCCCTTGGCATCTAAAGTACGCATATCCTCGCGAAAGCTTATTCCGCGTCTGTTCAAATCGGCAATGGCACGTTCCACAGATAGAACACCAATAGCGATATGTCCTTTCTCACCCGGGAACGGAACTTTACAGAATTCTACAGCGGTTCCCGCAAAATCAGAGCGATTGCCTTTTTTATAGGACATATCGAAAATCTCCGAAAAACGACGTGCATTGGTTTCGCTCTCGGCAGCACTTGCGCCGTTGACGCCTACGTGCATTAGCTTATATCCTAAGGCTGCACGTACAGCAGCACGGGAAAGAGATGTAATCTCCTGCCATTTTTCATCTTGTATAAGTTCCGCAGGAGCCATACAGCTGCCCCCCACTGCTGCCACATGCTCACTTGCAAGGTATGAAGGAATGTTTTGTATAGTTATGCCTGAGGTTGCGACAAAGCTAATATCTCTATAAGGACCGCATAGTTCCTTAATTGTTTTAACTCCACCTAGTTGTTCTGATGGAAAGAATTTGAAAATACGCAAACCCATTTCACGCCCGGCTTCAATTTCGGCAGGGGTTACACAACCGGGGATTACCGGAACATTAGAATCAAGACACTTCTTAACAACCTTAGGATTGAACCCAGGAGTAACGATATATTCTGCACCCGCTTCCAGAGCTTGTTCCACCTGTTCGCACGATAGTACAGTTCCCGCCCCGACAAGCATATCAGGATAGGCTTCCTTAATACGTTTAATTGACTCAAGCGCTGAATCATTGCGTAACGTAACTTCAATCAGCGGTAAATTGCCATCAGATAGCGCTTTAGCCAAAGGCTCCGCCAAAGTCGGATTAGGAATATTTATTACGGGAATTATCCCGATATTTTTAATGATTTCAACAGAATCAATTTCTTCTTTGCTGTTCATACAATCTCACTCTTTCACTACAGGTATTTTTCAACTTCAGCATGTAATTTTGTAACGGCTTCCTGTGTAAGATCCAGCAATGGCCTGCGCACATACCCGCCGGGCACGCCGCGCATGGTTAGTATGTTTTTGAAAATGGACATATCAGCTCCGCCTTTCATCAGCCACACCAAATCAGTCGCACGATTCTGCGCTTCTAGGGCAAGAGCCATGTCGCCCGCAAGAAACTTGTTATAAACATCTACGAACGGCTCAGGGAAAGGACCCGAACAGCCGGAAACCGTACCGTCGCAGCCCATAATTAGCGCGGAAAGGAACAAATGGTCTGCACCAAATACAACCGAGAAATTTCCATTATTAACACGTTTATACTTAAGTAGTTGGGTCATGTCTGCAAGGCTGTATTTTATGCCTACTAAGTTTGGACACTCGGCACAGACTGCATCCAAAACCTCACAACTTAAGCCATTATGCGCAAGCTGCGGAATAGCATAAGCATATACCGGAAAATCCGGCGAAACGCTCCGACAGATAGTCTTGTAGTATTCAATCATAGCGCGGTCGTCAACAGTAAAATAGCTGGGAGTTACAACACCAATACCATCAGCGCCTATTGATTCGGCATGCTGGGCTAGGCGTATAGTTTCGTTTTGGGTCATAGCTCCAACATGTACGAAAACCGTTACACGGCCAGCGGCTGTATTAACCACAGTTTCTGCAATTTTTTCACGTTCATCGGCAGAACAGAGATACATTTCACCTGTAGTACCACAGGGATATAGGCAGTTAACGCCTTTTTCGATTAAGAATTCTGTTTGCTTTTCAAGTGCAGACAAATTCACCTCGCCATCTTCGTCAAATGGTGTTGTCATAGCAGTGATGACACCGTAAAGTTTCTTCATAATAGTATACGTCCTTTCTTTGTACATTTAATATAGTTGATTGTACTAATAATTTATATAGTGATTCATCATTAAGGGATTTCCTTCAGAAAATTATATATTAACATCTCGCTTATACCTATTTACTGCTTGTACATGCATGGTTTTTCTTAAAATTTCGCATACTTACAATGAAATCTTATTTACTCCTCAAAAACAACTTTTGTTTTGTATTACTGAACGTTTTGATGTATACTTACAGTGAAACGGCATAATAACTGAACGTTATGCTGCTTCAAGAAGACATATAGATTAAAAGAAAGTAGCAGGTTTTCATGACACGACAATCAATTGATACAAAAGGTACGCTGGTTAATTCCGTTATTAAGGCACTCAATATACTTGAATGCTTTTCGCCTACACAGCGAGAACTTAAGCTTTCACAGATTAGCAGCCATTTGGGAATACCCAAGAGCACTGCATTGAATCTTATACGTACGCTTGAAAGCAAAGGTTATTTAATCTATTCGCCACATTCACAAACTTACCAGCTGGGTTATAATGTAATGACTTTGAGTTATAATCTACGAACCTCTATGCCAATCATCCAATACGCTTTACCATTTTTAGAGGAATTACAAGTTAAAACTGGTGAAATCATATACTTGACCACCCATGTGGAAGGGCAGGTGTTGTATTTGGAGGGCGTGTATCCCAGTGTACGTATTGGTAATTACTCTATTGCAGGTAAGCGTTTGCCTATGCACTGT
This sequence comes from Christensenellaceae bacterium, assembly GCA_012837835.1. GTDB lineage: Bacteria > Bacillota > Clostridia > Christensenellales > Aristaeellaceae > DTU024. The sequence continues at coordinate 50,032 of DUQK01000044.1, read as the reverse complement.
ACCGGTTGCGGAAAAGCTATGCTAGCATATTTACCTGATGAAGAATTTGAGGAAGTGCTTCATAGATGGAAACTGCCAGCACTTACACCTAATACCATCACAACACGAGAGCAACTTGAAAGCGAAATTGAGAGTATTCGCAATCGCGGTTATGCTATTGATTGCGAAGAGGAAACTCTAGGCATTAAGTGCGTGGCGGTAGCTATACGCGACGCCACCGGCTACCCCTGCGGAGCAATAAGTATTTCAGGTACAACTATCAGTATGAGAGATGAGCTTCTTGACGAATATGCTAAGATTATATCTCGCGTTTGCAGCGTTCTGATTACTAACGCCCATCAGTTGCCCGCCGCACAAATGCGTCCTTCAGTAAATCCTGAAGATTTTTAAAGATAGCTCTTACGAATAATTAGTTCAGAATAGGCAACACATTATAATTAATACTATAAGTACATTACTAATGTAGAAGTTGCCCTTAGGCTCAATTGGTAAAATCATTCAATAAAACTTGGTTGAGTCTTTACTTATACTTATTTCCCCAGTTCTTTTCGAAGGATAAATTCTGTAAGCATTCCAAAAAAGCTAACAGCAATAATTTGCATAAGGATTAGAACAACTTTAAGAAATATGCTAGAAACCGAAAGGAAACCGAAACCGAACAAACCCGCAACCAACGCCCCTATAAAGAGCTGCCTGCCAAACAGGTATTGGCCGCGTTTCCAAGCTTCCGGACTGGACATGCTACGCTCTGTACGAAATCCAATCAGCTTATTATCCGGTTTAGGACGACCAATCAGATAGCATAATGACATGAATAAGACAAAAGCAGGGAATATAAAGGCAAGAATTCCGGCGCCAAGGGACAACTCCATATAGATTCCTTTCTGTAAATTCTTACAAAAGCGGCATACCGAATACATTGGGTACGCCGCTTTTGTATATTCGATATTTAATCCAGATCCATGTTGCTAAGCATATCGTTGAAGAAAACGGCCTGCTCATCGATAAACTCAGTAGCTGAAGCTGCGTCCATGTAATGGACAATCATGCCGCGCTCAGCAATGAATTTCTTGAACTCTTCCGTTGAAGCAGCCTGCTCAAGAGCAGCGCTCAGCTTGTCAACAACTGCTTGCGGCGTGTCTTTCGGTACACCCATAGCTCCCCAACCGCCTATAACAACATCAATCCCAGACTCTTTAAGTGTGGGGATGTCGGCAAAGCTTACGGTATCGCGTTCCTCAGTCATGAGCGCAAGAACCTTCAATTTACCGGCTTCAACCCCTGCCAAAACTTCGCCTGGGTTAACGGTAACGGCATCAATATGACCACCCATCAGGGAAGTTACTGCCGGAGCAGCTCCGTCATAAGGAATATGGTTGAACTGGGTTTGTGTTTCTTCTTCAAGACGCGTTGCGGCAATGTGCCAGATGGAACCGGTGCCGGAGTTGCCAACGGTAACCTTACCCGGATTTGCCTGTGCATACTTGATAAAGTCATCCACGCTGTTAAAGCGATCGTCATCTGACTTAACTGTCAGTGCAGCGGGCACCTCAGTTAAACGGCCGATAAAGGCAAAATCTTCAGGAACTAAATCCGAAATTCCAAGAATTTTTTGCATGACCAGCTCAACGGGAATGTAACAAATGGTATGGCCATCGGCTGCAGATTCACGTGCATAAGTCATACCAACGCTGCCGGAACCTCCTGAACGGTTTTCAACCAGTACCGTGCCTTTTAGGGCAGCTTCCAGTCCGGTTGCGATGATGCGTGAGGTCATGTCAGACGCACCGCCAGCATCGTATGGCACGATGATGCGGATTTCACGCTCGGGAAATTTTGCTGCGGCATCTTCAGCAAATGCTAAAGGCGCCAGGAACAGGGACAGAACCAAGAAAATCGAAAAGACTCTCTTCATTGTGTTATCCTCCTTTTTATTATTGTGATCACGGAACAACCCGTGTTCATCAACCATAATACGCCATGTGGGCGACAAGGCTTACTCATCGTGGGTAAGTAACGCACTTTTCTTATTTTTAAGCTCTGCAATCAAGCTAAAGGTAATTACAACTACTGATGCAATGAGCAAGACAAGGGCAGTTGTGCTTTTAAACAAGCCGCCTATACCGCTATTAATTTTAAGTGACTGCAGCAGATTTTGCTCCATCATATCAGCTAAAACGAAGACCAGTATAGTTGGAGCAAGAGGAATATCAAGCTTTTTCAACACATATCCGATTACACCCGAAATAAGCATTACAACAATGCCGAAAACACTGTTATCTACCGTATAGGCACCCATCATTGCAACAATCAACACAACCGGATACAGAAGTTTACTGGGAACATCGGCAAGCTTAGCCCACATGCCTGCAAGAGGCAGATTAAGTATAAGCAAAATAATGTTGCCTACAAACATACTGGCGATGGTACCCCAAATTACGTCGGGGTTAGTTATAAACAATGTCGGACCGGGAGTCATGCCATGCATCATAAATGCCCCCATCAAAATGGCTATCGTGGGTGAACAAGGTATTCCCAGCGTAAAGAGCGGTATCATCGCACCGCCAACATAGGAATTATTAGCAGTTTCCGGACCGGCAACACCTTCTGGTACTCCAGTACCGAACTTTTCAGGATGTTTAGAGAGGTTTTTCTCCATTGAGTATGAAATCAGCGCCGGAACAGCCGAACTTGTACCAGGAATTAGACCCATGAAGAAGCCCAAAAAACTACCACGGATAATAGACATAACAGTCGGTCTAACCTCTTCAGGCAGAAGTTTCGATGAGTTTATTGCAGTTGCCTTTCCGGCAACGCTAAGATTTTCCATACCTACGAGTATTTCACTCAGACCGAACAGACCCATTGAGAGGGTAACAACATCCAAACCACTAACCAATTCTCTTATTCCAAATCCGTAGCGAATTGTCCCGGAAATAGGATCCATACCTACCAAGGCTAAAGACAGACCAATACAAACAGCTATAAGCCCACGTATTAAAGATTTACCCATCAATCCGATAACCGTCGACATTCCAAATACTAATAGAGCAAACAACTCGCTGGGGCCAAAGCTCAATGCAAAGTCGGCAACAGCAGGGCCCAACAACGCAAGACCAAATGTTGAGCTTATGCCGCCTACAAAAGAACCAACCGCAGCAACCTTAAGCGCAACCCCCGCCCTTCCTTGCATTGCTAATGGGTACCCGTCCAGGCAGGTAATAACAGACGCAGCCTCCCCGGGTGTATTTATTAATACAGATGTAATTGTCCCACCATACATGCCGCCATAGTAGATACCACATAACATGATGATGGCTGTAACAGAATCCAAACCATAGCTTAGAGGTATCAGTAGAGCCGTCGCCTCACTTGGACCGATTCCAGGCAACACCCCTACAAGCATGCCTACCATACAGCCAATAAAACAGTATAAGATGTTCTCCGGTGTAATAGCAATGAGGATTCCCTCATACAAACTTGAAAATGCTTCTACCATTGAAGTCCCCTCCCTACTTAAAATCCCCACCTGTTAACAGGTATTGGGACACTAAAACCGATTTTAAATATAGCAAAGACAATTGCAGATACAATTATTGCGTATAGCAGTGCTTTCCAGACAGGATAGGAGCGGATAAAAAGAACAAACAACAAAAGTACGCTGGCGACTAAAAAGCCCGTTTGCTTTACAATCAAAACAAAAACCAAAATCGCTAGGATAGTAGTAAGTACGTTTAAAAGCTCCTTGCCATGTGGAAAAGTATCGCCCACTGTAAACTTATCTTTAAAGATAGAAACAAGCGTATATACAACACCTGCAACAATGGCCAGTAACGAAACCCAGCGAGGAAAAAGACCGGGTCCGACACCAAACCGATTCCGATAAGGATATTCAAAGGATTTCACAAAGTAATAGACGCTGCACGAAGTAAACAACACACCAACTATTGCGCCCGCATTCCATTTTCTGATAGGATTATTATTTTGATTAGTCATCTGTATAGTCCCCGCCTTTATTTAATATTTTCATATTTTTAGAACTAATTTCAAGACTATAAAGTCACGCAATTTATGAACATCACTTTATACTGACTGAACGTTGTTTATATAATATCAGTGTAAAATAAAAAAGTCAATACCTTTTAATCATTTTTTTGCATAAAAAATCATAAAAAAATATATATAACTGTTTAACCAGTGATTAATTTTACCTTTTTGAAACGCCCACAGCCTGAAGGTGATTACTTTTAACGCTGTTGTACAGATTGTAGATAGGTAAAGGTATAGAATTAATATAAATACTTCTATCCTTTTCAAATAAGGAGTTATGTTATTAGCCGCTCAACCCAACTAAAAAGTCCCAGCAATATCAGCTGGGACTTTGGTATCATAAACACATATGCATTAAGCGTAAAGCACCCAAATATAAATGTATGCAGGAATAACCGCGGCTAAAGTGAACGGAATACCAATCCGGGTAAAATCCGATGTTTTTACCTCGTAACCAGCTTTACGCAGGATACCGATACCCGCAATATTTGCAGAAGCGCCAATGGGAGTGCAGTTGCCGCCAAGCGTAGCGCCGGAAAGTAGTCCAAAGTAAAGCAGCGTTGGGTCAATTCCAAGATTTGCGGCAAGACCTGTAACCACCGGAAGCATGGTTGCAACGTAGGGAATATTGTCAATAAACGCTGAAAGCAGAACGGAAGCCCAAACAATAACTGTGTAAAGGACAAACACATTTCCGCCGCCAAGCTTCGCCAGCAATTGAGCAGCAGCATCAATTACACCCATATTGGTAATACCGCCTATCACAAGGAAGAGTCCAAACAATAAACCTATGGTATCTAGGTCTATCGCTTTTAGTATACGTACGAATGTGCTCTTGTCGGAAGTTTTAACAACATTGTAAATGACCCCTATAATCATAAGCGCCACACAAATTAATCCATTTGTAATATAAGGCTTATTGGGAACAAAGGAAGCTGCAATTAAAAGCACTATCATACCACCAAGCAGGATAGAAGGAACATAGTCTGTAACAACGGTGCGGGGGCTGCCTTTGGGAATCGGCTGTTTTTCCTTGCGGAACAACCAAGCCAAAATAAAGGCTGAAGCGATTGCGCCAAGTTCAACAGCAAAGAAAATGCTAGGCTTACCTTTATATACGAAAAAGTCCAAAAAATTCATGTCCGCATAAGAGCCGAGCATGATAGCGGTAGTGTCGCCAACCAAAGTTGCAGCGCCTTGCAGGTTAGATGATACTGCTATAGCTATGATGAACGGCACAGGATTGGTCTTAAGCTTTTTGCAGATTTCAAGTGCAATGGGAGCTACCATCAAAACGGTGGCTACATTATCTACAAAAGCGGAAATGACTCCTGCAAATAGCGCCAGCGCTACTGCAGCCATTTGTACATTGGGTACTTTCTCCATAACTAAATCTGCAAGAAGTGCAGGCATTTTACTTTCTATAAAAAGCTGAACCAAACCCATAGTACCAGCAATCATCAACAATACATTGAAGTCAATGGAGCCAAAAATCTGGTCGAACGGCAACATTCCAGAAATAATGAATATAGCTGCAGAACCCAAAGCGATGTATGCGCGGTATTTACCAAAAGCCAGCATAAGCACATAGGTTATGGCGAAAAGTATAATAGCGTAAGTCATGAGAGTTTTCCCCCTTTTTGTTTTCATTCAATATCAATAAACAACTTAAACATTGTAACACATAAACAGCAAAAGCACGATAAATTTGAAAAGAAAAATCATAAATTAGACAGAAGTTTTTTCAGTGGAAAATGGTCTTTTCTTATTAGCCAGTTTTTAGTCATATTCTTATACTTAGCCTCTCCCATTACAAAAAAGCAAGCATTTTTAATAACATCTTCCGTTTTCTTATATCTGTTTTTTCTTTATGCAAAACACACCATAACATAATAACCGCCTGCATATACGCAGGCGGTGAGTATTATAATGCTATGCTCTGTTTACGAAACCATATGCTCTACAGAAGCAAGCAGCTTTTCATAAAGCTCTTTCGCGGTTTTGGCATCTTTTGCGCATGTGTTTACATATAGCTTAATCTTAGGTTCCGTTCCGCTGGGGCGCACACATACCCAGTGCCCGCCCTCAAGTTCGTAATATATTACATCGCTGGGGACGGTGCCAAGGGGCGTTTGGGCACCTGAAATATCTGTGCGTTTGCCTGACAGGTAGTCCCTTACAGCAAGCACTTTAAATCCGCCTATTTTTTCAGGTACACCTTTGCGCATATTAGCCATAATGGACGCTATCTTTTCTTGTCCGTCCTTACCGGGGAGAGTTAAGGATATCGTGTTCTCCTCCCAGTAACCGAAGCGCTCATAAATTTCTATAAGCTTTTCATATAGGGTAGTGCCTTCAAGCATGCATGCGCAGGCAGCTTCCGCCGTTAGTAAGCTTGCGTTTACAGCGTCCTTATCCCTAACATCATTTGAAGATAGATATCCATAGCTCTCTTCAAAACCAAATAGGAATACATGGGAATTAGTATCATCAAACTCCTGCATTTTTTCGCCTATAAATTTAAAGCCCGTAAGCGTATCAAAAAGCGCCACTCCAAAATGGTCGCATATGGCTTTGGCAAGCTGGGTAGATACTAAAGACTTGCATACTGCACCGTTTTCAGGCAGCACTCCTCTTGATTTAAGGGATGATAGTATATGGAATAAAAGCAGCGCGCCTATCTGGTTGCCTTTTAATGTGCGGTAATTTCCCTCGCTATCCCTTACGCATAGCCCCATGCGATCGCAATCAGGGTCGGTACCTATAATAAAGGTTGCGCCGGCTTCCTTTGCAAGAGGTATTGCAAGGGTGAACGTGCTAGGGTCTTCAGGGTTTGGCGCATTTACGGTCGGAAATGTTCCGTCAGGCAATTCCTGCTCCTTTACTATTGTTACATTGGGTATACCCGCTTCCTTAAGCGCGCGTCTTACGGGAATATTCCCTGTACCGTGCAGGGGGGTATATACAATAGCAAGTTTATCCCCGTTTTCTTTAAGGAGCCCGGGTCTTACTTGAAGTGAAAGCACCATGTTTATATAGTCATCATCTACTTCTTTATTGCCTATATATTTGAGAAGACCCTTATCCAGCGCCTCTTTTTCATCCATAGGTACGGCATCCTGATAGGGAATAGAGTTTAAGGCAACAGTTACCTTTTCAGCCGCATCGGGGGATAGCTGCGCGCCATCGCTTCCGTACACTTTATAGCCGTTATATTCCTTGGGGTTATGCGAAGCAGTAATGGCAACGCCCGCAGCGCAGCCCAAATGCCTTATAGCAAAACTTAGTACAGGAACAGGACGCAGGGCATTAAAAAGCAGCGCCTTAATGCCTCTGTTGCACAGAACCAGCGCAGTTTCTTTGGCAAATTCCGGACTCATAATACGGCTGTCATAAGCTATCGCTACGCCCTTTTCTGCGTTTATAGGGTCTTCCTTGAGATATTCCGCAAAACCTGCGGTTGCACGGCGTACATTGTATATGTTCATTCGATTTGTGCCAAAACCGAGCACACCCCGCATACCCGCAGTGCCGAAACTTAGTTCCTGATAAAACCTATCTTCGATTTCCTTTGGCTTATCTGCTATGGACTTAAGCTCCTTGACGAGCTTTTCATCGTCCTTAAACATAGTAAGCCAGCTTTCATAAGTACGCATAACGTCCATGTTGTTCCCTCCTTCGGGTAATTATTGACTTTATTATAGTAAAAGGAGAGATATATGGCAAGCTTTTTGCCTTTATTGTAATCCATATAAAGGCTTCGGTTTTCTTGACACTGCAAACGCCTACAATATATAATGCAATTGAAAGGAGGGGGGAGATGAAGAAAGCTATAGCTATACTTTTATCTTTAATGCTCTGCCTTGCTCTACCCTGCTCCGCTGAGGATACAAACAAATCTGAAGATTTAAAACCCTCAGACCTAAGAAGCGAATCCGCCATACTTATAAACGCCGATACCGGCGAAGTACTGTTTGAAAAGGATGCGGATGTGTTAAGATATCCCGCCTCCACAACCAAGATTATGACATTGTTGCTTGCAATAACCATGGGCGGCGATTTAGATAGAACAATTATAACGAGCCAAGGCGCACTTGATATACAGGATGAGAACCCGGCGCTTATACCGCTTGAAGTAGGGCAGGAAATAAGCCTTAGGGATTTAATAGCAGCAACAAAGGTATCATCAGGTAACGATGGTGCTAACCTAATAGCTGAAGCCATATCCGGCACGCAGCAAGGTTTTGTTGCGCTTATGAATGAAGCTGCGCAAAAATACGGCTGCACAAGCACTAATTTTACAAATGCCCACGGTCTACATAATGAATACCATATAAGTACCGCAAGGGACCTTGCTATAATAGCAAGGGAGGCTATGAAAAATGAAGCTTTTAGAGAGTTAGCTTCACTTACCAAGTTCACGGTAAAGTCCAATAACAAAAACCAAGGCAAGAACCTTCTAAGCAAGGATGATATATTCTTACACCCTTCCACGGTTGAAGAAGAGATTGCCTACTATTACCCCGACGCAATAGGTATAAAAACGGGCTATCATTCAAACGCTGGCTACTGCTATGTAGGAGCCGCTAAAAGGGAGGGCGTTTCGCTAATATCCGTCACCCTTAAATCCACAAGTTACAGGCGTTGTTTTACCGATACTATTAAGCTGTTTGACTATGGCTTTTCTCATTTTGTATCAACCAGCATAGAGGAAATATACAAGAAAAACCCCATGGCTATAGATATTTCATCCTTCGCGCTTGATGACGAAGCTCTGGGCAGGCTTGAATTATCCCTGCACAAGCTTGACCCGCTTGCTGATGACCATTTGGTGTACCCTAAGGGTGAGGAGGATACTTCACTTCTAAATTACAACAGGTATACGCAGTTTGAGTTTACTCGACCGCTTGAAGCGCCTATTGCAGCAGGAGAAGTAATAGGTATATTAACCTATATTCCTGTCGGATCTGATAAACCTATAGAGTATGAACTTATAGCAAGCAGGTCTGTAAATAGAAGGCTGGCAATAGCGCCCACACTTGATGAGATACGCCAGTACGCGGAAACTGACCCTAACCCCTTCCCGCCGTTTTCTGTTGAGCTTCTGTTTATACTATCCCTGCCCGTGCTTGCGGTAGCAATAATATCCCACCTGTTATATAAGCTGTTTACAAGAAAAAGGAAATTAAAATATAAACAAAAAAGGCGGTATACAACCCGTTATTACAGGTGATACCGCTTATTAATAATAAATATTAATTAAGATTTGTTCTTTTCGTATATGAGCCTTAGCCCATTTAATGTAAGGGTGCCGTCTATATGCTCTATTGCGCTGGTTTCAGTTGCAATAAGGTGGGAAAAACCGCCGGTAGCTATAACCTTTACATTTGAACAGGCGATTTCTTCTTTCATACGGTCAACAAGGTATTCTACCTGCCCAACAAAGCCGTATATTATGCCCGACTGCAGGTTGGAAACTGTAGTCCTTCCTATTACTTTTTCCGGCTTCACTAGTTCATAATGAGGCAGCTTAGCTGTGTTTTTTATAAGAGCTTCACTTGCAACCTTTATACCGGGGCATATGCAGCCGCCCAAAAAATCCCCCTTTTCGTTTACCGCTCCAAATGACGTTGCAGTGCCAAAGTCTATATATATGCAGGGACCGCCATACACATAGTATGCAGCTACTGCATTACATATCCTATCGCTGCCAAGTTCCTTTGGATTTTCGTATTTTATGTTTATACCCGTCTTTATTCCGGGACCTACAAACATAGGTGTTATATCAAAAAAATCCCTGCACATGTGCTCTATAGTATAGTTTACAGTAGGCACTACTGAGGATATTATTATCCCTTTTACATTTTTTATGGACTCATTAACGTGGCGGAACATATCCTCCATAACTATGCCGTATTCATCGCTAGTGTACTGCCTATTGGTAGCTATACGCCAGTACTGTTTAAGTTTACCACCCTCGTAAAGCCCGTTTTTAATATTGGTATTACCTATGTCCATTGCCAGCAACATGGTTTTAATCTCCTTTACTATTGATGCGTGAAAGCGCCTTATATATAGGCGGAACAAGTAAAAACGCTACAAACGCCTCTGCTCCGCCTGCTATAAAGCCGGTACCTAATATAAGGGCTATTATTTTAGAAGTATCCAGCCCCGAAACAGCGTAAAACAGCCACATCAGCCCTAAATACATAACAGTATTAGTTAGCGATGCGGCAAAAGCGGATATACCGGCAGAATATTTTTTAAATACAGTATACGCAACAAGCGGCACTAAAAGCCTTGGTATATAGCACATTAGTATTGCCAGCGCGGGAGAAGCAGCAAACAGGTTTGCAGCCAGCATGCTTGGCGCCGTCATACCAAACCCAAGCATACTAAGCATACTTACCGTGCCAAATAGAAAACCATACAACATACCCTGTTTTATCCCCATAATTAGCGTACCTGCTATTACGGGTATGCAAAGAGTTGTAATATTTATAAAGCCAAGCGGTATAAGCCCTAGCGGGGTCAGTCCCAGCACTATTATTATACCTGCGAGCATTGCGTTTAAAGCGAGCTTACCTGTTTTGTTCATACTTACCTCCGTTCAAGTTCGTATAGATACCTGACGAAACTACAAAAAAATCAAAGTCCAATCCTTATAGGTATCGGCTTTAGAATTATATCAAGCATAAATATGCTTGTCAAAATATGTGGTTTTTTATTAATTTGCGCTATGACACCGGTTTTAAAGCAGTTTGAGCCATTTACTTTGCATATAGGCATAAAATTTCTTTTTCGCAGGCAGGAATTTTTACAATAAATACTAGCTAATATTTATCTCAGTTTAAAACAGCGCATAGATTGCAGCGTATTTTTTGATTTGGCAAAGCTTGGCAAAGGAAACATAGCGGCGCTATAGCGCCTTAACAAAGCAAAGACAAATCGGAAAAGGCGCACAAGATAAAGCTGATTTTATCTGAGATAAGCATAAGCATCTATAGATTATATATTCCGCCTATATATTTAAATTTAAAAGGCAGGCTTTCCGCCTGCCTTTACTTTGTTTAATATTAAGGACCTACCTTAGTTTCGGGTACCTTATAGGGTTCCGCTTCAGCATGGGTTATGCGCCCCTCAATATCTATATTCACTACGCCTATATGCCTTATATACTCTATAAAGGCTTCATCCAAGGTGCCTTGGTAGCGCAGCAGCGGGCAATCCTTAAGCATTTCATAACCATCGCCGCCGGCGGCAAGGAAGTCATTAGTAACCAGCGTGTATTTTTTGTCGGGCTCAATAGCTTCACCGTTTATTTCTATTTCAACTACGCGGCTGCCTGCTTCCTTTGCAGGGTCAAACACAAGCTTGCCTCCGCCTATTTGCGGGAAACCACCGTTTGTTTCGGGGTATTTGCTAAGCCCGTGCTCCATTGCTTTTAGTATATTTTCGCCTGTAGCTTCTATAATAACAACGCTGTTTCCAAAGGGGAATACTTCTATTATATTGCCCTGGGTTATATCACCCTTGTCTATACTTGTGCGTATACCACCGCCGTTTGTAAAGGCGAAGTCAGCCCCAGAGTACCAGAGCAGCGCATTGGTAGCAAGGTTGCCAAGGTTGGTTTCGCCTGTGCGGTTGGTTTCCCTTTCGCCATCTAGGAACACTTCAGTCTTGCCTATTACTGTGTTCAGCAGCTCCTCCTGCTTTGCCTTAAGGTTTGCAATGAGCTGAGCTATGTCCTCATCGGGGGTATATTTCTGCGCTTCTTCGTAGCTTATTGGGCTAGCTTTGCAAACTACGCCATCATCAGTAAAGCGCATCTCTACCCTGCCTATTTCACTCATATGCCCGCCTGCACTTACTATCAGCGCTGCGCCCTCAACCTGCTTAATATCCTCAAAAGAAGTATGGCTGTGTCCGTCTACTACCAGATCTACACCTGGAATAGTCGCCAGCACTGAGCTGTTGGGTACATAGGCATCGTCCGAACCCCAGTGTGCAAGCACTATTACAGCGTCTGTTTCATCTTTAAGGTTGTTTACTACAGGAGTTAGTACATTGTAGTTTCTAAAATCAAGATCCTTTATCCTATCAGGATGTATTGCGGATTTCATATCAGGGTTAGCAACACCGACTACAGCTATTTTCCTGCCGCCTTTTTCAAGTATTGCAACAGGCGCAAATGCAGATTCCTCTCCTATATAAATATTAGCATTCACGAGTTTAAACTCCATAAGTTTTTCCAGTTCCATAAGACGGTCGTAACCGTAGTTAAAGTCGTGGTTGCCGGGCGCCATGGCATCGTAGCCTGCAAGGTTCATTATTTCTACTATGCTTTCACCCTGAGTTAGGTTTGCAAATGATGTACCGTGCAAGGTATCGCCCGCATCAAGTAAAAGTACTTCTCCTTCTTTCCTGTGCTCGTTTGCTATTGCAACTAATAGAGGATAGCCTATCAAATTCTTATCGTTACCCTCTACCCTTGCATGTATGTCGTTAGTGTGGAGTATTGTTATGCTGTCTACCTTAGCAACGTCATCGCTTTCAGATTCTTTTTCTTCCTTTGCTTTTGAAAGCGCAGTATCTACATTTTCAAGCTCCACTTTCATTGCGGCTAGGTTGTTTTCAGCTGCCTCAAGCTCTTCTTCTAAAGCTGCCTTGGCTTTTTCAAGCTCCTCTTTTTCAGTTTGGAGAAGTGCAATACTTTCTTTTGCGCTTTCAAGTTCCGCTTCTGTGGCTGCTACATTTTCTTCAAGGGCACTTATTTTAGCTGATAGCTCTTCTTCTTTTGCTTTTACCGTTTCTTCAAGCCCGGATGCTTTGTCCTCAAGTGCCTGTTTTTCGGTGGAGAGAGCTTCTTTTTCAAGCTTTACCGCCTCATGTCCCTTTTGAAGGGCAATAAGACTCTCGCCCTTTACTTTTGCTTCCGCCTTAAGCTTTTTAAGTTCCTCTTCGTTTGCCTTTGCTGCTTCTTCAAGCTCTGTTATCTTCTCTTCCAGTGCCGTTTTTTCTTCAGCAACATTTTCTTTTTCAAGCTTAGCAGCCTCTAATGCATTCTGAAGCGCTATAAGGCTTTCGCCCTTAACTTCGGCTTCCGCCCTAAGCTTTTTAAGCTCTTTTTCGTCCGGTTTTTCCGCTTCTTCAAACTCAGTTATCTTGTCTTCTAATACCTTTTTTTCTTCGGCAATATTCTCTTTTTCAAGCTTAGCAGCCTCTAATGCATTTTGAAGCGCTATAAGGCTTTCGCCCTTAACTTCGGCTTCCGCCTTGAGCTTTTTAAGCTCCTCTTCGTTTGCCTTTGCCGCTTCTTCAAGCTTTGTTATTTTTTCTTCAAGCGCCGTTTTTTCTTCAGCAACATTCTCTTTTTCAAGTTTAGCCGCCTCTAATGCATTCTGAAGCGCTATAAGGCTTTCGCCCTTAACTCCGGCTTCCGCCTTGAGCTTTTTAAGCTCCTCTTCGTTTGCCTTTGCCGCTTCTTCAAGCTCTGTTATTTTTTCTTCCAGTACCTTTTTTTCTTCGGCGATTTTTTCTTTTTCAGCCTCGGTATCGTCTAGCTTTTTCGCCTCTTCCTCGTCCGCCTTAAGCTTCGCATTAAGGCTGTCTACTTCGCCTGTTAGGTTTTCAACCTGTTGAGCCAGAGTGTCTTTTTCGCTTACTAGGGTGTTCTTCTGGCTGATAAGTGCGCCTATCGCTATTGCCGCGACCAATATTACGGCAAGCATTATGGCAGTTGTGCGTTTCATTTTGATTCCTCCTTTTTTGATATCCATTCTGTAAGTGTTTCTACATCAAAACCGATGATTATGCGCCTACCGCTCCTTATTATGGGCGTTTTTAAAAACTCCGGATTTTCGGATAGGTAGAAAAGTATTCTGTCCTCATCGCTGGTATAGCTGATGGGGTGCTCCTTTACCTTTGGGTTGGAGCTATCTATGAGCGACTTTATTCCCCCTTTATATGCAAAAAGCGCCAACTCTTTCATACCGAGCCGGTGCTTTTTCATATCTACAATTTGAAAAGATATCCCACGTTCCTTAAAAAAACGCTGTGCCTTTTGTACTTCAAAATTTTTCTTGTATTGATAAATCATTATGTTCATGCTTTATCCTCGCCTAGGAAATGTAAATCCAGACTGTTTGTTCCGTCCTCCCACAGTTTATCAAGGCGGTAATACTCCCTGTCTTCAGGGTGAAAAAGATGAATTACAAAATAGTTGTAATCAAGCACCACCCAACGCCCTTCATTATAACCCTCTTGCCGCCTTAGTTCAAAGCCAAGTTCCATTGCCTTAGAGTCTATATACTCGGCTAAAGCTTTAACATGCAGGCTGTTGGTTCCCGAAGCTATGAGTAGATAGTCTGTAAGTATGGTAAGGTGGGTTACATTTAGCAGCTCAATTTGCTGCGCCTTTCTGTCAAACAGGTACTGCGCTAGCTTAATAACTGCAGAAGAGTCGTTTTTTTGCATTATACCTCCTGATGAATTTTAGTGAGTTTTTTAAGCAGGTCATCCATGGCATCCTGCGCCTTCATGGAATACTTACCGCCTATGGACAATATGTAGGATTTTGTAGTCCTAAGACTTGCAAGTGCGGCTGATTTAAGATCGCATTTAGCAAGGGTGCGTATTTCCTCTATTCCCGGGTACTTCGGTCTTAACGGCTCTATGCTATCTGCCAGCAACACACAAAGCTCTATATCCGTCATATTAGGTCGCCCTACTGTATGGTAGGTGATGGCATTTAGTATATCCTTATCTCTTATGCCATAAGTAGTCTTAGCTATATATGCGCCTACTACTCCATGTAATAGGGCGGGCGATGATAGGGTTTCCCCATCTTCTGTGAGGAACTTTTCGCGCGCAAGCTTCTGCATTGCGCAGTGGGTCATACATTTAGCGCAGTCGTGCAGCATAGCCGCAACGCTTGTTTTAAGCATAGGGGCGTTGTACCTATAGGCAAGGTCAACCGCAGTTTTTCTTACAGAAACCGTATGTTTAAGCCTTGACTGGCTTAGCGTAGGTCTTAACATAGCCTTATAGTTAGGCAGGTAATAACCTTTCCTTGCAATGGTATGCATCACGCGTGAAGGCACCCACTCAGGTACATCGTTAAAGAGGGAAATTTGCTCTCTAACCCGCTCTGATGAGGGAATAGCGTTGAGCCTTCGCAAAAATACACTGTGCGCTCCGCTATCTTGCGCCAATTGTACCACTTTTTCGCTTGAATAGCCAATACGAGAGTAAACAATTAACGCCTTAACAGCAGGGATTGAATATATACCGGCAAAGTCCGTTATACGGCTTAACCTATCCATACCCATTATGGGGAACACCGCGGCATCGTTGTGTCTTTTCTGCACAAGGGATAATACTTCTATAAGCAAACTATCAGCAGAAAGGGGTATTATATCGGGGTAAAGCTTTATTTTATCCGAAACACATTTTAATATAAGCTTTCGTCTTTTTTTAAGGTTTAATACGGGAGCATATTCAGGAGATTCGGGTAGAGGGCATAGATACACCGCGTCAAGACGGTATACTTTCTGTGCATCCTGTGCCATAGCTAGGTGTCCTAAGTGTATGGGGTCAAAATATCCCAGCATAAGCCCTATACGCTCCAAAAACACCACTCCTTTCGTAAGCTTATTATACCCTATGGAGCCATAAAAACAAACACAAAAAAAGAGCCGCTTTTAATTCGGCTCCTAAGTTGATATTTTATACCATCTCTATGATTACCATTTCAGCAGCATCACCACGGCGCGGACCCAAGCGATATATGCGTGTATATCCGCCGGCGGAATTCTTTTCTTCGTTGCGCTTACGGTACTTGGGGCCATACTCACGGAAAAGTTTTTCCACCAAGGGATACTTTATATCCTGCGTGCGCTCTTTATAATCGCTCTTACTTTCGCCTTTGAGCTTAGGCTCTTTTACATCATATACATAGGACATTATCATGCGCCTTGCATGGAGCTTTGAAGGTAAATCGTTTGTAACTTCTATCTTTACAATCTGTCCTTTTTCGTTGTGGTATTCTTTAGTTGCCTGCACGGTATTATCATACTCACGGACGGCAAGCGTAACCAGCCTTTCCGCCATACGGCGAACTTCCTTTGCACGGTGGAGAGTGGTTTCGATACGCCCGTGCCAAAGAAGAGCGGTAACTTGGTTGCGCAGCAGCGCCTTACGTTGATCCGCCGGCCGTCCAAGCTTTCGTTGTGCCATAGTATTTCCTCCTTCGCCCGTATGGGCTGATTATTCTTCAGGTTTACGAAGTGAAAGACCTAAAAGCGCAAGCTTTTCATCCACTTCTTCTAAACTCTTCTTGCCTAGGTTGCGCACCTTCATCATTTCCTCGGGAGTCTTGTTTATTAGCTCCCCAACTGTGTTTATTTCAGCACGCTTTAGGCAGTTGAAAGCACGGACGGACAGGTCGAGTTCCTCGATTGTCATATCATCGTAACGTGCATCATCTTCAACTTCGGGTTCCTCGTCCTGCATAATGAGCGGACGGTCTTTTAGTTCAACAAATATTGAGAGCTGGTCAACCAGTACCTTTGCTGCAATGCCCACAGCCTCTTCGGGTGTTAGACTGCCATTAGTCCATACCTCAAGAAGCAGCTTATCATAGTCCATAGCTTGACCCACGCGGGTATCTTCTACCTTGTAGTTTACCTTGCGCAGGGGTGTATACACGGAATCTATAGGTATTACACCTATGGGCATGGGATTTTGCTTGTTGCGCTCGGCAGGTACATAGCCGCGCCCGCTGTCAAGCGTCATCCAAATATGCAGCTTTGCATCTTTACTTAGCGTAGCTATATGAAGGTCGGGATTTACAACCTCAACTTCGCTGTCTACGCGTATATCCGCTGCTGTTACCTTGCAGGGACCTACAGCGCTTATTTCAAGTATTTTTGGCTGGTCGGTATGGAGCCTTACAGCAAGCTCTTTAATATTGAGTATAAGTTCGGTAACATCCTCCTTTACGCCGGGGACGGTAGAAAACTCATGCTGTACGCCTTCAATATTAATACTTGTAACTGCAGCGCCGGGAAGGGAGCTTAAAAGTACTCTGCGCAGGGCATTGCCAAGCGTGTGACCAAAGCCGCGCTCCAGAGGCTCTACTTTGAAGCAGGCATAATGCTCTCGCTCATCATGTTTAATTCGCTCTATATTGACATCTACAAACACGCCAAACTTCCTCCTTCGTTATCTTTATAGAAAGCCATCATTAACGAGAATAGAATTCGACGATCATGTTTTCCTGTAAGCTGAAATCAACGTCATCGCGCTCGGGCAGGGCAATTACATTTATACTTAGCTTATCCGCATCAACTGAAAGCCACTTAGGTACAATACGTGATGAGCCTTCGCGGACAACTTTGAAATGCTCCAAATTGTGGCTGCGCTTGCGCACGGTTACCACTTGGTTTTCCCTTATGGTAAAGGAAGGTATATCTACCTTATTGCCATCTACCAAGAAATGACCGTGGTTTACAAGCTGCCTTGCATGTGCCCTAGATGTGGCAAAGCCTGCTCTATATACTACATTGTCGAGCCTGCGCTCTAGCAGTTGCAACAGGTTTTCGCCTGTAACGCCTTTCATTTTTGTTGCTCGGTTATAGGTACGTTTGAACTGCGTTTCAAGCAGACCATACGCCCTGCGTGCCTTCTGTTTTTCACGAAGCTGTAAGCCGTATTCGCTCATCTTACGCTGACGGGATTGACCATGCTGTCCCGGCGGTGTGGGGCGCTTAGAAAGTGCGCATTTCTGCGAATAGCACTTTTCGCCCTTCAAGAAGAGCTTGGTGCCCTCACGACGACATTTACGGCAAGCTGCGCTTGTATATCGTGCCATATTCGGACCTCCTTTTATACTCTTCTGCGTTTAGGCGGACGGCATCCGTTATGCGGAATGGGCGTCACGTCCTTAATCATGGTTACTTCAAGACCTGCGGTCTGGAGTGAGCGGATAGCCGCTTCCCTGCCTGAACCCGGGCCTTTTACAAAAACATCTACTGTACGAAGACCAAACTCCGCGGCTGCCTTGGCTGCGGTTTCGGCAGCTGTTTGCGCTGCAAAGGGGGTTGATTTCTTGTTGCCCCTAAAACCCATGCCGCCGGCTGAAGCCCAGCTTAGTGCGTTGCCCTGCGTATCAGTGATGGTTACTATGGTGTTGTTAAATGAAGAGCGGATATGCACTACGCCGCGTTCTACGAATTTCTTCTCACGGCGACGGCGCGATGCCCTCTTCAACTTTGGTTTTGCCATATTATAATTTCCTCCGTATTATGCTGATATCAGACTACCTGCCGGGCTTTTTCTTGCCGGCAACTTGCTGCTTTTTAGGACCTTTTCGCGTACGAGCATTCTGTTTTGTGTTTTGCCCGCGAACGGGAAGCCCGCGCCTGTGGCGAACGCCTCTATAGCTGCCAATCTCCATCAAGCGCTTTATATTAAGGGATACTTCACGGCGTAAATCACCTTCCACCTTAGTATGATGCTCGATATAATCACGCAGCTTACTGATATCATTTTCGGAGAGGTCCTTTACGCGAATGTTAGGATCGATCTGTGTTTCTGCAAGTATTTTGCGCGAGAATGACATACCTATACCATATATATAGGTTAGACCTATCTCAACGCGCTTTTCTCTTGGCAGGTCGACGCCTGCAATACGTGCCATGTGTAGGATACACCTCCAAATGAATTTTAATTTTTTGCCGCTTCATGCGGCGATTTATGATAAAACCGCAAAGTCCCTGCTTAGTGCAGGGCAGCCGCCCTTGCAGTCTATCTTATTATCAACCCTGCCTTTGTTTGTGCTTAGGATTTTCGCAGATTATCATTATGCGACCTTTACGCCTGATAATCTTGCATTTTTCACAAATAGGCTTTACTGATGGACGTACTTTCATGTCTGTATACTCCTTTGTAAAATTATAACGAACTCAGTTCTTGCTACGCCAGGTAATGCGCCCACGGGTTAAATCGTAGGGCGACAACTCGACAGTAACCTTATCCCCCGGATATATGCGGATGAAGTGCATACGCATTTTTCCGGATATATGTGCAGTGATGCGGTGTCCATTAGCAAGTTCTACACTGAACATTGCGTTGGGCAATGCCTCAACTACCTTTCCTTCTAGCTCGATTACGTCTTCTTTAGGCAAACTTTAGCCTCCTTTATTCGCCATGTTTCTCCTCCTCTATCTTAGCTATTGCCTTTCTGACATCACTGTCTTTAAGGCGACCTGCCTTAAACAGTTCCATTAATTCAGGCAATTCGTGAGGAAGTGCTCTAAGATGTTTACGCCGTTTCTTCTTCGGACGGCAGAGTTTACGCAGCTTGCCATCGCATATGACGACAAAATCAGCGTCCACTTCATATAATACCATAAAAAGCCTGTTCTTGTCACGACCTTTTAAGGATTTGGCGACTATGCCCGGTTTTACATCAGGCTTCATCAGTTTTCCAACGTGGAGAGGTATTCCTCCCAAGAAAAACTGGGAAAGCTTAATAGTTCCGGCAAGCCATCGCCAATTAGTATAGTATGCTCGTAATGCGAGCAGGGTAAGCCATCGGCAGTGCTTACTGTCCAGCCATCTTGGTGGAGCATTATATCGTAGCTGCCCATTGATATCATCGGCTCTATAGCAATGGTCATACCCTTTTTAAGACGCAGACCCTTACCTTTTTCGCCGAAGTTGGGAACATTTGGATCCTCATGCATATTTCTGCCTATGCCGTGTCCCGTAAGCTCTCTTATAACGCCGTAGTTGTTCTTTTCAGCAAGACTCTGTACAGCATGACCGATATCACCCAAGCGGTTGCCCGCAACAGCCATGCGCGCTCCTTCAAAGAAACACTGGCGGGTTATGTCGATTAAGTGCTGCTTTTCCGGCGCTATTTCACCAATAGGCACGGTTATAGCGCTATCCGACTGCCAACCGTCAAGCTCCACACCACAATCTATACTGAGTATGCTGCCTTCTGTAAGAACCACAGAATCAGAAGGTATGCCGTGCACTACAACATCATCTACAGATGTGCATATAGACGCCGGATAACCACGATAGTTTAGAAAGGAAGGAGTTGCCCCCGCGCGGCGTATAAGCTCCTCTGCGTAGGCGTCAAGCGCTGCGGTAGTCATACCGGGACGCACTGCCTCTGCAAGTTTGCCTAAAATCTCGTGCAGGAGTGCGCCGGCAGAACGCATCTTCTCTATCTGTTTATCGTTTCGGATGTAAATCATGCGTTTACACCCAGCGCAGAGATAATTTTGGCGAAATTATCCTCTATGCTGCCGTCAACATCTATCGAAATAAGCAATCCCTTTTTACGGTAGTATTCTTCAAGAGGGGTTGTCATTTCATGGTATATTTTAAGCCTGTTGCAGATGGTGGATACCTCATCATCTTTACGTATAATAAGCTCCGCCCCGCAATTTGAACACAGTTTTTCATCGCCTATAATTGAAACATGGTAGGTTGCCGAGCAGTTTGGGCATACACGTCTGCCTGATATACGTACGATGCTTTTTTCATCATCCAATATTAGGTCTATAACGGTTTCAATTTTGGCAACTTTATCCAGCGCTTCAGCTTGAGCTATGGTACGCGGGAAGCCGTCTAAGATATAACCGCTTTCACAATCAGGCTTGCTTATCCTTTCCTTTACCGCTTCTATTATAACTTCATCGGGCACGAGTTCACCCGCATTGACAAAGGCTTTGGCTTTCTTTCCAAGCTCTGTACCTTCTCTTATGTTGCTACGGAGCATATCACCGGTAGAAATCTGCGGTATTGAGAACTTTTTCTCGATTAGAGCCGCCATAGTACCCTTGCCCGACCCGGGAGGGCCCAGCAGAATAATATTCATGCCGCCACCTATTACAGGAAGCCTTTGTAGTTACGCATTACCATCTGTGCTTCAAGCTGGCGTACGGTTTCCATGGATACGCTTACCGCTATCAGTATTGATGAGGCGGCGTAAGGTATCTGAACATTTAACCATACGTAAAGCAACGTAGGCAGTGTTGCCAGTATCGCAAGGAATATACCCGCAAATAGCGTAAGCCTAGTGGTTATGCGCTGCAGGAAATCAGCTGTGTTTTTACCAGACCTTATGCCCGGTATAGTGCCACCCTGCTGGTTTATGTTTTTAGAAATTTCCTGCGGGTTAAAGCTTATGGAAGAGTAGAAATAGGTAAATGCCACTATAAGCAGCGAAGTAACCGTGAGATACAGCCATGAGGTCTGATTCATGTTGTTCTGCCACCAGTTATATACCGCCGAATTGGTGCCAATTATTGCTATTATAGTACCCGGCATAGCCATAAAGGAATGGGCGAATATAAGCGGCAACACGCCTACCGACAGCACCTTAAGCGGAATATGCGTGCTCTGTCCGCCGTACATTTTGCGGCCTACTACGCGCTTTGCATATTGCACGGGAATTCTGCGCTCGCCAAGGTCTATAAAGGTAACTGTGGTTACAAGTACCAGTGTAAACAGCAACAGTACCACGAATTGCACTACTGTAGTGCTGCCCTGTGATACTCCAAGCACTGTTAGGAATGCGGTTAATATACCGTTAAACAGGTTTGAAATAATACCTGCGAAAATCAGCATTGATATGCCGTTGCCTATGCCGTTTGCCGTTACCCTTTCGCCTATCCACATAGCAAGCGCGGTACCGCCAGCCATAGCTACGCCTATTGAAAGCTTACCGAAGAAGTTGTTGTATTCCGGCATTAACACCTTCTGCTGCTGAGCTATGCCCATAGATGCAGATTGAAGACCGGATACAATACCTATCGACTGTATTACAGCAAGAACAACCGTAGTATAACGAGTTATACGGTTGATTTTTTCCTTACCTTCTTCGCCGCCTTCCTTTGCAAGGCGCTCAAGCGCGGGTATAGCAAAGGTTAGAAGCTGGATTATAATGCTGGCGTTTATGTACGGGGTGATACCCATAGCCATAATAGTCATCTGAGAGAAAGCGTTACCTGTCATCATATTGACAAGGTTTAAGGCGTCAAACTGTTGAGATACCTCTTGAACGACGCTCGCATTTATGCCGGGCACCGGCACAACCGAAACGAGACGGTATACAAGCAGCATAAAGAAGGTATAGAGGAGCTTTTTGCGTACCTCAGGTACTCTCCATGCGCTACGCAGTGTATCCCACATATTATACCTCCTTAGCAGCCCCGCCTGCTTGTTCTATTTTTTCTTTAGCTGTATTTGTAAACTTAACGGCTTCAACGGTTAGCTTTTTGGTAAGCTCGCCATCTCCAAGCACCTTAAGCCCATCCTTACCCTTTTTGATTATACCAGCCTTTTTGAGTACATCAAAGTTAATCAGGCTGCCGTCATCAAAAGATTCAAGTTCTTTAACATTTACAGTAGCATATTCCTTTGAGAAAATATTTACAAAACCAGACTTGGGCACACGCCTTGTAAGGGGCATCTGTCCGCCTTCAAAGCCGGGACCTTTCCCGCCCTTACGCGCCTTTGCACCCTTATGACCCTTGCCGCTCGTCTTGCCGAATCCCGAGGACATTCCACGCCCTAAGCGCTTAGCTTTCTTGGTGGAGCCGGGTACCGGCCTTAAATCATTCAGTTTCATCAGTTATCACCCTCCTTGAGTTCTTCAACTTCTACCAGGTGTTTTACCGTAAAAATCTGACCGCGAATGCAAGGATTGTCGGGCTTAATTACTGTTTGACCTATCTTCCTAAGACCCAGCGCTTTTACTGTGTCCTTCTGGTTTTGTTTCCTTGCTATGGTGGATTTTTTTAAAGTAATTCTTAAACTCATATTCCCCTCCTAGCCGAGTATCTCTTCAACCGTCTTGCCGCGCAAGCGCGCCACATGTTCAGCTGAACGGAGGAGCTTAAGGCCTTCTACAGTAGCCTTTACAGTGTTTACCGGATTGCTGGAGCCGAAGCTCTTTGTGCGTATGTCGCGTATACCGGCAAGTTCAAGCACTGCCCTTGCGGCGCCACCTGCTATAACGCCTGCGCCCTCTTCAGCCGGCAAGAGTACAACCTTACTTGTACCAAAGTAACCGGTTGCCTGATGGGGTATGGTAGTATCTTTAAGAGGCACATTAATAAGATGCTTTTTGGCATCCTGTACCGCCTTGCGAATAGCTTCAGGTATTTCAACCGCCTTGCCAACGCCTGCACCAACCCTGCCTGCTTCATCGCCTATAACTACCAGCGCTGAAAAACGTATATTACGACCGCCCTTAACCGTTTTGCTAACGCGGTTTACCGCGACGAGTTTCTCTTTAAATTCGCTTTCCGGTTCTTGGCGACGATTTTGTCTACGATCTTGTTTGCGAGCCATGCGATTTCCTTCCTCCTGTTAAAATTTTAGTCCGGCTTCACGTGCGCCGTCCGCAAGAGATGCTACGCGTCCCTTGTAGACATAACCGCCACGGTCGAACACAACGCTTGTAACGCCGGCTTCCATCGCACGCTCCGCAATTGTTTTGCCGACGAGCTTGGAAGTTTCGACTTTGGTTTTGCCTTCGGCTTTTTCCTTAAGCGCCTGTTCCATTGAAGAAGCCTGCGCTATGGTAGAGCCCTTAGTATCGTCTATTACTTGTGCATAGATATAGTTATTGCTGCGGAAAACACACAGGCGCGGTACCTCTGGGGTGCCGCTTATCTTCCTGCGTATACGCGCGTGGCGTATGCGGCGCTGCGCATTTTTATCGCGTTTTTTGAACATATGCGTTCACTCCCTTCCTTTACTTGCCTGCCTTGCCTTCCTTGCGGCGTATATGTTCGCCCCTGTAACGTATGCCCTTACCAAGATAGGGTTCGGGTTTACGCACGGCGCGTATATCTGCTGCAAGGTTGCCGACAACCTGTTTGTTTATGCCTTTTACTACTATGGTAGTGGCATTTGGGGTTTCAAAAGTTATTCCGTCAGGCGCTTCAAACACCACGGGGTGTGAATAACCTGCGTTAACTGTGAGCTTATTACCCTCCACCTGTGCACGGTAGCCTGTGCCAACAATTTCCAGCACCTTTTCATAGCCCTCTGTAACGCCTACTACCAGATTGTTTACCAGTGAGCGGTAAAGACCGTGCTTCGCCTTATGCGGTTTAGCGTTGCTCGGACGCTCTATTACAAGGTGGTCGTCCTGCTGCTTTATGGTAAAATCACTCTGGACTTGCTGTGAAAGCGTGCCTTTAGGACCCTTTACAGTTACAAGATTTTCATCGCTTATGGTAACAGTAACGCCTTTTGGCACTGTAATCGGTTCTTTTCCGACGCGAGACATTAATACACCTCCTAGCCTTACATTACCAAATATAAGCCATCACTTCGCCACCGAGCCTGGCTTGTCTGGCAGCTCGATCGGTCATGAGGCCTTTGGAAGTTGAGATAATTGCTATGCCCAGCCCCCCCAGTACCTTGGGGAGATCTTCGCATTTGGCATAAACCCTAAGACCGGGTTTTGAAATCCTGCGAAGGCCGGCAATTACCGGGTTTTTGTGTTCATCAATATATTTTATTGCAAGCTTTATCTGGCCCTGAACGCCATCGTCGATAAACTCATAGCTTCTTATATAGCCTTCATCGTAAAGGATTTTTGCTATTGCTTTCTTTGTCTTGCTTGCGGGTATCATTACCGTATCATGCTTGGCAACCTGCGCATTGCGTATCCTAGTTAGCATGTCGGCGATCGGATCGGTTATATTCATCTAGTTATCCTCCTTTTCCCTAATGCTTACCAGCTTGCCTTGCGTACGCCGGGTATCTGCCCTTTATATGCCAGTTCACGGAAACATATGCGGCATATGCCATAACGGCGCAGCACTGCATGGGGACGCCCGCAAATGCGGCAACGGGTATATGCACGGGTTGAGAACTTAGGCTTTCTCTGTTGACTTACTCTCATGCTCTTCTTTGCCATATTCTTTCCCTCCCTTACTGCGCAAACGGCATTCCAAGGAGCGAAAGCAGTTCCTTGGCTTCTTCGTCCGTTTTTGCCGTGGTTACGAATATCATTTCAAAACCGCGTATTTTTTCGACATCATCATAGTTTATCTCGGGGAATATAAGCTGTTCCCTTATACCAAGAGCGTAGTTGCCCCTGCCGTCAAATGCATTGTTTGAAACGCCTCTAAAGTCGCGTACACGCGGAAGCGCTATGCTGACAAGACGGTCAAAGAATTCTTCCATTCTTCTGCCGCGCAGTGTTACTTTCGCGCCGACGTTCATTCCCTCGCGCAGCTTAAAGTTAGCGACGGACTTCTTAGCCTTGATTACTATAGGCTTTTGACCGGAGATATCCGCAATCTCAGAAACCGCGCTCTCAAGAAGTTTGGGGTTATCCTTGCAATCGCCAAGACCTATGTTGATAACAATCTTAGCAAGCTTTGGAACCTCCATAATGTTCTTGTAGCCGAACTTTTTTTGAAGGGCGGGTACAGCTTCAGACTGATATTTTTCTTTAATTCTTGTTGCCATTTACCTTTCCTCCTAATCCATCTGCTCGCCGCATTTTTTGCACATGCGAACTTTTTTGCCGTTATCAAGAACCTTTTTGCCATAGCGCGAAGGTTTTCCGCATTTCTGGCACACAAGCATAACATTGCTTGAATCTACCGCGGCTTCCTTAGTTATTATGCCGCCGGGCTGCCCTTGAGCTCTGGATTTCTGGTGTTTGGTTACCATAGCCACGCCTTCTACAACCACTCTTCCGGTTGCAGGGAATGCTTTTAGTACCTTGCCCTTCTTACCCTTATCCTTACCGGCTATTACCATTACTTCGTCGCCCGTTTTTACATGTAGTTTCATCTTCGCCTCCTACAGAACTTCAGGCGCAAGGGAAACTATCCTCATGAAATCTCTCTCACGCAATTCTCGTGCAACGGGTCCGAATATACGCGTCCCGCGGGGCTGTTTTGCATCATTTATTATAACGGCGGCATTATCATCAAAGGTTATATAACTGCCGTCCGGACGGCGAAGGTCTTTACGAACGCGCACTATTACCGCACGAACTACCTCGCCTTTTTTAACCTGTCCTCCCGGTGCAGCCGATTTAACGCTTGCTACGATTATATCTCCAACTGAAGCGGTGCGCCTTCCGGAACCGCCCAGTACACGAATACACATTATCTCTTTAGCGCCTGAGTTATCGGCAACTTTTAGCCGGGTTTGCGTCTGAATCATAGGGCTTCCTCCTTCTGTCAGCATGAGTGCAGAAACTGCGCATCATGCTATTACTTTGCCTTCTCTAAAATCTCTATCACACGCCAGCATTTTGTTTTGCTAAGCGGGCGTGTTTCCATGACGCGTACGGTATCCCCGATACCGCAGGCATTGTTCTCGTCATGTGCATGCAATTTGCTTGTGCGCTTAAGATATTTGCCGTATAGGGGATGCTTTACCAAACGGTTTACCGCCACTACTACGGTTTTATCCATCTTATCGCTTACTACTTTTCCTGTTCTGGTCTTGCGAAGCGACCTTGTTTCTGACATTCCTATGCCTCCTTTCAACGGTTATCGGGCAGCCTTGCGGGCTTGCTGTGTTTGTACGGTCAAAGCTCTTGCGATGTCCTTCTTTACTTGGCTTATCTGCATTGTGTTTTCAAGCTGACCTGTAGCCAAGCGAAAACGCAGGTTGAATAGTTCGCTCTTGAGCTCCTTGATTTTTTCATCCAACTGCTTTTGATCCATGGAAGCAAATTCGCTAGCCTTCATCAGACATCACCGCCTTCACTCTGTGCTTTGGAAATAACTTTAGTGCGCATGGGAAGCTTTGCGGAAGCAAGCCTTAAGCCTTCCTTTGCTACGCTTTCTTCTACGCCGCTAACTTCGAACATAACCCTGCCGGGCTTTACGACTGCCACCCAGTATTCCGGTGAGCCTTTGCCTGAACCCATGCGTGTTTCGGCCGGCTTTGCCGTGACGGGCTTGTCGGGGAAAATCTTTATCCATACCTGACCGCCGCGCTTTATGTGGCGTGTCAGAGCGATACGAGCAGCTTCAATCTGCTGGCTGGTTACCCAGCTTGGATCCTGCGCAACAAGGCCCCAATCGCCGTAGGAAACCGTGTTGCCGCGGTACGCCTTGCCTTTCATACGCCCGCGAAACTGCTTGCGTCTTTTAACTCTCTTTGGCATCAACATGCCTATCTGCCTCCTTCCGCTCTGGCGCCATCACGCTTGGGCTGCGGTAGAATCTGCCCCTTATAAATCCAAACCTTGACGCCTATTCTGCCGTATGTGGTCTTGGCTTCGGCAAAACCGTAGTCTATATTGGCGCGGAGCGTCTGCAGGGGGATGGAGCCTTCGTGATAGTTCTCCGACCTTGCAATATCCGCACCGCCAAGCCTGCCGCTGACCTGCGTTTTAATACCCTTAATGCCCGCACGCATTGAACGCTGTATGCTCTGCTTCATTGCGCGCCTGAAGGAAATACGCTTTTCAAGCTGCTGAGCAATATTCTCGGCAACCAGCTGTGCATCTGCATCGGGGTTTTTAATTTCAAGCACGTTTATAATAACCGGCTGGCCTACCATCTTTTCAACAGTTTCTTTAAGCTCTTCTACGCCTTTGCCGCCCCTGCCTATTACCATTCCGGGACGACCGGTATGTATATCTATCGTGATGCGGGAAGCGTTCCTTGAAATATCTATACGGCTAATGCCCGTTGCATAATACTTTTCCTTGAGCATTTTGCGAATCTCATAGTCCTGTACGAGGTTATCTGCATAATCTTTCTTGTTAGCATACCAGCGTGTGCTCCAGTTAAATATAACACCTACGCGTGCGCCATGTGGGTTTACTTTTTGGCCCATTATTTTTCCTCCTGTTTACTATCAAGCACTATGCTAAAGTGGCTTGTGCGCTTTAATATTGGGGCTGCCGAACCGCGGGAACGGGGTATGTAACGCTTCATGGTGGGACCTTGGTTGGCATATGCCTCCGCCACATATAGGGTTGAAACGTCCATATCTAGGTTGTTGACCGCATTGGCAACTGCGCTTTCAAGCAGTTTTAACAGGATGGGTGAAGCGGCCTTGGGTGTAAATTTGAGTATCGCCCTTGCATCCTCCACACTTTTGCCACGGATAAGGTTAATAACCGGCGCTGCTTTCCTAGAGGAGATGCGCACATGCCTTAAATGTGCCTTTGGGCGCATATCCCGCTTTTCACGATGTGAATCGCCTTTGCTTTTTGTGTTGCTTGCCATCTAGCTATCTCCTTTCCCTTATCTTCTTCCGGTGCTCTTGGAACCGGCGTGACCTCTGAATGTCCTAGTTGGGGCAAACTCCCCCAGTTTATGACCTACCATGTCCTCGGTAATGTACACGGGCACATGCTTGCGTCCATCATGAACGGCTATGGTATGACCCACGAACTCAGGGAATATTGTTGATGCACGCGACCAGGTTCTCAGGACGGTTTTCTTGCCCGATGCATTCATCGCTTCGATACGCTTGTAAAGCTTTTCGCTTACAAAAGGTCCTTTTTTAATTGAACGACTCATCTATGCTTTTCCTCCTTTCACCTTGTCGCTATCTCTTCTTACGTCTGCGGTGTACTATCATGTCGTTTGAGTACTTCTTGCGCTTGCGCGTCTTGTAGCCTAGAGTGGGCTTACCCCAAGGGGTAAGGGGCGCCGGCATACCTATGGGTGAGTTGCCCTCGCCGCCGCCGTGCGGGTGGTCTACCGGGTTCATCGCAAGACCTCTCACGCTTGGGCGTTTGCCCATGTTGCGGGATCTTCCCGCTTTACCTATACGCACGTTTTCGTGGTCTATATTGCCAACTGTGCCTATAGTCGCCCTGCCGTCTACCGGCACTTTGCGAACTTCGCCCGAAGGGAGCCTTACCTGCGCATATTTACCTTCCTTTGCCATAAGCTGTGCATACGCACCTGCCGAGCGTGCAAGCTGACCGCCCTTGCCCTTTTTAAGCTCTATATTATGAATGAGCGTGCCTACGGGTATTGACGATATAGGCAGTGAATTACCTGTTACTATATCGGCATCATCGGAGCTTACTACCATGTCCCCCACCTTGAGACCGACGGGAGCCAGTATGTAGCGCTTCTCGCCGTCTAAATAATGCAGAAGGGCTATGAATGCCGAGCGATTGGGGTCATACTCTATGGTGGCGACCTTCGCCGGAACATCAAACTTATCGCGTTTAAAATCAATGATGCGATATTTACGCTTCTGGCGACCGCCGTGGTGGCGAACGGTTATTTTACCCTGACTATTGCGACCTGAATGCTTCTTTAGCGGAGTCAGCAAAGACTTTTCGGGTTTATTGGTTGTAATTTCTTCAAAGCTGTTAACAGACATATGTCTGCGAGCCGGTGAAGTAGGTTTGTATACACGAACTGCCATTTTGCCTCTCCTTTCTTAAATCATGCCTTCGAAAAACTCTATGGGCTTAGAATCCTCGGTGAGTTTTACATAGGCCTTTTTAATCTCTCGTGTTCTGCCGCTGGTTCTGCCTTGGCGCTTTATCTTGCCCATGGTGCGCAGCGTATTTACCCTTTGTACTTTAATATCTTTAAATATCTCTTCCAGTGCTTTTTTAATCTCTATCTTGTTTGCACGGATATCGACCTCGAATACATACTGCTTATCAGCAATACCGTCGTAGCCTTTTTCTGTAAGCACGGGGCGTAGAATAATGTCATGCGGGTTTTTCATTATGCATATACCTCCTCAATACTCTTTACGGCATCCTTAGTGATTACAAGCTTATCTGCACGGAGAATGTCGTAAACATTTATAGTGTTGGGATATGCACCTTCAAGCTTGGGCAAGTTATTGCCAGCACGGCGGATAAGTTCGTCTTTTTCGTTTGTAACGAGCAGTACTTTATCCTCTGCGCCTATGGCTTTTAGCATGTTAGCCATTAGCTTTGTTTTGCCTTCGCTAAATTTAAGGCTGTCAAGCACGATTAAATCCCCTGCACTAAGCTTTGCCGAAAGGGCGCTTAGCATAGCTAGGCGGCGTACCTTGCGCGGTACGTTTACTACATATTTCCTCGGCTTTGGTGCAAATACTACCCCGCCTTTGCGGAACTGCGGAGCACGGCTGCTGTGGTGGCGCGCCCTACCTGTGCCCTTTTGGCGGTATATTTTGCGCCCGCCCCCGCGTACCTCGCCGCGCTTAAGCGCGCTTTGGGTTCCCTGCCTTTTTGCAGCTAGTATGGAGCGTACAACCAAGTGCATCGAAGCTACATGAGGCGTTACGCCAAACACGGCATCGTTTAGCTCCAATGAGCCCGCAGGTTTGCCCTGCATGTTTACCATCTCTATTGTTGGCATATTATATTCCCTCCTTTACTTCGCTTTCACTGCGTTGCGTACGGACAGCAAACCGTTGTTAGGGCCGGGAACGCTCCCGCGTACCAGAATAAGGTTACGGTCCTCATCCACATCAACAACTTCAAGGTTTTGAATGGTTACCCTTTTGTTACCATGCTGCCCCGGCAGTGGTCTTCCCTTGTGCACCTTTGAAGGGTTTGAACCTGCGCTCAGCGCGCCCACTCCCCTGTGGTATTTTGAGCCGTGTGACATAGGTCCTCTGCCAAAACCATAACGCTGTATAACGCCTGTAAAGCCGTGGCCCTTGCTTGTGCCGGTAACATCTATCCTGTCGCCCTTGCTGAACTGGGAAACCGAAAGGGTTTGACCCACTTCGTATGAAGAGCTGTCCTCAAAGCGGAACTCCTTTAGATACCTCGCAGGAGCTACGCCCGCTTTTTTGAAATGACCCTGCTTGGGCTTGTTTACAATCTTCTTCGCGCGGTTTTCAGGAAGTGTTTCAAAACAAACCTGTACGGATTCATATCCGTCGCTTTCTATTGTTTTCTTCTGAACGACAGTGCATGGACCCGCCTGTATTACCGTAACAGGCGCCAATGTACCGTCTTCTAGGAACACCTGAGTCATGCCCAGTTTCTTTCCTAAAATTGCTTTCTTCATGATATCCTCCTGACTAGAGCTTGATTTCGATTTCGACGCCTGCTGGAAGGTCAAGCTTCATGAGGGCATCGGTGGTTTTTGCATTAGGGTTATGCACGTCTATAAGGCGCTTGTGAGTTCTTCTTTCAAACTGCTCACGGCTGTCCTTATATTTGTGCGGCGCACGCAAAATGGTGATTATCTCTTTCTGCGTGGGCAGCGGTATAGGGCCTGAAACCCTTGCGCCTGTGCGCTTTGCCGTTTCGACAATGCGCTCGGCGGAATTGTCTATAAGGTCATGCTCATAGGCTTTTAGTTTAATGCGTATTTTCTGTGCGGCCATGGTATTCCTCCTTGAATTTCGTACTCCTAGCAGCCTCTGCCGGCTGCTTTTGCTGAGCCCGTCGCCTGATTTACAGGCTGGTCGGCGATAATTACCCGTCCAGGCCGGGGCGGCAACCTATCGCGTCTACCCAAAAAGACAGCCTGCGTATTATACATTACTTGTACAATAATTGCAAGCCTTTTTTGCACTTTTCTTTCACCTATATTGTAATCCTACCCCCTAAAACCCTTATATATCTTCAAAAAGCGTTAACTTAAACTCACTCACTATGCACACTCTCTCGGGGGTTTCAAGTTGTGATTTTTAATGTGGTCATTCGTTATATGCTTTTTTCTCCCTACCGCTTTTTGTTAGTTGTTTTTATTCCAATGAGGTAAAATTTTGTATACCACTGCATGCCTCTATTTAGCACACCATTGAGAAAAAGAGATATTTCCGTCCTATAATTGTGCAATATCCGTCCTATATTAATGAAGCAAAACTCAAACAAAGCAACACACCGCCAGCTTGACGATGAATAATAATTATTGTAATATACCCCAACATGGAGAGGTATCGAAGTGGTCATAACGGGGCTGACTCGAAATCAGTTTGCGCGCAAGCGCACGAGGGTTCGAATCCCTCCCTCTCCGCCAGATGAAGACCGCCCGTAAGGGTGGTTTTCATTTGGCGGAAATGCGAAAAAGGATTGAACAGAGCGTAGCAAAAGCGTCTAGTGGACGGTTTTGCAGTAATAGGACCCGCGTAAGCGGGCGAATCCCGTCCTCTTCACCATATTTATCTATCCCTCAAACACTTTGATTTTACTTCTAATTTACTGTAATATATAAATAACTGATTAAAGCAGAAACACTAGGGAGGGCAAATTGGCAAAAAAGACAGGTAATAGAAATTTACATTCTTCAAGAAGGGATAAAGCGGATGAGTTTTACACCCAATTATCGCTTATTGAAAATGAGTTAAAATATTATCGGAAACACTTTATGGACAAGATTGTTTTTTGTAACTGTGACGACCCTTATGAAAGTAACTTTTTCAAATACTTTGCAATCAATTTTAATTCGTTAGGCTTGAAAAAACTAATTGCCACTTGTTATGCAACTTCACCAATCATGTATTCTCAACTTAATATCTATGGTCAAGATAACATTATAGGCGAAGCAAAAAGTGGTAAAAAGCCATATAAAATTGAAATAACAGAAGTAACAGACTTAAACCAAGATGGGCGTACAGATCTTGCGGACGTGGAATACCTAATAAGAAATAAAAAGAACATCCTTACGCTACTAGATGGTGACGGTGATTTTCGTTCCCCAGAATGTGTAGATCTATTGCAACAAGCAGATATTGTTGTAACCAATCCCCCATTCTCTTTATTTCGTGAATATATGGCTCAACTTATTGAGTATAAAAAAGATTTTTTAATTATCGGTAATCAGAACAATGTTTGTTATAGCGATATCTTTCCACTTATTCGAGATAACGAAATTTGGTTAGGTT
The DNA here is from genome assembly GCA_012837835.1 of Christensenellaceae bacterium. Taxonomy (GTDB): domain Bacteria; phylum Bacillota; class Clostridia; order Christensenellales; family Aristaeellaceae; genus DTU024. Next base: position 17,149 of record DUQK01000044.1, on the reverse strand, counting down.
ATAACAACGGACATTTTTGGTTTGCCGTACCGGACACATATGAGGAAAAAGCAACCGATTTCAAAATTGACGAAAACGGACAAAAATGGCGGCGTATGGGTAATATTTGTTGGTTTACAAACCTTGATATTGAAAAGCGCCATGAAGATATGACACTGTTTAGAACATATTCACCTGAAAATTATCCAAAATATGATAATTACAATGCAATTGAAGTTAGCCGGACAGCCGATATTCCTTGTGATTATTACGATATTATGGGTGTTCCAATCACATTTATGCAGTACTACAACCCAGAACAATTTGAAATTATAGGACAAACACACAGCAGTGATTTATCTGATTCAACAGAAAGTTTACGAACAGACAGTAGATTTAGACACCGGGGACGGATTAAAGGTAAAGAAAAGTATGCCCGTATTCTTATACGTCGAAAACAAGCGAAAAGTGAGGATAAACAATGAAAATCGAGTTGCATGAAATACCTGTCCGTGAAGTTGTTGAAGGCTATAAAGACAGTGCAGAAGATGGTGTTATAGGTTATAACGGTCGCTTGAACATTCGTCCCGCTTTTCAACGTGAATTTATCTATAAGGATAAGCAGCGTGATGAAGTTATTCGTACAATACAGAAAAACTTCCCGCTAAACGTTATGTATTGGGTAAAAAGCGATGATGGCAATTTTGAATTACTGGATGGGCAACAACGAACAATTAGCGTTTGCCAATATGTAAATGGTGATTTTTCTATAGATCATATGGGGTTTCATAACCTTACGCAAAGTGAGCAACAACACATATTGAATTATCCTTTAATGATTTATATATGTGAAGGAACTGACAAGGAAAAACTTGATTGGTTTAAGATTATAAACATAGCTGGAGAAAAATTAACAGATCAAGAATTACGGAATGCTATTTATACTGGTGAATGGCTGACGGAAGCAAAAAAATACTTCAGCAAAACGGGTTGCCCCGCTTACGCTATAGCAAGTGAATACATGAATGGATCGCCAATTCGTCAAAACTACCTTGAAACCGCTATTAAATGGATTGCGTCCCGTGACGAAAAAGAAATTGAGGATTATATGGCTGAACATCAGCATGATACAAATTGTAATAAATTATGGCTTTACTTCCAAGCGGTTATAAATTGGGTTAAAGCAACCTTCCCTGTTTATCGTAGAGAAATGAAAGGTCTTGATTGGGGAATATTTTATAACAAATATCATGCTAACCATTACGACCCGAAACAACTTGAAGAACAGATCCTTGAGCTTATGGATAATGAGGATGTAACAAAACTCTCTGGCATATATGAGTATTTACTTGGTGGGGACGAACGACATTTAAACATAAGAAAATTTACCCCTAAAATGGCAAGAGTTGCTTACGAAAGACAAAAAGGTATCTGCAATAAATGCAAACAACACTTCCCATTTGAAAAAATGCAAGCTGACCATATAACCCCTTGGAGCAAAGGCGGAAAAACAATAGCTGAAAATTGCATGATGCTATGTGCAGACTGCAATAGACGCAAAAGCAATATTTGATACAGTCGTCAACATTAACTTATTAAACCTTTTCTTAATTATTATAGAATTTGCCATTTCCCTTGAAACATAATACTTCCCGGCACATTGCCAAATCGTAGTATCCACACAATGTCTTTTGGCAAGACGGATTATTATCATTTTTGCTAGTTAGAATCCTAAGCAACGAAACTCAATAGGTTTACATCGCGTTCAAATAGTGTACATCATCTAAAAACAGTTTTGATTTGCCAAACAATTGTATTGTGTTCCCCGATACCCTGTAAAATATGGTTTTTTAGGATATTAACAGCCCTGTCTTTTCAGGCTTACTTTTACAGCTTTGATTGTCATTAAAAAGATACAACCTGTTAATTTACACGGAAATCAGATTATATATCTTTCTTGATTAATATTAATCTGTTATTGTTCCTTCTTTGATGTGGTAACTGATACCATGTTTATTACAGAATAACATTACTTCTGCAGCACTATCATTGAAAAACTTCTTATGTTCAGCATATAATGTGACCTCTTTATTATAATTCATTCTACCAAAAATAATGCAGTCAACAAAGCTAACTTCATCCAGTAGCTTTTGCATATCCTGCTTTACAATATTCGGCGTTGGATATGGTTCAATACTCACCCAAGTTTTACACCCTGCATTGTGCAGCGCTTTTAATGCATCCAGACGCTTTTTCCACGGCGCCGAGCCCGGTTCCATTCGTTTCCTGAATGTCTCATTTGTAGATATCAAGGTAACACCATATTCATTATCTTTCGATAACTCTGCCAATTCAATCGGCAGAACTCCTTTTGTTAATACAGAGCATTTGACACCGGCAGCGTTAATCTTCTTGATAGCAGCAAGGCTCATATCTTGCACCTCTTTGTACTGATACATAAACGGATCAGTCGTAAAACAGAGGTGCAACATTTGGATCTTACTCTTAAATCTCGGAAGTTCTTCATCCAATAGCTCTAATGTGTTCTCTACAAGCGCCGGTTCACACCAATCTTTATACGACTTTACATCACCAAAGCGCTTTTTTTGTAAATATGCATAGCATGGATAGAGGCATCCGTGAGAACAGCCGAGAACATGATTCATCGTATAATCTCCATATTCAACCTCCGTTTTATATATAAGTGTCTTACGTTGGATAAACTTCTTTATTTTTTTCAATTTATCCACCTCACAGACACTGTTTTTCCTTTTTCTTCAGACATGAATGCAGTAGGTTTCCCCTTCACAGTCATGTCCGGATTTCTTAATATAGCCAACCTACCATCCTTTTCAAATTTTTTTAGTATTTGTTTCACATCACCAGTAGAACAAATTGGACCATGTTTCATAAAAAAAACGGCAAGTGCATCATGAAGAGATGTCCAGTTAATGCATTGAGAAAAATGTTCTAATGTTTTTGCAACAATATCATCCTCATTAACCATCTGATTATCATAGTTCTCGGTCCATAGTGCCATCTGCCCACCAGATTGGATTCCCCGCAGTGTCTCCCAACGATTACAAATGTTATCAACCATAAGCAGACAACCATCCCTATGGTTTGTTGCATGGATTAGTCTATATTTTGGTCGGTGCCCCCTCTTAATTCTGACCGGCATATTAAGAACATAAGTGTAACTTTTCATGAGACGCATACAATACTGTTCCGAAAATTGAACCTCTGCATCGTAAGTATTTATTTCACCTTTTGTATAGGCTTCAATGATCGACTGCCAGTAGTCGCCTCCAGCTATTTCGTTGAGTTCTCTAATAGATTTATCAGAAGCATCCATTTTTGTTGGCTCGTACTCAACCAGATCATCGAAAAGCGCCTTTTCATCAAAAGTGGTTCCAAGTGCATGACAAGCCTCTCTGATAAAACCAAACGAGTTCATATTTATAAGCAATTCTATAGAACTAAATTGACCTTTTGCAAAGTAGTCGAATAAGGAGCTCTGCAACGCCTTAATACCGTAAGGATCAATATAAAGGAACACATTGCAGTTTTCTTTATCACGCAAAATAGATTTGATGTTGTCCTCATATTTGCCCGATACTATTTTTGTCCAAGGGTAAGCCTTGAGGTTTTCCTTCAAATCATCTGCATAGTTTAGGTCAATAAATATAGCTTCAACCTGTATGCTTTTCATTTTCGTACTTGCACAGCACTCATCAATTATTCTAAGCGCAATTAACGGAGATCCATCATTACCGTCCTCGAATTTCCCTTTGCCAGCAAAACAATCTACATATACCAATGGTTTGTATGTATGCAAGATTTTAGAGACATAAGGTTTTAAATAACAGCCCAGAAGCTCATCCTTTACAACAGACCAAGCCTTCTTCTTTACAAAAAAGTCATCATTTTTCTTCGCCACATAAACCTCCAAACCTTTATAATTAACTAACTATGTTTCAGACAAAATTAAGCACGCAATCTTTTTACTTTTAAATAACAACAGACATCCGCACCGTATCTTAAAACAATTAAATTATATCATACTCTTGTAAAAAAAGGTGCTCCCATTAGAAAAAGGCACCCTTTTTTCTGGTATTACACCCTTTCTGATTTTCGTGAGTGCCTGTTTATGATATTCTATCATACTCCATATCTAGTCACATATCAGAATATCAATTGGAACAATAAAGTTTCCTCTTTTTTGCTTTGTGTAATATAGGTTTTTAGGTTTCATATTCGAAACTATTCTCCAGTATATATATCAAAATATCAATAAAAGAACAAAATACAATACGATATCGCTCTACAAAAACACTTCTATCGCATTACTGGACGGGTTTTGTGCCAACTCCGCCAAAAAACGCCTTGTATAAACGATTACAGGCGTTTTATAGATTAGTTTTTATAAAATTATTCCTAATAAATCGAGCGCAGTACGCTACTCATCTTCATTTTCATCTGCGAACAGTATACGAATATAGTCTCTCCTGCCGTATAGTATACGGTCAACAAACACATCATCACCTAACACTCTATAAAAAATCATATAGTTACCGCTTATTAGATAGCGATAATCGCTGCTTACATTAATTTTTACGCTAAGCGGCGAACCTATGAATGCGTGTTCCCGCAATCTGCCTATTGTTTTTGTGATTTTTCCAACCGTTGATAGAGCCGCCGCCGAATTTTCTAAATCATTCTCAATATATGCTTTGATTTGGAAAAGGTCTTCCTGCGCTTGTGGGGATAGATAAAGATTATTCATGAATGATTCCAAGATTTTCTTCTACAGTTTGCAAATTCAACCAGCCTTGCTCCTCGCCACTCTTACGCCCCTTGGCAAGTTCGCTTAACATTTCAAGGCTTGCCTGCGTTTTTTCATAGTCTTTTATATCTACAATGGCGTATTTACCTCTGCCGTTCTTTGTTAAAAATACAGGAGTGCCTACAGCCACATCACGCAGTACTTCTGTATAATTGCGCAAATCGGAAACGGGTTTAATGTTCGGCATAATTTCAACTCCTTTCATTTAGTATATTGTACACTCTATTGCTGTAAAATTCAACCGTTAATTTGCAGCATTATTTATGAGTTTTGTAGAGAAGTCAAACATTACTTTGCAAATTTACTCTTAAGATCAGTTGAGATAAGCGTTTTATTTATGTTATAATTGTTATGTTTATCATGAAATAAAATGAACCTGATTTTCGTTTGTATACTGGAGGGCAATAACTGATGAAACAAAAGAAAAAACTCTGGGTTACAACTCTGCTTGCCTTGTACTTGCTGATTCTGGTCTGGATGATTCTCTTCAAGAGTAGCATCCATACCCTACAGGTTCTTTTTTTGCCTGAATTCCGGAGTATCAACTGGATTCCAGCATTTAACGCAAAAGAAACACTGCTTAACTTTCTCGCCTTCTCACCCATTGGACTCTACCTAGGCATGCTCCTAAAAGATAAGGAGAAAAAATCCGCTTGGCTCAAGTCTGTGCTATTTATTTCCCTACTCAGCCTGCTCTTTGAAGTAACTCAATATATCTTGGCGCTTGGCACCAGCGACATCACTGACCTCATCACCAACACCCTCGGTGGCATGGCTGGATTCGCTTTTTACTTCGCAATAAGAAAAAGAATGGGTGAGAAAACAGACAGAGCATTCATTACTCTGGGAAGTATCGGCACAATATTGCTTTCGGCGTTTTGGGTAATCAAATAAATCTAGCTAGAAGCCCTCAAGTGGTACGAAGGATTGTGTGGTAATAAAATTGACCTCATATTGTTTTCGTACAATAAGTCTTATACTATGCCTTTGTTATGCGTATATATATGCTTTAATACGGCTTTTCTGTAATTATCCTACTGATTAAACATTCTTAAGCCTTCTTTTGTCTTCGTACATTTTATGGTCGGCTCTTACGGCGGTAGCATAAATATCTTCATCCAAGGAAGCTTCATACTCTGCAAATCCTAAAGATATTGAAAAGGTGTATTCTCTTTCTTTGTCTTTTAATTCTACATCTTTTTTTACTTTCTCAATTATGGTATCCACTTCCTCTGTCGTTGCAGTGTTTTTTACAATTACAGCAAACTCATCCCCGCCTATACGGTAAGTATTGCCTACATGAGCGAAATTTGCTTCTACAATTTGATATGTGTCAATAATCGCCAAATCACCGGCAGAATGACCAAAGCTATCATTTATATATTTGAGTCTATCGGTATCAACCTGTACAATTACTACTCCTCCCGGTTCAGTTATTTTTTCCATATCTTCCATATACCTTGCTCGGTTATATCCCCCTGTCAAAATATCGGTATATGCCATTTTTGCATAGTATTCTCTTTCTTCTCTTATCCTCTTTCTGTCCATATAGTCTTTAAACTGGGATATCAACATTAAGATAACATAAACCAATACGCCAATATGCAGAAAGTGAGATGTTACCAATTGTCCATTTATATAATATACTGCTATTTCCACAATTCCAGAAACGAAAACAATGGACAGTAGCTTTAATTCTCTAAACGCTTTCTCGTTTTTGTATAATAAGGTTTCCATTAGAAGAATTCCCAAATAATACACAGAGATTAATACGATAAGTACCATCGTCATATCAATAGTATCGGTAAGACCCAGTATATCAAAATACTCTAAACCCAGAGTGACAACTGCATTTACAATTGCTAAAGTAACTAAGAAATCATCCAAAAACCTCTTTTTCATCGGAACAATTTCTCGTATAAATAAGCAAGCAGTTATAGGAGCAAGCAAAGTCATTAGATGTGTAATCCTAACGGTATAGTAGGTGTTTTTCGTTATAAGCTGCAACATTTGCGACTCACCCAAAAACCAGTTGCCCATGATGAAAGCAAAAAACCCCAGATAGAGAATAGCTCGATTTTTCTCCTTGTAAATACCAAAGACAAAATAAGCAAAAATAATGAATAAACCCAAAGAAATTATAACAGGGGAGAAAATATTCCATAAACCATTTTGCATAAAAAGGTGTGCATACAAGGCACTTTCTGAACCTATAAACACCTCGGAAGCGAAACCATGTGAAACAGTTCTATAGGAAAAAAGGGAAATTTCAATTTCCTTGCCCTTATGCTCCGGCTCGGTTTTTATAAATGCCCAAAACGTACCTAAATCCCGTCCCAGATATTTTTCTCTGTCATTGCCCATTTCGTAAATAGTTTCTCCGTCAATTTTTACAACAACGGAATGTGCAACAGATCTCGTTGCAAAAACAGAACCATCGGGCAAATCATCGGGAATAGTGTTCCTTATCACTAAAGGTTCGGAATTTTCTACATCAAAATGATAAGGCAGACTATATTTTTTCTCGTATCCATCGCCTTTCCAAGCCCAACCGTCGGAAAAATTAACCACTTTTCTATCCAGAAGATAAAGATTCGGCATATCCATAATATGCGGAATAATTGATATGGAAAGAAATATAAAGGCTAATAATACAAAAAAAGCTATTTCATTAAGTTTTTTCATATAATGCTTCTCCTTTCTCCTTATGTTTATAATCACTATTCTTAAAATAAGTAACGCTTACCAATTTCTTAAGTACCGTTTTGGAAAAAGCGTTTTAATCTTGCCCGGAAATTTGTACGGCGCTATTTCATACAAATTCCTTATACTTACATTTACAATTATAACCACATGGAACGACATTAAAACTAAGTGTTGCTTAACAAGCTTTTAATTCTTCACGTTCTGCTTAATACTTTCTACTCGCTTCCGGAAAAATCAATTTAGTTTCTCACTTTTATTAATTGTTGTCAACAAAACGAATTGACGAGTTGTAGGCAAGTTTTTTATAAAATGCAGCACGAACTTTCTACACCTCAGCGTTTCCAAAAATGATAGCTTTTTCATATAAATATTGCATTGACAATTTTATTGGTGGTAAGTATACTTCGTATGATTTAAAAAATTTTAAGTAATGTAAAGGAGATATCCATATGAAACGATTGCTTGTTGTTGTTCTAGTATTTGCACTGTTGTTTTCACTCACAGCTTCCGCGATGGCTGAAGCAAAAATGACCGTTACAAACAAAAATCTTATCACCTTTGAGGGTAATAGCAAGGCTTATTTCTTTGCAAAAGTGGAAAACACAGGAGATTCCGCAGGATATGTCGATTACGGCGGAAAACTTGTCGGTTTCAACGCTAACGATGAAATTATCTTTGCAGAAGATTATGTTAGCTCTTATCCTTCTAATCTCAAATTGGAACCGGGCGAGTATGCCTATATAAGTGATTTTATTCTGGATGAAGTACTAAAATCCGACACCGTTACAGATTACAAGTTTTCTATAAAAACTATAGAATATGGAAATGACTACTCAAAAATTCCATGTGAAGCAAAATTGGAGCTTTCAGCAGACGAATATGATAATTATGTTAATGTAACATTCACCAATGATTCCGATTCCATTCTTTATCGTTTCACCATAATCATTGCAATTTATGATCAAAATGAAGAACTGGTATTTGTTGACGATGATTATACATCCGCAATTGGCATTCACCCGGGCAGCACAATTACGATTAAAGCTAATATGGATTCCGATCTTATTAAGTATTATGCTCAAAATGAAATTACCCTATCAACAGTTGAAGCATTAATCTATATTGAAGACTAAACTATTGTGTAATATTTATGGGCTGTAGCAGATTACAAAATCCGCTACAGCCCTTATTTTATGTTTATTTGCTCGGTTGACTACCTAATAACAGTTTCGTTTTCAGCTTGATTTTCTTTATATTAAACAACAACTCAAACTCTGTATAAACCACATAAAACAATATATTAATTTACATAAATTATAGCTTCTGATCACTCATATTAATCAATTACTAATCAAGCACTTCTACTAAACAAAACCATTTTGTTTAGGTAAAATAATCAAATAATTTAGTAAAAAGACTTGACAACATGTAAAAAGGGGATTATAATTTCCATAAACAACGAGATTATATGTCTTTTGACATAAAATATATACGGAGGTTTCTTTTAATGGTAAGCCGGCTATATCCATCTGATAAGGAAGCGAGGTCTATGATATTAGACATAGGCAGGCGCATGTATCAAAAAAATTATGTCGCAGCGAACGACGGAAATATTTCCTGCAAGGTTGCTGATGACATTATTTGGGCAACTCCTACCGGAGTGTCCAAAGGTTTTATGGATGAAGACAGCCTAGTAAAGATGCGCCTTAACGGCGAAATTTTAGAATCCGGCGGTATAAAGCCATCCAGCGAAGTAAAAATGCATATACGCATATATAAAGAAAACTCTGAAATTGGCGGAGTATGCCACGCGCACACGCCTGTGGCGACTGCCTTTGCAGTTGCCGGTATAAGCCTCGATAAAGCCATATATCCCGAAGCGCTTGTTAACCTAGGCACAGTGCCCTGTGCGCCCTACGAAGTGCCGGGCTCCGAAGGGGTGCCAAATTCTATCGCCCCATATTGCAGGGATTATAACGCCGCTCTTCTTGGAAACCACGGCCCAGTTGCTTGGGGTAAAACGCTTATGGAAGCTTTCTACTGCCTTGAAGCAGTTGAACATTACGCCATGATAATGCTGTATACGGGTTATTTCATAGGAAAAGCTAATGTGCTTGATGATAAACAAGTTGAAGTACTCCTTGATATGCGCGAAAAAAGCGGAAAGCCGCGGGGAGGCAAGCCTTCTACATCGCCTTGGCCAATAATTTAAGTAAACTGGAACTGTAAGTTCTTTGTATATTATAAAAAAGGAGGTGTATATGCGCGCCGCGCAAATTACGGCAAAGGTAATGCTGCGCCTTTAAATGTAGCAAAAATAATTATAAGGAGAATCATGATGAAAAAATTTATCGCAATTATGATGGTGTTTGTGATGGTACTGTCCTTCACCACGATGAGCCTTACAGAAGAAAACCCCGTAGCGGGCAAGCGCGTTGCATATGTAATGCTGCTACCTTCAGCAACAATATTCCAAATGTGGAAGGATTCCTGCGCTGACCTTTGTAAAGCGCTTGACGTTGATTTTGAATTCTTCTTCTGCGACGGAGACTTCAACAAGTGGCAGGATACAATCAGAACCTGTGCATCAGCCGGCTATGACGGTCTGCTCCTAAGCCACGGCAACCAGGACGGTTCCTATGTATTCCTTAAGGAAATACGCGAAGAATATCCTGAAATGGAAATCGTAACATTTGATACCCAGTTCTACACAGACGGCGAATATCAGAAACTCGAAGGCGTAACGCAGATGTTCCAGCAGGACAAGAGCCTTGTAACGGTTCTTCTTGACGAAATGATTGCTAAGTTCGGCGAAGGCGTAAGGCTTATTAAAATCTGGCGCGGACCCAACTACAACAGCCCCTTTGATAGGCGCGAAGTAGGCTGGAAAGAATATGAAGAAGCCGGCAAAATCGTAACAGTAGGCGAAGTACAGCCTCTAACAGACTCCATGGATTCTGCCAACGCAGTTACCGCAGCTTACCTGCAATCTCTAAACCGTGAAGATGTAGACGCCGCAATCGCCTACTACGACCTATACGGCCAAGGCGTATACAACGCAATATTTGAGAACGACAACTATAACGGCAAAGTGGGCGAAGCGCTGCCCATGTGCTCGGTTGATATTGACCCCGTTGACGTAACCAACATGCTTACACGCCCTGACATCTGGTATGCCGCAGGCACTACTGACTGGACACTCAACGGCGAAATCGCCATGAGGCTGCTAATGCTGCAGCTCGCAGGCGAAGCGGACAAAATATATGACCCCGCAACCGACAGCTACGGCGTAGACTATGTGGAAGTTCCCGGCTCAGCAATACTCGCTTCCAGCCTAAAGGAAGACTCCACCGTAGAAAACCTGGCAAACATCGCTCCCGATACATACGGCAATCTTAATTATCTATCGGTTGCAGACTGGATGCCTGCAGATCTTCTTCACAAATAATTAAGTGAAATAAATATCTCACACGGGGGCGCCGGCGCTCTGGCGCCCTCGTTCCATGAGAAAGAGGGAAGCTATGCAAAAGATAACCTTAGGTACAAAAAACGTTTCAATGGAGTTTCCCGGCGTTAAGGCGCTGAGCGATGTTGATTTCAGCGTTTCTACCGGCGAAATACGCGCGGTTGTTGGCGCTAACGGAGCGGGCAAGTCTACCCTTATGAAGGTACTTGCAGGCGCAAACCCCGGCTATACCGGAGAAATACTGCTTAACGACAAACCTGTTGAAATAAGAAACACAATTACAGCAAAAAAGCTCGGGATACAGATTGTATACCAAGAAGTTGATACCGCTCTAATACCCACCTTCTCTGTTGCCGAAAACGTAATGCTGAATGAAACCGTATTGCACGGCTCACATATAATGAATTGGAACAAACTATACAGCTCTGCACAGAAGGTTCTGAACCGCCTGCATATAAATGTAAACCCAAGAACTCTGGTACAAAACCTATCGCTTGCCAAAAAGCAGATGGTACTGATTGCAAGAGCTATACAATCGTCCTGTAATTTTTTAATACTTGACGAGCCCACAGCTCCGCTCAGCGAAAACGAAACAAAAGAACTTTTTGACCTTGTGGAGCGTCTCAGAAGTACTGAAAACATAGCTATTGTTTTTATCTCTCACCGCATAAACGAAGTAATACAAATTTGCGACCGTTATACAGTTATGCGAAACGGCACAATAGTAGATACAAGTGAAGTTACCGAAAATACAACCAGCGCTGAAATAGTAGAAAAAATGCTCGGACGCAGCATAGAGGAAGAAGTCTCCAAGGAGAAGGTGCAGCTGGGCGATGTGATGTTTGAAATTAATAATCTCTCCGGCGCGGCAGGGCATGTAAAAGATGTTTCCTTACATGTTAAAAGCGGCGAAATAGTAGGAATTGCAGGTTTAGTTGGCGCAGGTAAATCAGAATTATGCAAAACCATATTCGGCGCATACGAAAAGGACCATGGTAAAATAACGCTGCACGGAAAAGAACTTAACATAAAAAAACCGTCCCAAGCACTTAAAAACCGCATTGCGCTTGTTCCTGAAGAAAGGCGCAAGGAAGGCGTGCTCGTATCGGAAGATGTAAGCTTCAACCTTTCAGCTGCAAGTATGGATAGATACTGCACCGTTTCTTTTATAAACCGCTCAAAGGTTGATGATAACGCGCACAAATATGTTGATGAACTTGGAATAATAACCCCCAGCATTCGTCAGCAGGTGCGTAATCTATCCGGAGGGAACCAGCAAAAGGTATCCGTAGGCAAATGGCTTGCAGCAGATTGCTCGGTATATATTTTTGACGAACCAACAAAAGGCGTAGATGTTGGAGCCAAACAAGAGATATTCGGTCTTATAAACCAAATTGCGGCTAATGGCAATGCCGTAATATATGCAAGCTGTGAGAATTCTGAGCTGCTGAACATCGCCGATAGAATTTACGTGCTTTTCGACGGTGAAGTTAGGGCTGAATTAAATACCGCAGAAACGAGCGAGGATGAAATTATGTACTACGCCGTCGGCGGAAAAAACTACAATACTGCGCAGCAAGTTGCAGTAAATTCGGGAGGAAACTCATATGACAATAAGTAACAGAGCCGGAAAGAAAAAAACTTCTCAATTCCTGCTTGATTGGGCGGCGGTAATTGCCCTTGTGGTGTGCTTTATAGTGTTCACCTTGGTAAAAGGCAAAAGCTTTATGACCCCGAACAATATGATAAACATCCTGCGCGCCATGTCTATTACCACGGTATTTGGCATAGCAGCAACGGTTACAATGTCAACAGACGGCTTTGATATGTCAATGTGCACACTTGCCAGCTGCTCTGCATATGTGTTTGTCAGCATGTACCTATGGCACGGACTGTCGCTTGAAATGAGCATAGTGGTAGCGCTGATTGTAACTATGATATTGTATCAGCTTACCATGTTTTTAATTCTGGTATGTAAAATACCCGATATGCTCGCCACCTGCGCGCTTATGTTCGTGCATCAGGGTCTTGGACAATGGTACATAGGCGGGGGCGCAGTTTCAACCGGTATGCGCCAGCCAAATGGCAATCCGCCTGCAAGGGTAATACTAGGTGAAGATTTTTCCGCAATAGGAAGAGCGCCGCTCATTATTATAATAATGCTGGTATGCGTAATAGTCGCCTATATATTTTTAGAGCACACAAAGCACGGCAGATATATGTATGCAATAGGCGGCAACCGCGAAGCGGCAAAGCTTTCAGGTATAGATGTTAAGGCATACCGCTACCTTGCCGGCATGATTACTGCCGTATTTATAACAATCGGCGGCATTTTGGTTGCTTCAAGGGGAAGCAGCGCGCAGGTAGGCAACTCGGACGGATATTTCATGCAGGCACTTGCAGCGGTGTTCGTCGGAAGAACAGTCGGAGGCGCTGAAAAACCAAACGCAATTGGAACATTGGTTGGCGCCATGCTCGTATCTACGCTTGAAAACGGCCTTACAATTATGGCGGTTTCATATTATATATTGCCCGCGGTAAAGGGCGCGGTACTCGCGCTTGCGCTAATCGCAGCATACGCAGGTAAAAGAGAACAATAACACAAAATTTAAGCATTTAAGGAGGATTGTATGTCTAGATTTAGTAAGTATTTTCTCATGAAAGAGAAAGATGTAATCGACTATGTTTTGGAGAAACTGCCGGACTATGGTTGGGACAAAGCGTCCATGCGCACAAAGGAAATAGGTGACGGCAACCTTAACTATGTATTCAGGGTAATTGATGATAAAGGCAATTCGGTAATAGTAAAACATGCCGGTGAAACCCTTAGAATATCTTCAGAGATGACCGTTTCCGTAGACCGTAACCGCATAGAATCCGAGATACTTATACTCCAAGACAAATATGCCCCGGGCTCTGTTCCAAAGATTTATATGTACGACACCGTTATGTGTGCATGTATAATGGAAGATTTATCAGACCATCAGCTTATGCGCTATGCAATGATGGAGCATAAAATATTCCCTCGTTTCGCTGATGATATCACAACATTCATGGTAAACACCCTTCTTATGACAACAGATGTTGTTATGGAGCACAAAGAGAAAAAAGCGCTTGTAAAGAGCTTCATAAATCCCGAGCTATGCGAAATAACAGAGGACCTCGTACTAACAGAGCCTTACCTTGATAATAACGGCCGCAACCTAGTGTTTGAGCCTAATAAAGACTTTGTGCAAAAAGAACTTTACAGCGACAAAGCGCTGCATCTTGAAATCTCAAAACTTAAGTTTGATTTTATGAACAATGCTCAAGCGCTATTGCATGGAGATTTACATACAGGCTCAATATTCATAAAAGAGGATTCCACAAAGGTGTTTGACCCTGAGTTCGCTTTCTATGGTCCTATCGGATACGATGTAGGTAATGTTATCGCAAACCTTATATTCGCCTGGGATAACGGCAATGCCTACGGCAAAACAGAATTTTGCGACTGGGTACTTAAAACGATAGTAGATGTAATAGATATGTTTAAGGAAAAATTCCTAAAAGCCTTTGATAAATACGCAACTGAAATAATGGCAAAGCAGGAGGGCTTCAAGGAATACTATCTAAACAGCATATTAGCGGACACCGCTTCATATACAGGCACGGAGCTTAACAGAAGAACCGTCGGCATGGCGCAGGTAAAAGATGTAACCACCATAGAGGATGAGAAAAAGCGCATGTTCGCCGAAAGAGTTAATATATTCTGCGCCAAGGACTGCATAATGAACCGCAATTCATTCAGATGCGGCAAGGACTATATAGATGCACTTGAGCGCGCCATAGCCAAAGCAGAAAAATCCATGTGAGGGTAGATATATGGCTAAAAACATAATGCATTATGATACGGTTTCACTGGACGATGAAAACTCGGCTCTAGTAATAATAGACCAGACACAGCTTCCGGGCAAAGTAGAGATGCTCTCCTTAACCGAGCAAAAAGATATATGGGAGGCAATATACCTGCTTAAGGTAAGGGGTGCCCCTGCAATAGGCGTAGCTGCCGCAATAGGCGTATACCTAGCAGCAAAAAACATAAAGGCTAAAGATTATCCAACTTTCTATGAGGAGTTTAAAGCAGCTAAGGATTACCTTGCAACTTCAAGACCCACAGCAGTAAACCTGTTCTGGGCGCTTGACCGCATGGAAAATGTGGTAAAGGCTAATAAAGAACTTCCTGTTGATGAAATCGTTAAACTTCTACATGATGAGGCGGTTGAAATACGCGAGGAAGATATACGTGTCTGCCGCGCCATAGGCGAATACGGTTTAACCTTAATTAAGGATGGCGACGGCATACTTACACACTGCAACGCAGGGCAGCTTGCAACGGTAAAATACGGTACCGCGCTTGCGCCTATACACCTTGGCGTTGAAAGGGGTATGAATTTCAAAGTATTCACGGACGAAACCCGTCCGCTGCTACAGGGCATTCGCCTTTCATCTTTTGAACTACATTCTAACGGTGTTGATACAACAGTGATATGCGACAATATGGCATCACAGGTTATGAAAAACGGCTGGGTACAGGCAGTATTTGTAGGCTGCGACAGGGTTGCCGCAAACGGCGATGTATGCAACAAAATAGGCACTTCTGGCGTTGCGATTCTTGCAAAGCACTACGGCATACCATTTTATGTGTGCGGACCTACATCTACCATAGATATGTCTATCGCCCACGGCGATGATATCCCAATTGAAGTACGCCCTGACCATGAAGTTACAGAAATGTGGTATTCAAAAAGGATGGCGCCTGAGGGTGTAAAGGTGTACAACCCCGCATTTGATGTTTCAGATAATAGTTTGGTAACTGCTATAATAACCGAATTTGGCATCGCCCGTGCGCCTTACGACAAAAGCTTGAAAGAGATATTTGCCCAAAAAGAGGCGGCAAGTAAAAAATAATAAACTGCTGAATGCGAAGGGGTATATACTCCCCTTCGTATTCACTATGATTGGTGGTACTATATGCGAATTACTATACGAGAGATAGCACGTGAAGCAGGTGTTTCTGCAGCGACAGTTTCACTTGTTTTGAACAAAAAAAAGGGAGTGAGCGACGAAACAAGAGAACATGTGCAGGAGGTACTGGATAGGCACAATTATTCTCCAAGCAGAAACAGGAAGAGAAATAAAGCCCTTAGTTTGGCTACTATAAAATACCGTGTACACGGTATGGCGGTTGAAGAAAACCAAGGTTTCATCGCCTCCATATTGGACCAAATAGAACTGGAGTGCAGGAAGCAATCCTACCGTCTTGTAAACTTAAACTGCGACACTAATCACGTTATCCACTGCATAGAGGACCTCAATTCCAGCGCACCTGACGGGGTTATTCTGATTGGCACTGAACTGCCTGAAAATAACTGCGGGTGGCTAAGCCGCTTTTCATCGCCCGTAGTGGTGCTTGACAACAGTATGACAGGCTATGAAATAGATAGCATAACTATGGACAATAGAAGTATAATGAAAAAAGCTGTCTTGCATCTATACGCTATGGGGCACCGTAATATAGGATACCTTAAGAGCAACAGGCATCTATCCAACCTAAGGGAACGTTTTGAAGGCTATTTAAGCACCATGCGTGAACTTGGGCTTACCCCGCCTGAACCTATACTGCTAACCCCCACACTAAACGGAGCCTGCGCAGACATGGCTGAGCAGATTAATAGCTGCAAGTATATAAGCGCTGCCGTTGCAGATAACGATTCCATTGCATTGGGCGCTTCAAAAGCGCTTAAAGAAGCGGGGTTCAAACTTCCTGAAGATTTATCCATAGTTGGCGTTGACGATATCCCCTTCAGTGCAATTACAACTCCATCGCTAAGCACCGTACGTATTTCAAGGTCTGCAATGGGCGTGCTTGCAGTTGAGCTAATAAAAAAACGCATAGAAAACCCCGATTGGCCTATAATGCGCATCGCAATAGACGGTCAGCTTAAATGCCGCAACAGTGTATCCGCCTTTGAAAACAGCAAAAAACGGTAGTGTCAATAGTTTTGTGTAACCAATCTTGTAAATATTGTTAAGCCATCAGCTGCTTCCCCCTAGGGGGAAGCGGTTTTTTCAAACATTTCGCTTAGTTCAGCTTGAACTTTTGCAAATCCTTT
>DUQK01000043.1 GCA_012837835.1 Christensenellaceae bacterium | reverse complement strand
GAGGCTACGGCGTTATAGAATTTTTCCTCAAGCCCTATAATTTCTGTCGGGGGGGTTTCGTCCCGCCAGTGCCAAAGGTTTAAATCCCCCGCGTGGAATACGCTTATTCCGTGGCTTTCTACAAGGAAGCTCACCCCCTCGCCAGCGGCGCTAGTAACCTTTATATTTACATCAGCTATGCTTATATGGTTGCCTTCCCTTACAAAGTGCACATTGGGCATGTCGGGCGCTCTGTCCCTCGCTTCCTCGTGCAGCACATAGCTTATGGGGAAGGATTTTTTCCATGTGAATATTACATTTGAAAAATGCTCCGCAACCGCGTGGGGGGAGAATACAACTATATTATTGAAGCCCGAAAAATCCCTATCATTTATTTTGACGGGGAGAAGCTCCTCCTGCTCCTTCTCGTGGTAGCTGAATATAAGCAGCGTTTTGCCTATGGCAACCGCAAATGTAGAGCCATAAAAATAGGTTATGGCGACGAAATTACGCATAAATATGCCCCCTTAAATAAAAGCTTCGTTTAATACCCTGCCCTGAGCGCTTTTTAGCGGTATATCTATTGCCCTTGCAAGCGTGGGCGCAATATCAACTATATTTATATCTGAAAGTTGTACATTTCTCTTAAAGCAAGGTCCCATAAGCCATAAAAGCGTTTTTGCGCTAGGGCTATGCAGCCCGAAACCGTGCGTTGCCTTGTGGGTGGGTTGGTCTTCATAATCAAGCGCTTCTATGCCCTGCTGCATTTCAACCGCAATATGCAAGCCCTCCGGCGCGTTGAGCTGCCTTAATTCATCGTATGAATATACATGTTCTATTAAATAATCATCCTTATTGGCGTTTAGATGCTCGTACACAAGCCTTCTATTCTCTCTCTCTATATGTATATACGCGCCAAAGCCTAGGGATTGGGCTTCCGCTGGGATAGAGTTTTCGCGAAGTACGGTGTTTAAGCATATGCTTTTATGTACATTTTCTTGCCCATGGTCGCTAACTACGCATACAACGGTATCTAAAAACGCATCCCTTTGAGAAAGCGCCTCAAGCACCTTGCCTATGCACATATCGAGTATAATAAGCCCTTCCCTCTCTTTTTCGCTGTTTACGCCATTGTCATGGCGCAAGGTATCTATGGCTACAAGGTGCATGGCGATGATATCCGGCATATGCTGCATACGCCTGCGCTTTGAGGGGCGTACATCGCTTTTTACAAATTCTTCCGCCATGGGGGAATAGTCTTTATGTATAAGTTTTGAAGCTACATAGGATGTAAAGCTATCAAGCTGCGGCTGGGCTATGCCATCCCTATGCTTGCCGTACATAAGCTCTGTTTTAATAAGCCACCATTTAGAGCCGTATTTAAGCACCTTTGTAACTTGGTTTTCCCAAGGGAAAGCTTTAATCTCCGGAAAGTTGTATTTTATGCTTTTACTCTTACCCGTTACTGGCCATAGAAGCGTGGCAACCTCCCTGCCCGCCTTATATGCAGCGGTAAAAAGGGTGGGTACTTTAATCTCCGCCGCTTCCCAGTACCAAGGGCGGAACTTTGGAGAATCCTTAATAAAATGCTCATTATGCGCTATGCCGTGTCCATCGGGATAGCAGCCAGTAATAATGCTTGTATGTATAGGGTAGGTAAGAGTGGGGTAAACGGTGCGCACATCGTTTGAGAACACACCGTTTTCAGCGAGCTTTTTGAGGTTGGGGAGCTTTAAAAGCTCCTCCGTATCTAGCGCGGATAGCGCGTCTATGCTTATAAGTACAAGCCGCATTAGCCCTCTATTAAGTGGCGTTTAAGCTCTGCCTCCATATTGGCAAGGCTTTCTTCCGCCTGCTTGCGCTGGAGCCTGCCCTCTTCCTGTATGCGGGCGACTTCCTTCATGGTATCTATTAGGCTTTGGTTGGTTTGTACCAGCGTGTCTATATCCACAATGCCCCTCTCAGCTTCCTTGGCGGTTTCAATGGTGCCCATTTTAAGGGTTTCAGCGTTCTTTTTAAGAAGCTCGTTTGTCATCTCTGTAACTGCTTTTTGGCTCTGAACCGCCTGCCTGCCATGCTCAAGGTCTAGCGCCAATACCATCTGGTTTTTCCATAGGGGAAGGGTGTTTACAAGGGTGGACTGTATGCGCTCTATAAGAAGGCTGTCATTATTTTGAAGAAGCCTAATCTGCGGCGCCATCTGCAGGCTTACTTGGCGGGTTAGCTTAAGGTCATGAAGTTTTTTCTCAAACCTATCGCAGGCGGCGTCAAGGTCGCCCGCCTTTTGGGCGTCAATGGGGTCCTGCGTTTCCTGCGCTTTTTCCTTTAGCTTTACAAGTTCGCCGTTTCGTATTTCCTCAAGCTTTTTTTCGCCGGCTAGTATGTACATGGTAAGCTCCTTAAAGAAGCTAAGGTTAGTATCGTACAAATTGCCAAGCATGGCGATATCCTTGAGCAGTTGTACTTGGTGCTTTTCAAGCTCCGCTGCTATGGTTTCTACATTTTCGTTTACGGTGTCAAAGCTTGCGCGCACGCTTTTAATATGCTTATCGGCAGAAGAAAACCATGCCCTAATGCCCTTTGGCTTTTCTGTGCTGTTTTCAAAGCTTTTAAGCTCGCCTATAAGGCTTGATAGCATATTGCCAACATCGCCGCTGTCCTTGTTTTTTACATCTGCCAGTATGCTGTCGGCAAATTCGGATACCTTTTTCTGCGCCTCTGAGCCGTACATCATTACATGCCCGGGGTTGTTAAGGTCTATCTTTTTGGCGAAATCATCTACCTGCTTTTTTTCGTCCTTAGTGAGGGCGGAATCAAACTGTCTGGCTATTGCTTTTTGCGCTTCTGTTGTGAGGGGTTTTTCCTTTTGCTCTTCCTCAAGCTTTTCAAGCTCCATAACAGCTTGTTCTACTTTTTGTTTGTCCTCAAATTCTTCTGATAGTTTAAGTACGGGTGCTTCTTGCATTTTTTATTCCTCCTTTGTGGCGTATGCGCTGCTTCCGCCTAAATTTGAAGGCTTTGAATTACCCTCAAGCGCTGTGTTGTCATCTATAAGTTTGTCCTGCTTCAGCAGGGTTTCAAGCACGCTCATATCTGCGCTTACATCTAAAATATCGTCCCTATAAAGGGTGTTTAGCTGTTTTTTAAACGCGCCTATTATAACTTCCATGGCGTTTTCTATTTTAACGAGGGTTTCCTCAGCCTTTTTACTGTCCATACTGCTTGAGGAAAGCCTGCGGTAGCTTTTTAGCATGTTAAGGGTTGTTGGCAGATAATACTCCATAAAACGGCGCACCTGCGGCGCTTTTTCCGGGCGTTCCTCAACTACTTTGTATATTTTGCCGGCGATGGATTCCATCTCATCCATAAGGCGGGAAAGCTTAGGATCCGGTATGCGCTCATTTTCTTTGCGTATTTGAGAAAGCAAATCCTGCCCTTTTTCTATAAGCATATCTACCTGCGGGTTAGCGCTGCGCACTGCCTTACGGCTTTTTGGCGCTTCCTTGGTGGTATCAAGCCCACTGCCCATTATATAGCCTAAAGATGCGCAAATCACCGTAACTATTACCATTATTAGCTTGCTTAGAAAGCTGCCTGTTGGAAAAATGGAGCTGTATATTAAAAGCCCTAATACCGCGCCAATGCCGCCTGTTATTACGCCCTTTTTTTTAGACTTATCTTGGCTGTACTTTTTTGCCATAATACCCCTCCGATTAATTGCTAAGTGAATTATAACACATAGAAAAAAAGCCTTCAAATTAGAATTGCATTTGAAGGCTTAGGGGTTTTCTAATAATAGGGTTTATTGCGCTTGCTATTTGCTCTCTGTTTCCAGCAGTTTTATTTTGCTGTCTATACTGCCTAGCAGCATGTCTATAGGCATGGTATCCGCGCCCTGCATAAGCTCAGGTTCGCTCATGATAAGCGCTTGGAAAGGGTTATAGCTTTCTATGTATATCATATCCGCCATGCCCCTATATATTTCGCTGGCACTTTCTGAAAGCTCCCATTTGGCTGTTCTTTCGTAGTGCGACATGTATTCTACAAAATCATCTAAGTTGTTTTGTGCATCCTGCTTTTCAAAATCATCAGCTTTTTCAAGGGATTCCTTAAGTTCTTCAAGCCTTACATTAAAGTTTTCCATATGCTCCTTGTAGTAGGGGTTTTCAATGGGACCTACCACACTTGTATACAGTACGGCCTTTGAGGGGGTTTCCCTCTTGCCGTCGTATGAAAGTATAAGCTTATAAGTGTCTTCCGCGTTTTTGCTGTAAGGGTTTACTACGAAATATTCTAATCCGCTAAATTCGCTCATGGGGGATAGTATTGCCGCAGTATTCTCCTTGTAGAATTTAAGGGGCATATAGCCGTAATCGCTGTTTTCGTCTAATATGGATAGGGCATATGTGTAGAACATGTGCTTCTTTTCAGAGTCATAGTCTGTATCTATTTCATGAAGCTCTTCTATTTTCCTGTATTTTTCAAGCAAACGATGTATATCTTCGCCTGAAAAATCTATGGTCTTATCGTTTCTTACCATCTCAGCGCAGTAGGTTAAGAACATATTTTCAAGGTTTACGCCAAAGCCCGACATGAATGGGTCCATAATATAGTTTTCGCTGTTTTCGGGCGGATTTTCAAGCCAGTTTATGCATAAATCAAAGAACTCATCATATGTTTCGGGCACGGTAAGGTTAAATTCTTCAAATGCCTGCTTATTGTAGCAAAGCGTTTCTATAAAACATTCCTTTGGGAAAGCGGCGATTTTATCCCCTGTGCCGAATGCACGCATAAATGCAGGGTACATATCGGCATATTGAGTTTTAAGCTTGTCATTTTCTGATAAATCCGTAAAATAACCCTTGTTTTTGATTGCGCTTAAAAGGTTGGTGTCCTTAAGTATAAATACATCAACCGTATCGCTCTTGGTTACCATATCGTTAATGAATCGTTCTTCGCTGCTGGTATTAATTGCGCTTATTAGATTAAGCTCGGTATCGGGGTTGTTTAAAATAAAATCGCGCCATTCATGACCCCTGCCCATGTTGTAAAGCAATGTAAGGCTTTTTTCGCTCTTTGGGGCTGAATAATCCCTTATTATTAGAGTATCATCTGAAAGCAGAGCCACTCCATTCTTGTATAAAGCTGCGCTCATAACATCGCCTTGTAGGTAGTTGTATATTACTTTAGCCTCTTCGCCGTTTTTAGCTTCGTATATATTGCCAAGACCAAGCATTAGTGCGCTGCCTTTGCTGCTGTCGTAAAGCAAATAGCCTATGTATGCATCTGGGGCTACTTTCCCAAACAGCGTATTTTCGCCTGTATCGGGGTTATATACATCAAGCCTTCTTTCATCATCAGCTTCTCTTAGAAGGATAATGTTTCCATCTTCCATTACATCAAAATAGGTGAACACGCCTACGTTAAGGCTTTTAGTTTCGCCGGTTGTGATATCCAGCTTAATTATTTCGCTTCGGCTTATGTTAAAGTACAGAAAGCCGTCCTTTATTACGGGGTTTATTAAATATAATTCATCATAATTATCTGTTGTTAGTAGCTCTTTTACTTCTGCTTTTTCGCCTAAAACAACTTCCCTTAGAGTAAGGTTTTCCATTGCGCTTATTGCGTACAGCTTACCATCGCCGGATATTAGAAAATCCGCCGTGGTAACATTTTCATCATCTGTAATAAGCTTGTTGCCTTCAGGCGTGTACTCGTAAAGCCCGCTTGGAAAAAGCAGGTACAGCTTGTTGTTTGCTACAGTAAGCCTTGACAGATAGTCATCTTCTCCGAAGAAAATCACCTTATTTCCGCCGCCTGTGTTTTCTTCTGCAATTCCCACCGCTGCGCTAAGCGTAAACACAAAGCAGATAGCAAGCAGCAGTGTAAGTAGTTTCCTCATACATTTCTCCCTTCCATTTTGCTTTTCAAAAGCAATATTTCATAAAGAGGCTAGCACTTTGTGTTTTTTGTGTCAAGCAATTATTGTAACATTTTACAAAACTATTGAAATTTTACAATTAAAAAAAGGCGTATAAAGCGAAACATGAATGTAGAATATGAACGAATGCAAATAAGTATTAAACTTTGTTAGCAACAACAGATGTGTCCCGAATATTGCACTATATTCGGGACAAAATCATTTACAACTACTATACTGTTATCAAATTGAAAGTTTATTATCTACAACACATTAATACTTCCCTGCCACATGCATAGCTGCAAGTATACCGCTTGCGAATGCGAACATAAGGTTATAGCCGCCGCAGTCGCCGTCTACATTTAGAGTTTCGCCTGATATGTATAGGTTACTATAAACTGTCTGCATGGTGGAGGGGTCTATGTTTTTTGTGGATATGCCGCCCGCTGCCACCTGAGCGTGTTCAAAGCCGCGGGGGGATAATCCGCAAAATTTAAGCGCGGTAACAGCTTTTGCGGTTTCATTAAGGCTGTTTTTAGTGCATATGCGGGCGAGCTTTGAAGGGAGTGCACCAAGAAGTATATCTTCTTTATTTAATATGGTAAGTCTGGATTGCAGAAAATCAAGCGCTATTTGTGTGTTTTTGTATATATCAGAGGGCTTTACAAGCCCCATATCAAAAGGCATATTTATATTCGAAGCTTTATGCTTGTTACAATAATCAATGCCAAGCGTAGGGCTGAAATCCAAATATATATGGCAGTTTTCAGTATTACCGGGCAGGAAGCGTGCAAGCTGCATAATGCACACACCGCTAAGCCCTCTTTTTGAAAAAAGCACTTCTCCAATTGATGTGGCTATGGGCTTGTCATCACACACAAGTGTGCATATAGCCATAAGCCGTGTGCCGTCAAGAGATATATAAGGTTTCATATCGCAGTCTATACCGCACAGCGCGGGTTTTGGGGCTACCATATTAAAGCCAAGGGGCATAAGCATATTGTACATATCTTTTGTTCCGCCAAGCTTAGGGCTGGCTATACTGCCCCCTGCAATAAGAAGATTATCGCATATGTATTCAGACTTATCTGTAACAAGTTTAAAGCTTGTATCAAGCGGCTCTATACTTTTTGCTCTTTCGTTAAGGTTAATAGATACGCTGCTGTTTTTTGTTGGGCGAAGCAGGCAGTCAAGCACCGTATCGGCTCTGCCCGTTGTTGGGTATATTCTGCCGCCTTCTTCTTGCTTAAGTACAAGCCCAAGAGAATTAAAAAACTCAACCAGCCTATTAAAGCTGCAATTATTGAGCACGCTTTTAGCAAACTTGCTATCTCCAAAATATATAGGCTCACCTGCATTAAGTAGATTACACCTACCGTTTCCGCTTGCGAGAAGCTTTCTTGCGAGCTTTGAGTTTTTCTCTATAAGCAGGGTATCAATGCCATGTTTTGCCGCAATGCAAGAGGCGGCAAGGCCTGAAGCCCCGCCGCCTATGATTATAAGTTGTTTATTTCTTGGCAGGCGCTTTGTCATACGCCTCCTGTATAGCTTTCATATGGTCTTGGTCTACTTTATTAGAGGAGTGCGTTCGGCTATTCCAGAAGTGTACGCAGAATTGCCCATTGAAGTTGTTGTTGGGTATAGTGTCGCCCGCAGGGTAGTTGTGCGGCACGCCGTACATAGATGCGGCGAATGTTCTGCCCTTTATGGTTACCCATAGCGGTCTTCTTTGCCAGTAGTCTTTCTCGCTTATCTCTTGCGCCCTTTCAACGCCGTATATGCGGCAGAATACCTCGGTATCGGCAGCGGTTAGAGGTTCAGCGTCTGAATGGTAGCCTCCAGCCCAGCGTTTCGCCCTGAAGGATAGACCGGTTCTTACATCTGTTATAACTGCAACTTCGCCCTTGCCCCATACGGTCTGTATATCGCCCTTATACCAGTCTACAATTTCGACAGGGTATAAAGTGGCGTCAACCGTGCTGCCGCCGTCATACGGGTCGGGAGCCTGAGTGTCATAAAGCTTGTCCTGAGTTTTTTGACCGGCTACGCCATCTACATGCAGACCCGATAGTTTCTGATATTCCCTTACGGCTTTTTCGGTGGCAGAGTCGTATATACCGTTTATATTACCCGAGTATACGCCTAGCGCCTTTAACATCTGCTGCAGGCGGCTCACGTCATCGCCCTGAGAGCCAAGGCGCAGTGTTCTGTAGGTGGCAGTGGGTTTATCGTCCGGAAGCGTGGGAGCTGAGCCGCTGCTATCTCCTGCCTCTGTTTTTGAAAGTATACGTATCATGTCAGCGCGTATCCAGCCGCTAACGCCGCTAACGCTTGCGCTGTACCAGTTGTAGCCGTCTTTAGAAGCTGTGCTGCCTGTAAGCGTAACGCGCGTACCCTTCCTATACACTATGGTTGCGGTGGAGGATGACATATTGCCCTCCTTGCGCAGTTTCACCCTATCCATAAGGGTAACGGCTATGTTTGAAAGTTCTCCGGGCTCCGGCGTTTTTGCGGGTGTTGCTGTGCCGCCCGGGTGCGTATTAATGTATTCTTGATACTCTGCTAAGCTCATTATGCGCACATAGGGCGCCATTACATATGCCTTGGTGCCTGCATAGTCTACATAGTACCAAGTGTTGCCGCCTGAAGATACTGCATTGTAATATGGCAGCACCACGCCTTTATTAACCTGCCCTAATTTCTGGGCGTCAAGGCTTGGGGATACACGTATGTTTACAAAATCCTGCAGCGTTATTATATGACCAGATGCCTCATAAGAGGGCGTTGAAGGTGCTTGAATATTGGGCATTATGCCGTTTAGGTAGTTGTTGATTTCATTTTGAGTTAGATGGCGCACACAGTCAGAGCGCAGGTAGCCCGTGTGCCCTTCCGCCCTAACAAAGGTCCAGTTATAGCCGCCTTGGTCTACAATGGGGCCCACAATCGGGTATACCTTGCCCCTTGGCAGCTGCAATAGCGATTTGCCGCCCGGCAAATTGCGCAGGTTTACATTGGATTTGGTTGTAATCAGGTAGCCGCTTATGCCAGTTGTGCCAGGGTCGCTTGGATTTGGAGGCACTTTTATATTGGTCATATCGCTGCGAACATAGCCCATGCCTATGGGGCTGAATACCTGATACCATGTGTAGCCGCCGTATACTTCAATGAGGTAGTAACTCATTTCCGTGCCTTTATCCAGCCTGCCGAGTATCTTCCCGCCGGGGGTTACCCTTATGTTTACCGCGCCCTTTATAAGGCTGAGTTTGCCCATTTCGTTTTGGGGCTGGTATTCAGGGGGTGTGGTTGTTTCCGGGTAGGGAGAACTGCCGTCTGGGGCGGGTACCTGGTTGCCGCTGCTGTCTGTAAATATATAGCAGTCGCTGCGAACATAGCCTGTTAGCTTTGAAGCTGGATCTACGACGAATACCCATTTGTAACCGCCGTAGTACTGTTCAACTCCGCTGTATGGCAGTATTAAACCCTTGCTAAGCCGGGTTTGGCTTGCGCCGCCGGGGGTTACCCTTAGGTTTACGCCGGGCAGAGTAAGTTTTACATAGCCTGTATATATGCCGGGCTGTATTGTGTTAGTTGGCGCTGGTTTGTCGCTTGGTACGGGATTGCCTGTATAATCTGTGTAGTTATAAAAATCCTCATGTACGTAGCCGTATACATTTGCCGGCGGATAGTATACGTATAGCCAGTTGGCGCCGCCTGCAAATTGAGGAGCACCATAATAGGGCAGTATGCTTCCCTTTTCCATCTGGAGTATATGGCTGCCGTTAGGGCGGTTTCTAAGGTTTACCTTTGCCGCATTTATTTTTACATATCCATCTCCAAGACCATCTGTTGCGGGGGGCGGGGTTGCTGTTGCGGGCGCTGCGCCGCCGCTTGATAGGTATTCGGCTATTTCAGCCCCCGTCATAAGCCTTAGATGTTCTTTTTTCATATATCCGGAGAAACTATTGTATGATACCGGGTACCAGCCGCTTGTTTCAACGCCGAGTAGCTTTACTACCGCGTTTGCGGGTACTGCAGTTAGTGCATAGCTGTTAGGGGTTATTGTCAGGTTTGCGGCTGCAACCGTACACATAGCATATGAGCCTGATGTAATAGGACCGTCCGGCTTATTAGGCGCGGGTGTTTGCCAGCCGGGACCTTCTGTTTTCTCGCCTTTTTCGTCAACGAAGGTATAACAGTCATTTCTAATATAACCGTATTGGTTGCTTTGGGTATCCAACACATATATCCACTTATATTTGCCCTTTGGCAGCTCTACACCGTAGTAGGGGAGGCGTGTGCCCTTATCAAGCTGACCCATGCTGCTGCCTTCAACCGCGTCCCTTAAATTTACCTTGGCTTTTGTAAGCAGTACAAAGCCTGTTACATAGCTGCTGCCGGGACCATCTTCACTTGAGGGATAGGGATTAGGCGTATTGGTGGCTCCGGGAGGCGTGGTATAGCCTGATGGGGTTTCCGTTGCGGGTTTAAGCCCTTCTTGCCAAGTGTCTTGGTCTTTGCTCTTAAGCCATGCAGCCTTTTCTTGGCTTGATAATTCGCGGAAGAAATCTCCGAGTATATAGCCTTTTTGTATCGTTGCTCTATCCCTATGAAGGTTAGTTTCAACGTGATACCAAGTTGCACCGTCGGACTGTTCTGTACCGAGTATCTTTGCTACCCAGCCTGCGGGGAGCTCATCGTACCATATGGTACTACTCTTTGTGTTTGGGTATTGGCGCAACTTAACCTTAGCTGTGGTTGTCCCGAACGTGTCAGCTTCGGTAGCAAACACAGATAGAATGGGTATAAACATGGCGGCTAATATTAGCCAACATATAGTATATTTTATCGACATGCCTAAACCGTATCGTCTATTATACATTAAAACCTCTCCCTATCGCTAAAATAAGCCACTGTACTACTTGCCTGATTATATTACAAATACTTTACAGGGTCAAGATAAATGGGTATTTATTTACATTATTTGTACTATAAATGCACAATTCGGAGCAAAAGAAACATTTAATCTATAATGCTTTTCTCATCCCCTCCGCCTAATATATATAGCTTTTTCATTATATCAACAGTATTATTATCTTCAGAGGAGATAAATTGAGTATAGCCTTGTATTTCTGAATTACAAAGTATATTTTTCTTATTTAACTCAAATATAAGCGTTTTTAAGGTTTCAGAGCTTCCGTCTATGAATATTGTATTGTCATCAAAATGCTTGCGCAGTTCATTTAATAAAAAGGGGTAATGAGTGCAGGCGAGTACTACCACATCTATATTTTCGCCTTTATATGGGGATAATAGCTGCTTAAGTTTATTATTAAGCCTTTCTCCCTCTATTTCGCCCCTCTCTACAAATTCCATAAGCCCGGGGCAGGGGAGAAGTTTCGCGTCTGCGCCATATTGTTGCATAATGCTGCGCATGGTTTGGCTCCTTGCGCTTGCGGGAGTAAGCATTACTAGCATTTGTCCGCCTTTTAATAGCTTTTTACCCTCTTTTAATGCCGGCACCGTGCCTATTACAGGTATATTAAGGCGGCTGTAAAGCAGCTCTCCTGCTATTGTCGTTATAGTATTGCAGGCGATAACCAGCGCCTTTATATTCTTTTCAAGCAGCTTTTCGGCAGCGGCGAGCGCGAGGCGTTTTATTTCCTCTTCACTCTTTTCTCCATACGGCGCGTTGGCGCTGTCCCCATAAAGAATAAAGTTTTCATATGGAAGCAGCTTTCTGCAGGCGAGCATTACGCTTATGCCGCCGGCTCCGCTGTCTAAAAAGCCTATTGGCGCTTTACGCTTCATTACCTATAGTACTTGCATATAGCTTGGGTACCGAGATCTTCCATACCTTCATCGCTTAGCTGCTCGTAAATACCAAGCACTTCTTTAAGCACGGGAAGGTTTTGACCCGTCTTTGCCGCCTCTTCGTATGCTATGCGCATATCCTTTATAAAATGCTTTATGTAAAAGCCGGGCTGCATATCGTCTGAAAGCATTTTGGCGCCGTTATTTGTCATCTGCCAAGAGCCCGCAGCGCCTGTGCCAATGGTAGATAATACCTTTTCAGCATTAAGCCCCGATGTTTTTGCAAAGTGAAGCGCCTCTGCAACGGATGCAACGCAGCCTGATATTGCTATCTGGTTTGCAAGTTTTGTACTTTGCCCTGCACCCGCTTTTCCCATATATACTATTGTCTTTCCCATGGCGGAAAATATGGGGTGAACTTTGTTGAAAACATCTTCATCTCCGCCTGCCATTATTGTGAGAGTTGCGTTTCTAGCTCCGCTATCCCCGCCTGATACAGGGGCATCCAGCACCTTTAATCCTTTTTTAGAGCCTATTTCGTAAAGCTCCCTTGCAAGTTCAGGCGATGAAGTGGTCATATCTATCAGTATGCTGCCCTCTTTGGCATTATCCATTATGCCGTTATCTAAATATACCTGTCTTACATCGCTGGGGTAGCCCACTATAGTTATTACTATATCTGCATTTTTAACGCATGATGGTATATCATCGTGCCATATGGCGCCAAAGGATATAGCCTCCTCGCATTTGGATTTTGTACGTGAATATATGTGTGTTTCAAAGCCTTTTTTTATTAGGTTCTTCACCATTGCGGTGCCCATAACGCCTACACCTATGAAAGCAATCTGCATATAATACCTCCTCTGTTTTTTTGCATTATAACATATTTTACAAAACACACAATCAGAGTAAATACACAGGCAAAATATAGGCAAATTTTCTCTTGCAATTTATATCATATATGATATAATATTGCTGGAGGAACTTTCTACCTATGAAATGTAAGGTTTTTTATTACGAAACCGCACAAGGCAGATGTCCGGTTATTGAGTTTCTGGACAGTTTGGAAGTGGATATGCGAGCTAAAGCTTTGCGGGACATTAACTTACTGGAGGAGTTCGGGCGCAGTTTGAAGCGTCCTCAGACGGATACCGTCAAAGGCGACCGATACAAGGGCTTAATACTATATTGCCTTTAATCCAGCGTTTTCTTGTGCGTCTTTTCCACTTTGGCTTCGCCTTGCTCAGTCAGCATAGGAACCACTATGCTTCCTTCACAATGCTTTGCCAAACCGAAAAAACCGCCACAATAAAATCGCTGTTCTAAAAGCAACATAGTATTATATGAACTCCGTTCAAAATTTGCGTCCAACATTACCCGTATATACTATTTCTACATTGAAGGGGATAAAGCAATCCTCTTACACGGCATTCTGAAAAAATCAGGAAAGCCGCCACAACGAGAACTTGAAACCGCACGTAGCCGCATGAAAGATGCACAGGAAAGGGGGTTATAACATGCGCAGCCATAATGATTATCTTGAGGAACAATTAAAAAATCCTGATTTTGCAGCCGCTTATGAAGCTCTGGAGCCGCAATATCAAATTGCCCGTGCCATAATCGCAGCCCGGCTGGAATCCGGCATGACACAGGCGGAGCTTGCAAAAAAGGCAGAGTTGCCGCAATCCAACATCAGCCGTTTAGAATCCGGTAACTTTAACCCTACTGTTCAAACTCTTGAAAAAGTTGCCGCTGGGCTTGGTAAAAAACTAACTCTCAAATTTGTTTAATAGCATTTAACGAATAGTAAAAAGAAAGAGATATCGGTAACACAAGGAGGATTTGAGGACGGAACGGGCAGCCGTCGCCCAAGTTGGAGATGTGGGAGTGTCGCCCCACCAAATCCTCTGAACTGAGCAGACCTTTAGGAGTCTGTTTTTTGCAGGTAACATGTGTTAATCTAAACAAAAGCAATATTTTATAATATATTTTACAAATAAAATGCATTTCTTTTACAAAATTTATGCTATAATTAGTTTACCCTATGAAAGGCGGCTTATTATGCGCAGGTTGTTGTCCATTTTGCTTATGCTATGTATGTTGAGTGGTAAGTGCTATGCTTCTGCTCTTTTAAAGGAAGGAAGCAGCGGAGATGAGGTGCTTAAATTACAAAACCGCCTTGTTGAGCTTGGCTTTTTGAACACGCTGCCCGATGGCAAATACGGCAAGGAAACTATGGAGAGCGTGCGAAGCTTTCAAAAATCTTCAACCCATATGGGGCATAAGCTATCACAGGACGGCATAGCGGGGGAGCAAACCCTATCCGCCATATACGATGACAGTATATCGGGGGATTTTTTGTATTTTAATAGGGGAGAGAGAGGGCTTAGGGTTGTAAGATTGCAGGAGCGGCTTTACGACCTAGGCTTTCTTTCTGAGCGCCCTGACGGTATATTCGGCTCCAACACAGAAAATGCGTTAAAGGATTTTCAAAAGCACGCTGCGGATAATGGGGCGGCAATAGCAATAAACGGCTGTTATGATAAAGCTACTAGGGAAACACTGCTTGGAGATATGAAAAGCCTTAACATAGAAGCTCCCGAATTTTTTATAGATAAGCCAGCTGATAGTCTAAACGAAAAATACATATACGCTAGGAACTGCGCTCTTATAGACGCTAGAACAGGCGAAGTGCTGTTTTCTAAAAATGCGGACGAAAAAAAGTACCCCGCAAGCACAACAAAAATAATGACACTTCTGGTATGCCTTGAAAAGGGCAATATAGATAAGCAAATTATAGTGCCAAAGGAAGCAGGGGAAGTGCCTAAGGATTCAAGCCTTGTGCCTGTATACCCCGGGGAAAACATGTGCATAAAGGATTTGCTTTACGGGCTTATGCTAAGGAGCGGTAATGATGCCGCTAATGCGCTTGCCGTATTAAATAGCGGTTCCATACCGGAATTTGTAAACGATATGAACATAAAAGCAAGGAAAATGGGGCTTAAAAACACTCATTTTGTAAACCCTCACGGCTACCACGACGAAGAGCATGTAAGCTCCGCTATGGATATGTGCAATCTTACAAGGCAAGCTATACAAAGCCTAGAGTTTTGCAGGATAGCAATGTCAAGTGATTACATTATGCCGCCCACAAATAAAAGAGATGCGCTTAACATACGCAGCTCGGCTGAAATATTAGACCCTGAAAGCGTGTACTACTACCCCTTAGCTAGGGGGATTAAATCCGGCTACACCAAGGTTGCGGGGCATTGTTATGTAGGCGCCGCTATTAAGGGAGATAGGGTGCTTATAGCTACTGTTATGGATTGCAGGCTTCGCCCTATGCTGTGGCAAGATATGAAAAACCTTTTTGAATACGGATTTTCAAAGTAATAACATATGCAATATGTAGGACACTTACGTCCGAAAAAAGCCGCAGATAGCGCGGCTTTTCCAGTAATTAGACAAATATTTAATATATGATTACATAAAAACAATATATATAAGATGCGCGCTTATGCCCGCGACAAGCCCGCCTATGGTGTGGGATATTATTGCCTTGCCGGATTTTTCCGGTGTGCCAAGGGCGTCCATCATAGCTATATGCGTGCTTAGATAACCGCTCCAGCACATGCATATGGCTGTAAACACCGCGATATTATCCCCGGTTATTTTGCCTGATGCTAGCAAACCGGGTATTAGGCTTATAGCAGCGCCTGCGGAACCGAGCGCAGTTAATGGAACGGAAAGCGCAATATCGCTGTCAAAGCCAAGAAGCGGTTTTAATATAAATTTAAACTTATTGCCTATTTGAGGCATCAGCCCTATGCCTTCATATGCGCCGCCCGTGTAGCCGTTTTCGCCTGCGTTAAAGCTTAGCATTATTACAAATGTGCATATTATAAGTACGCCCGGTATTATGCTTATGCCCATGTTTACGCCGGTTTTACCGCCGTCCATAAGGGCATTTATAAACCTGCTGCCTATGCCGCCGCTTCTTATTTCGCGCGTGTTCATATCAGGGGGCGACTGTACGGTGTTTTCTTTTTTACCATCTCTAGTAAAATAAAGCATAAGCCTTACTGATACTATACTGCCTATTACTACACCAATATTTCCTATAAGTACGGAGGCAAAATAGCATTCGCCGTTTGGACCTTTAAGCCCCAGCATAAATACGCTTATTATAAGCCCCATGCCAAATGATGTGCCGAGGTTTGTAAGCGATGCTATCTGCCTGTCTGAAAAATAGCTGCGGAAGCTTTTATTATCCGCAAGTGTAAGCACTGCCGGATTGTCTGACAGATATGTAAGTATTACAGCCATAATTGATGCCCCGGGAAGGTTATAAAGTGGGCGCATAATGGGGGATAGTATTTTATTTAGAAGCGCCACCACTCCAAATTCTGCAAGCAGCGATGAAAGCGCGCCTATAATAACCGCAACGGCTGTAAGGTATAGCACTGTATCTGTAAGCAGTTTATATGCTGTGTTCATCATGGTGTTCAGCATGTTTACCATACCCATGCGAGTTCCAAAAAGAAGTATAAATCCTGCTAGCAGTGCAATAAAAACAAAGCTTTCAACGCTTACAGCGTTTTTTGTTAAGGTTTTCTTTTCTTGTATTTCCATAGCCTTCCTTTCTGTCATAGGCAGTCAACTGCAATAAGCGGTACAATTTTTTCTTTTAGTGTAGCACCTGCGTGTATACCTTTTAGCGCATTCATCTGGTTTTCATTTTTGAATATCGTTAGAGGGCTCTTTGCAACTGCAATATAGTCCCCAAGGAAACCTGCCAAATCCTCATGGTAGGGTTTTTTACCGAAAAGCTCATTTTCTAGCGCCTGCTGCCTTGTGTAAAGAATATGATTATCCCCAAAATGCTGTAAAAATGCGCGCTTAAGCTCCTCTTTTTTGCCCTCTTTTGCAAATAGGTTAAGCGTTCTTGGCTCTATTGAAGGCATACGCTCAAGGCAGTTTAGTATATCCGGGTAATCTGTAAGCAGCACGCCGTCGGCGTCTATATGCCCGTGGTCTGCTGTTATTATTAGCCAACTATTACTAAGCTTTTTGCTAAATTCTAAAAGCGTGTTTTCAAGGTATAGCATATTGTTTTTAACATCTTCGCTCAGTACGCCTTTTCTGTGCATAATGCTGTCAGGCTCAGGCCAATAGGCGTATATGTATTTAGGCGATGGGCTTTTTGATAGTAGCAGTATGCTATCTAGCATTTCTAAAAAATCATCATATTTAGGTTCCGAGAATGGGCTTAGCGCATGCGCCTCTATGCTGTTTTCATTTAGTATATTTACTATTTTCTTATATGGCGTGTATGTTTCTGCGGCGCTAAAGGGGGCAGCGGGGGTTTTATCTTCAAGCAAATTTGAATATACAAATACATTTTGGTTTAATTTTGGATAGTACATAGTCCAGCCTAGCCGTCCATGCTGGGAGGGATATAGCCCACTCTCCATAGATGCGGTGGCGGCAACTGTGGTATGCGGAAATACTGAAGAATAATCCGCCCTTTTATTGCGCTCAAAAAAGCCGCAATACGAGAGATGGTCTTTCATATTGTGGCTTCCCATACCGTCAAGCAGTATGGTTATAATGTTATCTCTTTTTGTCTGAAGCACGCTATCAAGCGCGCTTAAGCTTTCGTTAGGTTGAGCCTGCCCGAAATACTTAAGTATAGAGCAGGCGTAGTTAGCAGTGGTGCCGGTCATCAATTCCTCCGCATCAGCGTTTTATTAGTAGTACTGTAAGGTCATTTACATTTGTGCCTGTGGGGCCTGTAATAATAAGCCCGCCTATTTTTTCTAGGGCATTGTAGGCATCGTTGTTTAAAAGATATTCATCAACCGAAACGCCTGCCTTATTAAACTTCTTTAAACTCTTATTGTCAACATAGCCGCCTGCTGCGTCTGTGGGACCGTCTGTGCCGTCAGAGCCTACTGAAAATACGCATGTTTTTTTGCATGTGGATAGCACCTTAGTTGCTGCAAGCGCTATCTCTTGGTTGCGTCCACCCTTGCCGCTTCCCTTAACCCTTACGATAGTTTCACCGCCCATAATAAAGGCTAGAGGTTTTTCAGTATCTTGGTAATATTCCGCAAGAGAGGCTATAAAGCTGCCGGCTTCTCTTGCTTCGCAGCGCAGAGTATCTGTTAGTATTATGGGTTTATAGCCAAGTTTTTTTGCGGTCTTTTTGGCAGAGGCGCAAAGCTGGCTTACAGAGCCTGTAATCTGCGTAGTAACGTTTTTTAATTCCTTAGGTGTTTCTACTTTCATAAGCTCCATAGCTTCAGGAGATAATTCAAGCGAATATTTATTTATAATGTCAATAGCGTCATCGCTTGTTGCGCTGTCTGGGTAGGCAGGACCTGAGGCAATCATATCAAGCGGGTCGCCTAATATATCAGACAGCACTATTGCGTATACATGCGCGGGTGCGCATTTAAGGGCAAACTGCCCGCCTTTTACATAGCTTAGGCGCTTCCTTATGGTGTTTGTTTCAACTATATCGCAGCCTTTTTTGAGCAGCTGTGTTGTGATGTCTTTAAGCTCATCAAGGGATACCCTAGGCTTTTCAAAAAGAGCGCTCCCGCCGCCTGATACCAGAAACAGCACAGCGTCATCTTCGCTTAAATTTTCTACAGCGCTAAGCGCTTCATCTGTTGCAAGTAGGGTGTTTTCATCGGGCACGGGATGTCCCGCCTCGTATATTTTTAAGGGTGGTATATCGCCTTGGGCATGCTCGTATTTGGTTATTACAACTCCCCCGTTTATGCGCTCGCCAAGTACGCTTATAGCAGCATTTGCCATATGCCAAGCAGCCTTGCCTATGGATATAAGCAACACTCTGTTTTTGTCTTTAAGTTTTATGTTTTGAAGCGCTTTTTTAACCGCCTCATCGGGCTTGGCTGCAAAGAGCGCGTTATTTACTATTTGCAATGCATCATCATACAACGGCATAAAAACATCTCCTTGAGAATACTAGGGGGCAAATGCCCCCGTAAACTAGTAATTATTACATGATAAGGGATATAAGCAGTACGTTTATCATGGCAGCAATGCCAATTACAAGCGTGCCTACAGTTTGGGTTTTATAGCCGTCCTCAACTTCCATTGCGCCAAAGTTGGTTACTACCCAGAAATAGCTGTCGTTTGCGTGGGATACAGTCATAGCGCCTGCGCCTATTGCTATTGTTACAAGCGCTGCGCCAAGCTCCGTTGCCAGGCCTAGCGTTCCAAGCAGCGGCGCTACTATGCCGGCGGTGGTTGTAAGCGCAACGGTTGAAGAACCCTGCGCGGTTTTAAGTATTGCAGCAATTAGGAAGGGGAATATAAGCCCGAGTGAACTTAGGGAATCCGCATTTGCCTGTATAAAGGGTACAAGGTCGGTAGAGGCTATTACCTTGCCAAGCACGCCGCCTGCGCCTGTTACAAATAGTATAGGTCCTGTTACTTTAAGGGTATCGTCTGTAAGCTTATGGAATTCTCCCATCTTGCCCGCCTGCGCAAGCAGTATTACACCGAACACAACGCCCACTGCAAGCGCCATAATGGGTTTACCAAGGAAAGTTACTATCGGCACATTTATGCCTGCCATGCTGAATGCAGAGGCAAGCCCCATTAGGAATATTGGTATAACTATAGGAGCAAAGCTCATAAATGCGCTTGGCAGTTTGCCATAGGAGGCGACCAGTTCTTCGTAGGTTTTTACTACTTCGCCCTCTTGAGCCATGTCCGCTTCGTCCTTAGCCCTAACCTTTTTGCCTATGAACATTGCATACGCATAGCCGGCAATTAGGGGGAGTATTGATGCAAGCGCGCCTATGCCCATTACGAGAAGAAGATTTGCTTCAATGTTAAGCCCCTGTTCGTACAGCGTGTTTGCTGCGGCTATAGGCCCGGGTGTTGGGGGGATAAAGCAGTGGGATATGTACAGCCCCATGCTAAGTGCAACCGTACTAGCTACTGAGGATCTACCCGTGCGTTTTACAAGCGCCTTTCTTATTGGGTTTAGTATAACAAAACCCGAGTCGCAAAATACAGGGATTGATACTATCCAGCCCATAATAAGCATTGCGGCTTCAGGGTGGTTTTTGCCTACGAGTTTAACAACTACGTCTGCCATTTTTAGCGCTGCTCCTGTTTTTTCAAGCAGCGTGCCAACTAGCGCTCCCAGTATTATAACAATACCTATGGATTTAAATGTGCTTGAGAAGCCGTCGCCTATTATGTCGGGGATTTTTACCAGCTCTATACCTGCGACCATCGCAAATACCAAAGCCACCAACATGATAGATAGGAAGGGGTGAATCTTCAGCTTGGAAATCATCACTATCATAATTATTATGGCAATTATAAAAGCAATGATGAGCGGAATACCGGTCATATATTTTTCCTCCTTTTATTTTTTTGTATCTATATGATAACACTTTTTACAAAATAAGCAAAGCTTTTGGCTATATATTTACCATATTATTGGCGATGTGGGAATAAAAGAACACATAGAAACATAAATAAAAACTTGTCCTACGCTGTCCTACTTTTTGTGTTAGCCTAAAACCGAAAGGAGAACACGCGTTCGTGTGCGGAATATGCGCCGCACAATATATCATAAAAAAGGAGAAATAATGGAAAATACTTCGGAATTAATCGATGAAAATCTAGGTTTGCAAAATACTGAGAGCGATACTGATTTAGACACATTCAGCCTAGATGAAAGAGAAGCAAATCTCAACAAAAAAGAGATGGAGCTTAAAGAAAAACTTAGCGAAATAAAACGCAAGGAAGAGCTGCTCCACATAATAGAGATGGAGCAAAAAGCAAGGGATATGGTGAGCAAAAGAGGGCTGCCTATGGAAGCGGTACAGCTTATAGATATGCAAAGCGAAGAAACCATAAAAGAGAGCATAGATATATTGCAGAAGCTTTTATCCAAAATAAAAATGGAGCAAACTGCGCCTGCGGTAGGGGATTTTAAGCCCGCAGAGCCGCTTACCTACAGTCAGAGGGCTGAACTATATTTAACAAATAGATAGGAGAAAATATGATTACAGAAACAAAACACATGATAATACCCGAAGTTGTGAGCGACATAATAGAGAGCGAACTTGGCGGAAGGATAAGCCTTATGCCCGTTACTGAAAAGGATAACTCGCTTGAAAGTTTGCCGGGCGATACACTTAAATTCCCCTGCTTTCGCTATATAGGTAAGGCGGAGCAGGTAGATGAAAACGGGCAGGTTACTGCTGGACTTTTAAGCGCAGACACTACAGAAGCAAAGGTTAAAAAGTACGCAAAGGCTGTGTGCATAACTGATGAAGCTAGGCTATCCGGCTTTGGAGACCCAATAGGCGAGGCGGCGAAGCAGCTTGCCTATTCCATAGACCACGCTGTAGATGAGGAGCTTTTTTCACTTCTTGATAATATCCCCATGCAAAGGAAGATGGCGGCGGAAGCACTAACCAGCGATGCAGTAGCCGATGCGCTATCCCTATTCGGAGAGGAATTAGACGGAGATAAGCTGTTATTTACAGACGCAAAAGGCTTTGCTCAGCTTAGGAAAGACCCTTCGTACATTAGAGCCAGCGATATAGGTCAGCGTATGATATGCCAAGGGGTAGTAGGCGAAATATGGGGCTGCCAGATTATAATTTCAAGCCGCATAAGGGATAGTGAAAACAGCCTTGAAAAACAGCACTTTATAGTAAAGCCGGGCGCGCTAAGGCTAGTAAATAAGAGGGGTACTCTGCTTGAAGTTGATAGGGAGCCTGATTTCATGCGCTCAACGCTTTATGCGTCCAAGCACTGCGCCTGCTACCTGTACGATAGCGCTAGGGTAGCCTCAATTACCGTGTTTACCGGGCTTGAAGATGTAAGCGACAAGGGGCTGTACACTGTGCCCGGCAGCTCTACAGGCGATACTAGGCTTATTATACCAAGCGATATGCTTTCAGGCGGTGGCATGAGGTGGGCTTATCTACTTAGCAATGAAAATAAGCTTAAGGGTACATTTGGAACCGTACTTACAGGTACTACTCCTTGGGGCGGCAGCGGTGAAAACATTGCCGCTGGCACAAATAACTACATACATGCAGTGCTGCTGAACGTAGAAAATAAGCCCCTTAAAACAGCGACGCTAGAAATAAACAAGGCATGAGTACTATAGTAGATAGGTTAAAGGCATTACTTCCGGGCGAAAGCCCGGAGGAAAACCTTTGTATAGCGCTTCTTGATAGCGCAAAAGATACGCTCCTTAACCTTACAAATAGAACTGTACTGCCGGAGGGTATGCAGGGGTTACAAATACGCCTTGCTGTTGTGAGATACAACCTGCTTGGCATGGAAGGCGAAAAAATAAGGAAAGAGGGCAGCATAAGCGTGCAGGTGGAAGATATTCCCCCTCAAGTGCTAAGGGAAATAAAGGCTTGGCGCCTTGGGAGGATAAGCCTATGAGACTTAGGTTCAAGCACAAGTTATTTGTGCGCTCATACAAGGTTGGCTATGTGAAAAGCAAAACAGGAGCGATTACGGAATCGCTTCAAACAGGAAGCTATTTTTACGCATCTCTACACCCTATAGACCAAAGGCGCTGGAGGGATTATGCAACCCTGCGCCCCATAGAGCGGCATATGATAATACCCGAGGGCTTTCCCGATGTAATTCAGGGGGATAAGCTGCAAATGCAAGGCGATAGGCGAATGTTTCGGGTGACGGAGGCGCGCAAATACCCATCGCACATGGAAATAGAAGTGGAGGTGCAGCCGTGAACGAAACTATTGTATATAATGCGCTTAAAGACCTGCCTGCGCAGGTAGTAAGGGGCGTGCCTTTAGGGCTGCCGCTCCCAAACCTTGCGTATTCTTTACT
>DUQK01000042.1 GCA_012837835.1 Christensenellaceae bacterium | reverse complement strand
TTCTTCCTATATCGCATTCCTTCTGTTATACTAACCATTGAGAGATCCTTTCTTTATTATATTCGTTCTTGATTTATATTATACCAAAGGGTCTCTCGTTTTTCGTTTCGCCTGTCATAAATGTATTGTAGACTAACACAGGGAAATTTATTTTCTATACTTTGCATCAATTAAATAATGTCAAGCGCTTGACATTGGTAAATCAACATGATACACTTTAGAAAATAAATCTGTGAGAAGTTCACAGAATAAAATTAGGAAGGAAGTATGATAATGTTCAGAAAGTTGTTTACTCTTCTCTTGGTTCTTGTCATGATGCTGCCAATGACAGTTGTATTTGCCGAGCAGGAACCTGTGACCATCTCTTTCTATTCTACGCAAGCTGGCGTTGATAGTGCTACTGTTGCGTTACTTGACAAGTTCATGGAACAGCACCCCGGTATCACTGTTAACTACTATCCATGTGGAGATGATCAGTTAGCAGCTTGGCTGGCTCTTTACTCCGCTGGTACCGCACCAACTGTTTCCATGTTGGATGTGGGGCAGATTCTAACTTACAGCGATTACATGTATAACCTCAACTCTGGGGATACTGAGTGGATGGAAAATGTCCTCACCGGATGGGGTTATGTACAGAAGGAAGGTTCTGATGCTATTTACGGTATACCGAGCAGCTATCAAGGTTTCTCGATGATGTACAACAAGCGTCTTGTAGCTGAGGTGCTGGGTGAGGACTTTGACGTTGCAACCGTTAACACTGTTGACAAGTTAGTTGCCTTCTTTGATGAGTTTGAGGCTGTCGGTATCCCTGCGACTGTTGTGTTCAGTGCAGACTGGGCATTGGGAGCGCACTATTTGGGTTGCCAGCTCTATTCTGAGTGGCTGGGCGATAAAGAAGCACAGCGTGAAGTACTCAAGGGTATGTATACAGGCGAAACCAAACTTATGGAATTAGATCATTTCAACAATCTTATGGATGTTTTTGATATCCTTAAGAAGTATAACATCAATAAGGCTGATCCGCTGGCTGATACTCAGGAAGGCGACCTTGAAATGCTAGCAACCGGCAAGACACCGACCATGTTCCAAGGCGACTGGAACTGGCTACAGCTTCAGACCTTTGCTGTGCGCGATGACCTAGGCTTCATGACTTTACCTCTCACAAACGATGAAACCGACCCGCGCAACAGTATGATACTGGGTTCCTGCCCCAAGGCGTATTGCGTGGACATATACCAGAACACTCCTGAACAGCAGGCTGCAGGTGTTGAACTGGCTAAATGGTTGGCGCTAAGCGATGAGGGCAAAGAATTTATGGTTAGCCAAATTGGCTCAACCCTGCCGTTTACTGATGTAAAAGTTGTTAACGAGAACCCGTTGGCAATGGAAACCCAGCGCTACCTTTCCGAAGGTAGGGTTCTAGATATCAGCACATATCTGTGCGAAGCGCCGTCTGATTTCTGGCTCCATGTTGGACCGTTCATGCAGGCTTATTTAGCCGATCAGATGGACAGAAAAACCCTTGCTAATGAAATTGAAGCTTATTTCCAAGACCTATAATCTTCCATAAACAAGGTTATCTGGGATGGGCAGGTTTATGGACAATAGAATCTGTCCGTCCCTTTTCTATCGAAAGGGGGACAACTTGATATGCTGAATGCCCAAAAAAAAGATATGTGGAAGCTTATTCTTATTTTCTTCCTTCCGGCTGTTATCATTTGGCTTACGGCAATGGTGATCCCGTTTATATATGGTATATGGATTTCATTTGTAAAGTGGGATGGCATTGGTGATAATTATACGTTTGTAAGCGTTGCGAATTATGCTAAACTTTTTAGAAATGCCAAGTTTTTTCAATCTCTAAATCGTACTGCGGTCTATACCCTAGGTACTGTAGTGTTGAGTAATGTTGTAGGTCTTGCACTTGGTTTACTTTTGACCAGCGCACTAAAAGCGAGAAACTTTTTCCGTACCACTATTTTTGTGCCCAATGTTATTGGCGGTGTAGCTATGGGTTATATTTGGAAATATATTTTTCACTACGGTTTTACCGCTGTGGGTAAAAATCTAGGAATAGACTGGTTATCCAAATCCATGCTTTCTGACCCTACAAATGCTTTGATAGCATTGGTGGTTGTATCATCTTGGCAGTTGAGCGCATACTTGATGATAATATATGTTGCGGGGTTTACAAATGTGCCGGGTGACATGGTAGAAGCTGCCAGGGTAGATGGTGCAAGCGCATGGTCTACGTTTTGGCATGTGCGCTTACCTATGATTCGCTCGTCTATAACGATATGTTTATTTCTTGCCATTGTACGTTCGTTTATGGTTTTTGAAGTTAATATGTCGCTTACTGATGGCGGTCCATATAATTCTACAGAAATGATAGCCCTTCGTATTTATAACACAGCATTTGTCAGTCTTAAGTTCGGCGATGCGCAGGCGCAGGCTGTTATACTCTTCATTATCGTAGCACTAATCTCCGTATTGCAAGCATACTTTACTTCAAGAAAGGAGATTCAACTGTAATGAAAGAGAAGAATTTACATATCACTTTGTTAGTTCTTGCACTTATAGCAATGATGTTCTACCTTTTTCCGTTCGCTCTAATGCTTCTAAATTCTCTAAAAACTACTGGTGAATTTACAAGCAATCCTTTTGCTATGCCAACGACTATTCAATGGGGTAATTATCCCTATGCCATTGCGGAAATGCACTTTTTTACTTCACTCAAGAACTCTCTTGTTATAACGGTTTCTGTATGCCTGCTTATAATAATGCTAGGTCCAATGGCTGCCTATGTTGTAAGCCGTGTAAAGCATCCGTTTGTTACATTCTTTTATTACTTTATGATAGCATCCATGTGCGCGCCTTTCCAAGCGTATATGATTCCCCTAGTTAAGCTGTACGCGTCAAAACTTGGTTTTAGCAATAGTCCTATACCGGTTATCTATATAGGCGTTGGTTTAAATATCAGTTTCTCCATTTTTCTGGTGAGGGGCTTTCTTAATTCTATTCCGCGTGAGATTGATGAAGCGGCGTTGATTGATGGATGCGGCAGTATTCGTCTGTATTTTAATATAATACAGCCTATGCTTACACCAATTATAATTACCTTACTTGTATTTGTAGCGATGGGCGTGTGGAATGACTATCTACTTTCAGCGCTGTTTCTTAACACTCAAGATAAGCGTACTTTACCTATGATGATACGTGTTTTTTGCGCCCAATATTCTAATGACTATTCTCCAATGATGGCAGGTTTAGTCATGTCTATTATGCCCATGTTGATTTTTTATTTGATGGGTCAGAAACATATCCTTGAAGGGGTTGTTCAGGGCGCAATAAAGGGCTGATGCACAGCCCAAAAGCAAATTACGACATATTTAGAGTAGATATATATTAATACTGTTTATAATTATATGTTTTGTCGTCTAAATCGGCAGTAATTTTAAAAGAATAATTATTGAGGTCGGCATTTAGTGCTGCCTTTTTTCCGTTTTGACTCCAAGATAATTGTAATAAATGTGGAGCTGCTTGTGAAATTTGAAGCTTTGCGTCAAAACCGAAGGCTTCGCATTGGTTTCTCATTTTAAGCAGTTCCAGCTGTTTCCTTACTACCGGAAGTGTTAATCTATGTTCTATTTCTTTTTTAGAAAGGTTAGTACGGTTGATTTCCTTGTGGCTTGCATCATCGCCTATGCCAACAGCTTCAACATCGTTTTCGCCTGCAAAAAGGTCTAGATACCATATTTGTGGTTTACCAGGCATAAACAGTTGTATAGCCCTTGCCAGTAAAAGCTTTCTTTCATCCGCACCAAGAGCGCTGAAGTATGTAGCATTTATTTGGTAATATATATCTTTTCGTCCGTGCAGGTTTTTAATCATGCCGCCTCGGGAAAGTATAATGTCTATTAAATGCTGAATCCGCTTTTCGGGAACCAATCCTTTTAAATCAAGAAGCGGAATTCCATCATGACAGCCGAGCATGTTTATAGAACGGATGTTTTTATCAATTTGTTCTTTAGCCCAACGGGCAAGGTAACTGCCGTCATTATGTTCAATCGCATCTATCACCAGACCGGGCAGGAAAAAATCATATACCAGATAGCCTTTTTCGGAAAGTTCGATATGTCTTTCTTCCTCGTATGCAGTGTGAATTTCAGGCAGTAGAGTCAAGCCGTATTTTTCTGCCATTACACGTATGCGCTCTAAAATATCCCATGTTTCCGGTTCGTTCATGAAATTTTTTCTACCCGGTATTTTAGAAGCATATCCAAAGGCGTCAAGGCGCACTATGGAAGCACCGTATTTTGCCAAGGTTCTTAACACTTCATCATAATACTGCCAGACGATATCGGATTGAATATTTACATCCATTTGCCCGAGGTATGTTTTTTTGCTTTCTAGCCAGCTAATAAATTCAAGGCTTTGAGTATCCGATAGAACATTGGAAAAGTCTATCTCCGCCGGATTTTTACCTTGTGCCAGCGCTTTTTTAGTGATTTCTTCCAGCGCTTTCGTCTGACAATACTGCAAATCAAATGTTTGCATTATTTCCTGCACATTTGGTATGTGATAGCTTACCTTTTGATAGAATGTATTCCAATAGGGAATAGATTGTCCATCGGGAAAGCGAACTATAAGAAGAGGTAATCCGGGCTTGCGAAAAAACATATTTTGTAAGTAAACTTCATCTGGTTCAATAAAGCCTTCTTCGTTCATTTCACCTTTTCCATTCCAGAATTGATTCCAGTCAACAAAGAAATGTCTATATTCAGACTTATTGCCATGCTTTAATATATCCTGAAATTGTGGTGAAAGAACCGATATGTGATTGAGAACAAAATCAAGTTTTAGGTTCAAACCAAGCTTTTTTAGCTCTTCAATAT
Organism: Christensenellaceae bacterium; assembly: GCA_012837835.1. Classification (GTDB taxonomy): domain Bacteria; phylum Bacillota; class Clostridia; order Christensenellales; family Aristaeellaceae; genus DTU024. The sequence continues at coordinate 20,732 of DUQK01000042.1, read as the reverse complement.
CATCCGGTTTAGCTAATAACTTATTTAAATCATAGCTTATAACAGAAAAACCTCTATCTAAATCCGTGTTAAATACGCTAGGTAATATGTAAAATGATTGGAATGCACCTTTCATGTCGGGGCGTTTTAATAGCTCAACTATTTCTGATAGTGTGCCACCCATGCTGTCAGGATATGCGTTTAACATTGTGCCGTTACTCATAACCCTTAATCTTCCTTTGCTATAAGCTGGCGGTAGGCAGCATAAGATATTATTTGCCCTTGTTTAGAAACTATAATTTTTGCTTTATGTGCCTGGGCTTCCAGCTTTTTTTGTTCAATTTCTAATACCATTGTTGTAAATGCGGAATCCGTTTTTCCGTCCCGATTCCTTTCCCTGCGATGAGCTAGAGTTTCAGCGGGCGTGCTGCAAAGATAAATCGGGATATCTATGCCTTCAAATTCATCGCTGTTTCCATGTGTCCATTCAAGAATTAGTACCTGCACATTAGAAAAGTCAATCAAATCATACCAAAGAGCGTCCTTTTCTCTACCCATCCTTTTAAGATAAATTTTTGAAGCATTTTGGTGAAACTGAGCAAGAATATAACTTACTTCATCAAAATCTATTTCAAGCTGTGTACCTAGGTATAGGGTTAAAGCACGACCCCCTGCTTGCTGATAAACAGATAACCAGGGGTTTGCTTCCAAAGAGCTTAAATCTACATCTTTATCTTCCAGCCATAGTTTAGTAAGCTGCTCCATTCGTTCTGACGAAAGCATTTCTCTGCTAACAAGACCGCGTAATCCGCCGTTCCTGTATACTCTTTCGCGTTCGTTATCATTATCTTTAGGAATGCGTCTTGGATAATTGTCGCCGCTTAGTACATAAGTGCCTACTCCTTCGTTTGAAAGGTAATAAGCTAATATTGATGCGGTTTCACTTTTTCCAACCCCGCTTCCCCCGCAAACAGAAACAACCACCTTATCTTTTGGATATTCTGCCAATAAACGCCGAAGTTTAGGATAAATTATCTGTGCTTTTTTCACATGTTCTTCATTAATAAATATTTTATCACCGGGCATATCGCCATGGGGAATGTTTTTGGGCAAATTAGGAGTGACCCACAAATCAGAAAAACAGAGCATAATAAACCTCCTTAGGTTGTTTGACGTTCTACTAGGTGTACGGGCAAGACAGTCTGAAGGGGGACAACATGCCCCGCTGCTCGCTTGATAATTACATCTATTGCGTATGAACACATCTCTTCAATGGGTTGATGAATAGTGGTTAGCGGTATTGCACACAGCGAGGCAAAGGGAGTATTGTCATATCCGATAATTTTTATGTCTTCAGGTATACGAATTCCGTTCTTTAAGCAGTACTTAACAACGGCTGCTGCAACTACATCATTGGATGCAATAGCGTCTATATTAGGATAAATAGAAAATATTTCTCGGATAGTTTTATCCAGCTGAGAAGAAAAACGATCTTTCCAAGATACGTTGACTGTAATTGGAGCGGGAAGCCCATGTTCTTGGAATGCATCAAGGAATCCATCTTCACGTTTATTGCCGTCTGCTTCACTGGACATTTTGGCGCTGATATATATTGGTCTATTGCATCCTTTGGCAATTAAATGCTCAGCCGCCATTCTGCCCCCGCCATAGTTGTCCGCAAGAACCGAAGGGATAGGTAGAGATGGTGTCCGTTCAAACACAACAACTGGTGAATCTGGGTGTACATGCTTTTCCACTTTGGGAGAGAGATTACACTGAATAATACCCGCAACACGGTTACACATAAGCATTTTATAGCAATCCCGCTCTTTTTTACTATCGTTACCGGTTACACAAAGAAGCAATTTAAACCCTTTTTCAGCTGCCGAAATCTCAACGTGTTCAACGACGCTGGAAAAAAAGAAACTCTTTACAGAAGGTACTATTAGTCCGATGAAATTGCTTGTTTTTACAGTAAGGGAACGTGCCATATCATTGGGGAAATAACCCAACTCTTGCATAGCGGCATTGATAATATTTTGAGTTTTAATTGAAACGTTCCCTTTATTATTTAGCATCCGAGAAACTGTTGTAACTGAAACTCCCGCACGTTCTGCAACATCCTTTAGTGTAATCAATAACATCACCTCCCTTTTATAATAATGTATGTATTATTTCTTGTAAAGATGAGCGCTTATAGATAATAATCGGTTGATTTTTCTATATTCCATGATAGTATTTAATCTAATGTTTTTTACAAGAAACACACGATTATCTGTAAATGCTTCTGATTTATACCGTATGATTCCATTAGATGTGGCTGTAGAGATACTATGAATCTTAAAGGCTAATAACATTTTAGCTGTTATCCAAACTACCTTTTCCTGTTCTCCACCAAGCCATAGCGGCAGTTACGGCTCTATCCCAAAAATCAAAATCATGGGCACCATGACTGGTTTGCCATTCATGAGGATAGTCTATCCTTTTAAGAGCTTCATGATAGTTTACATTAGCTTGGTACAAGCTATCCTCAGTACCGCAGGCAATATAGAGGCGTGGATTATTGTTTGTTTTAAGACAGTTCTTTGCTAAGACAATTGGGTCCTTATCGCTGCCATTCATTTCATGTTCAGGGCCGAATATATGGTTGTAATAGGCTTTTGGAAGACTTGCCAAAGCCAATTTTTCAATTTCGCCGGCTCCATAGGCTTCAACAATCATTGCGGAGGAAAAAGCCATTATTGCGCCAAAAGTATCATGATACTTTAGACCGTTTCGTATGGCACCATAACCGCCCATGGATAGTCCCCCGATTGCCGTATCTTCACGTCTTATAGAAATATTAAACATTTTTCTGGTAACTTCTATCAGTTCTTTGCCAATCATTTCCCCACAATAAACACCGGTTGTTTTATTATCAAGATAAAACAGGTTTCCTCCTTCCGGCATAACTACTGCCACACCATATTCAAAGGAAAGTGCTTCTATGCTACTTTTCCTTAACCAGTCGTTACAGCCTCCGAAAATACCGTGTAATAGGTACAGCGTAGACCATGGATGTGCCACATAATATGGTGGAAGGCTCATATTTGCGTGCTGGTCAATAGGTAACACGACTGTGAGTCTTGTGGAACCCTTTAAAGCAAATGAAAAGTATTCTGTGTTAATTATTGCCATGCTTTTCCTCCTCAATATTTGTGGTGTATTATTTCAAATACATATATCATCATAAAAAGTCGGTGTTCATACAACAAACCTGTCAATCTATTAGCATTGAGAGATCATGCACTGCTCTCTCCTTATATAGTAATTACTTCAACATGAAAGTATAGTACCTCATTTAAACACGGGAAATTTTAGAAAAATATCTAGTAACTTTAGGAAAGGGTATCACTATGTTGTAAAAATGTCAAGCGCTTGACATTGCATTATGTTTGTAAAGTGTAGAGAAGTCAAACATTTCTGATACATACTTTTGAGTAATGTTTGTTTAGAATAATTTTACATTAAACAAGTCAGTATTTTACATAAAGGCTTTAGAGTATCATCAAGATCTGTTGGTCTTAGTGATTTGTTCATCTAAATGATTTTAGCTGTGAACATGTTTCGAGAAAATAGGTACCAAAATAGAGGTGGAAAAATGAAAGATATAGTTATAATTGACCCTGCTTGCCCGCAATGGAAGGGCAATTTACATATGCATACTAACCGCTCGTCTGATTGTAATACTGACTATATAGAAGCATTAAATGAATACAAAAGCAAGGGATATAACTTTATCCTTGTAAGTGACCATGAAATATATTGGGCGTCTGAACAAGCGGATAGTGAAGACTTTTACACATTATACGGTGCAGAAAGTGCATTTAATCGCCATCCGAAGCGGCAATATGAGTTGGCAGAAGAAGCGAAATCTTTACATCTTAATATTATTCAAGATGAAAGCGTAGCGGCGGAGATTCCTTGCTTTGAGCATGACCAAATTCTTCCAAGACCGGTGGATTTTGGCTTGGATTCTTGGAATGCATGTATAGAAAGATACAAAAAGATGGGGCATATTGTAATGCTAAATCACCCGAACTGGTCAAGGCTTGCTCCTGAACTAATGCTCGGTATACATGGTTGTTTTGCATTCGAAGTTTTTAATGGTGGAAGCATATGGGAAGTGGGTTGTTATACTGATGACGCAATATGGGATTATTGCCTAAAACATGGCAAGCGTATATATGCTGCCGCAGGCGATGATACGCACAAATATGCTGATGAAGGCGAGTGTTGTGGCTCATCGTTTAATATGGTAAGTACACCCGTATTAAATAGACGCTCAATTGTTGATGGGCTCAAGTCGGGTAACTTTTATCCCTCAACAGGTCCCATAATATATGAAATGAGAATAGAAAATAGTACGCTTTATATGCGTTTTAGCCCTGCTCGTTCTATAAGAATTATTGGTGCGCCCGGTCATGGAGTGGGTAAGCTTATGCCCAAAAACAAAACTATTGAAGAATATTCTTGGAAAATTGATAATAAACTACAATATTTCCGCATAGTTATAGCTGCGCCTGATGGCGGTAAAGCCTGGACACAGCCTGTGTTTCTTGAGGATATTTTAGAGGAACCACGATATAATAATGTACGCTGATTATTAAAGGTGGTTTTATGAAAAGATATATTGCTATTCTGTTCAGTCTTATATTAATATTTAATTCTACACTTATTGTCGCGGATATTAAAGAGAGAGAGCTGCCTTTGAGCTTCAATTTTTTAGATGCTTCAGACGGCGATAAATGGGGCGATTGTACCTTGATTTCTTTTCCAAATGGTGAAAACATGTTGATTGACACGGGGATTGAAGATGTAGCAGATAATGTAATATCTATACTGAAGGAAAAAGGCGTTAAAAGGATAGACTATTTTGTGCTTTCCCATCTTCATGCGGATCACTATGGAGGAATGAAAAAAATTATTGAGATATTTCCTGTTGAACGGGTATATTCTAATTACTATGCACCACCTGAGCAGCGTTGGATAGGTGAATATCTTTTAAACATTGGCATTCAATACCAACGCTTAACATCTGGAGATTCAATCGTTGTTGATGAAGTAATAATAGATGTCCTATGGTCGCGAGCTAAAGATGTAGAGGTATCACCGGAGCAATCACATAATATTGATTCCGTGGTGCTTGATGTTAATAATCGTTCGTTAGTTATGCGTTTTTTCTACGCAGGTAAAAAAGCTTTGTTTACTGGAGATATTTATAAATCTGCAGAAAAAGATTTGTTATCATTTGTAGGGGCGCAAGCCCTAAAAGCAGATTTGCTAAAGATTATGCACCATGGGCATAGTACGTCTGGAGATGCTGAATTCTTAGACGCAGTTAATCCTCAATATGCTGTAATGATGGGAAATATTGTTATGACTTTGCCTGTTTATAAGCGATATGTAGAACGCGAATGTTGGCCTTATGCAACATGGATGAATGGTACGATTACTATAGATTTTTATAAGGATAGAATAGAAAAATCTGCTTCTAAATCCCTTAAAATAAATGATTTTTATAGAAAACTAGAGATAAAATACCCAGGTCCTGAAAACTGAGGAAGAATATTTCCTATATATATTAAAGATTTTATCACAGTTGATATGGAATAAAGAGCAATTGCTTTGTTTTTTGATGAAAAACTTGAGACGATAGCCAAGTAGAAACATAAACTCTAAATAAATAACTCTAGCTTAATTTACAGTTTGTTAATTATAAATCATTTCTTTTGAAAGCGTATCATGCTATAATCTGTGTAGAACTTTGCGTTTGGAGGTATTTATTTTGTTTGGCAGGTTCATGAATAATTACTATTATGGCAAGTCTGGCAAGGGAGATTATAAGCGCGAAAACCTACCTAAAAACCGCTGGCAGCTATTTTGGGAAATGTTGAGGGTACGTTTTAGCGGACTGTTTCAGCTGAATATAATATCTGTAATATTTTTTGTGCCCACCATGTTTGTGTTGGTTAAAGGTTTTGAAAGCTTATTTTCACTCATGCAGCTAATAGTGGCGGTTGAGCAGGGGGCTGAAGGTATAACACCTGAGATGCAGGAGATATTCAACCAAAAAGGTGCGCATATATATTCAATACTGTTTAAAACCTTCTTGTGGCTTATACCCTGCGTAGCAATAACCGGGCCCGCACAGGCGGGAATGGCATATGTATGCCGCAACTGGGCGAGGGATGAACACGCATTTGTGTTTGTGGATTATAAAGACGCCCTTAAAGCTAACTGGAAACAGGCGCTCGTAATATCCACCATTACAGGTTTTGTGCCTCTGATTATGCTTATGTGCTGGCAATTCTACGGCAATATGGCGCAAAATTCATTATTTTATATGATACCGCAAATTTTTGCCATATCCGTAGGTTTTTTGTGGCTTCTGGCGCTTCCCTACACATACCCTATGATAGTAACATATGAAATGAAGATAGTGCAGATAATTAAAAACAGTGTGCTGCTGTCTATTGCAAGGCTTCCTCATACTGTGTGTGTGCGGCTGGTAATGCTCGTACCTACCGTAATTGTTGTACTGGTTTCGCTGTATACTCCCTATGCGCTGTTTGCGCTTATGTTCCTTGGGGGTTATTATCTGCTGCTTGGCAACGCCTTGGCGCGTTTTGTATACGCCTCATATACCAATGCCGTGTTTGATAAGTACATAAATTCGCGCATACCCGGCGTAGAGGTAGACCGCGGTCTTGCAACTGAGGAAGATTTATATGACACCGAAGAATTAGATTTTGACGATACGGATATTCCTAATATCCCTGGCGGTTCTGATAAATCCGGTACTATAATATAGTGTATGCTGATTTTGCCTTGGTATATGACCGCCTTATGGCGGAGGTTGATTATGTTAGCTGGGCGGAGCTTTATAAAAACTTGCTCTTTAAAAGAAACATAAAAAACGGCGCTTCTATTGTGGAGTGCGCCTGCGGTACAGGTAATTTAAGCATACCGCTTAGTGAATATTTTTCTGTAAGCGGTGTTGATGTTTCGGAAGATATGCTGTCTGTCGCGCATAGCAAGGCGCGCAGCCACGGCAAGAGGATAAACTTTATAAAGCAGGATATGAGAGAGCTTTTCTTCCATAAAAAGCAGGATGCTGTGCTTGCAACCTGCGATGGGGTTAATTATTTAGATAGCAAGGGGTTTATAAGCTTTTTAGAAAGTACATACAAGCTGCTAAATTTTGACGGAGTTATAGCTTTTGATGTATCAACGCCTTATAAGCTTAAAGAAATACTTGGCAACAATACATTTACATTGGTTGAAGATGATATATGCTATATATGGCAGAATTTCTGGAATGAAGATGAAAGAAAAACGCTGCTTAGCCTTGACATATTTACAAAAACAGGCGATAAATATTTGCGTATAAAAGAGGAGCAGCAGCAGTGGGCGCATGATGTTAATTTTATAGAAAAATCGCTTGAAAATGCGGGCTTTGCAGAGATAGAATTTTGCAACATACAGGGGGAGAAATTCTCACAATCAGATGAACGTATATTCGCTGTTGCAGTAAAGAGGAGAAACAATTATGAATGATATACCGATAGAAAAAATGGACGGTCTTATATATGATGCAAGGGACGCAATTATGCGTATGACCGTTATGGGCGGGGAGGTATCTATAATGATGTGCCGCACCACCTCTATGGCCCAAAAGGCGCAGGATACGCACCTTGCAAGCGACGCCGCCACCGCTGCATTTGGCAGGGTGCTTTCTGGCACTGCTATGCTTAGCACTGTTCTAAAAGAGGATAATTCCAGCGTTACAGTTACATTTCAAGGCGGGGGACCTGCGGGCAAAATAATATGCGTAGGTAATAAGAATACGCTTAAAATTACCGCTACCAACCCACAAGCTGAGGTTGAACCGCTTTCAAGTGGCGCTCAAGATGTATCCGGATACATAGGGTCAGACGGTACGCTAAGCGTAGTTAAAGATTTTGGGAAGGGGGATCCATATATAGGCATAAGCCGACTAAAATCCGGCGAAGTGGCGGAGGATTTTGCTCAGTATTATATGGATTCGGAGCAAGTGAACAGCATAGTCGCGCTCGGCTGCTTAAATGCAAACGGGGTTGTTCTGTCATCAGGCGGCATAATAATCCAGGCAATGCCGGGCATAAGCGATAAAACCCTTGATATGCTTGAAATGCGTATACCCTTTTACAGCAATATAAGCAGGGAAATATACGATAGGTCTATGGAGGAACTATGCAGTGCGTGGTTTAGGGGTATGGATTTACAAATACTAAGCCATGAGGAACTCTATTTTAACTGTGATTGCAGTAGGGATAAAATGCTTGGCGCACTACTAGCATCAGGCAAAGAAGAACTCAATGACATAATACAAAAGGGCGAGGATGTTGAAATGCAGTGCTGGTTCTGTAGAGCCCGCCGCAAGTTTACTGTAGGTGAAATACAGGAGCTGTTAATAAAATGAGATGCATAGATTTTGACGAGTATTTTTCAGAGTTTTGGCTCAATTGGCTAAAGGAACATAGGGAAGAATACACCTATACTGATGAATTTGAAAAAGCTATGCCTGAAATATACGATGCTTTTCTTGAAACACCCGCTGATTGGCTGGGCGGTGTAAAACCCTGCGAATATTTTAATTCATTTAATGACGCTAGTGAGCTTGTTATGCTTCTTTCAGAATATATAGATAAGGATATATCCGTACCCGATAAACTGCTTGAGCGCATAGCTTGCTTGGGACTGGCGGCAGAACAGTTTCTGCTTGAGCTGCTTTCACCTAAAAACTCACTCTATAAGCGTATGCTTGCGGTTACATTGCTTAGGGAAATAGAAAGTGAAAAGCCGTATAAAACATATATAGACTGGCTCATTACAGGCGAAGATAGGGAGCTTAAGGATAATGCTGTTGAAAGCCTAGAGCTTATGGGAGAAAAAATACAAGATGAGCTGCTTTTTGCCCTTGAAGCTGCTGATGATGACGGTAAGGAAGCAATATTAAGCCTGCTCAGCCGCTTTTCGTATAACAAGCAAGTGTATGATGCGCTTGTGGATTTATTCACCCGCTGCCCTGAAAGGCGTGCGCAGCTTAGCGCATACATAGCCCGCCTTGGAGATGATAGAGCAATACCAATGCTAAAAAAAGTCGCTAGAGATGATAATACTCCCTATCTAGTGTATATAGAACTGCGCAGCGCTATAGAAGCGCTTGGCGGGGAGGCTCCAAAGCATGAATATACTGAAGATGACCCTGCATATCTAATATTTAAGGACGAAACATGAAGCAGTTCAAGTGCCCTGTCTGCGGGGAAATTTCAAGCAGCCTAAGCCGTGTATGCCCGTACTGCGGCAGCTTTTTAGGTGAGGACAAGCGTTCTTCTGATACAGGCGATAGCGGTATAATGCAGCTTGAAAGGGAAACGGAGAGAAATACAGTAAAAGCTCCAAAAGCTAGGAGCAAAAAAAAGAGGGCGCGCAAGCAGTCCTACTACTACCGCAAGCATGTGGTGAATTGGGCTTGGGTTTTTGCTGGGTTATTGATATTGTTGTTTATTACGCTAGTTGCTGGGTATGCATATCTTAAACTTACTCCTAAGGGGCAGGTGATACTCGCACGCGCAGGTAAAGATGCCAGCGCCGATGCTTATTGGACTATAGGTGAAGAGTATCTAAACACAGGCGCCATTCCAAAGGCGATAGAAGCCTGTGAAAAGGCGTTTGAAATGGAACCTGAAAATCCCAAGATATTTGAACACAGCTTTTTACTTGCAGAAGTATACGAAACTGCGGGTATGGAAGATGAGGCTATGGAAGTATATGCTTATATATATACAAATCTTAAGGGCGAGGGAGAAACTATTAAAGCTATGTTATCCAGCGCTTATAGAAGCCATATACGTATATTAAGCTCTCAAGGCTTTGAGGCGCAAGCGGCAGATCTTATGCAGCAGGCTTATGAGCATACCGGAGATACGCATTTTTACAAGGAGCGCAGCCAACTAGTGCCTAGTGCTCCGACAACAAACCTGTCAGGCGGTCCCTATCTGTTTAACCAGAAATTAGAATTTTATTCCGATGGGGGTTATGATATATACTATGCTACAGCTGATGAAGTGCTGCCCGAAGAAGGCACGCTGTATACTGAGCCTATACTATTAACCGAGGGGGTATATAAGTTTAGAGCTATATGCGTATCTAAGGACCTTATTAGTAACGAAATGCAGGTTAAATATAACATAACTCTGCCAAGACCTACGGCGCCAAAATCTAACCGTCAGCCGGGCGAATACAATAAACCCTTTAAAGTAATGCTGCGCAATATTGGTGATGACCCCGATGTACGCATGTACTACACTGTAGACGGCTCAAGACCCACCACTAACAGCCCGGAATTTACAGACGAGGGCATACTCATTCCTGCAGGGAGGATAAGGCTTAGAGCTATAGCCATTAATAAATATGGGAAAGAAAGCAATGAATTACAGATAGAATATAAAGTAAAAGGCAAGACAGAAAAGTATTTCAGCGGCGACGATAAAGTAGCCTCTATGGCTATCATGGAGTATGATTATCAAAAGTTTGTTGAGCGCTTTGGAAGCCCCATAAATGAAGTAAAGGGCGAGGATTCTCTGGTTAAAGGAACTGCAACTCTTTTAACATACCCATGGGGCGAAGCGCGCTTTACTCAGCGCGAAGTAGGAAATGTACTCTACTACCTTGACACTGTGGATTCTTCTATGACTGGTCCAAGAAATACCGCAATAGGGCAATCCCTAAGCGAAATAACATCAAAGTTCAGGGATAAAGCTCAGCCTGCAGGTCCCTTTGGGGACAGGGGACTGTATTACGACCAGAGCGTAGGCTATGGTGCTTATACAGCTTCGCCTGATGACCCGAGCGACGGGGTGCTTGAATATTTCTACCAAGATTATAATGCCCTGCACACAGGTTCGGTGCTGCTTGTGTACCATATTAAAGAGGGCAAGGCAGAGCGCATTACATACAGCTTTACCGATTTTATGCAGCCAAATGTAAGATAGAGAGGGATTTTTATGAATCAATCAAACGACCAAAACCGCAAAATGCTGCGCTATCTTCTGATAGCGGTTATAGTAATTACTATATTGAATACTATTATAATACCTACGCTAACGCGCCCTAAGGCGATGGAGGTTACATATAGCCAGTTTAAGGCGTTTCTTGCTGATAGGCAGGTAGCGGAGGTATATATAGACGACACGGAGAATAAAATACTCTTCGCAACGGGAAGGGGTGCGGACAGCCGTTATTATGTAGCGGGCTTAGTAGATGACCCCGGTCTTGTATTTGCCCTTGAAGAAGCGGGAGTTACATACAGCGCCCCCATAAAGGAACAGCCTTCTTTGATTGCCTCGTTTATAGTAAGCTGGGTGCTGCCAATACTAATGTTTTTCCTGATTGGAAGGTTATTCAGCCGTCAGCTGCAAAAGCATATGGGTGGTGGAATGAGCGCGATGCAGCTTGGAAAATCTAATGCAAGGGTATATATACAATCAAAAACGGGCATAAAGTTTAGCGATGTCGCTGGGCAGGATGAGGCAAAGGAAGCGCTTACTGAAATCGTAGATTTTCTCCATAACCCCAAAAAGTACACCGAAATAGGCGCACAGATGCCAAAGGGCGCGCTGCTTGTAGGTCCTCCTGGAACCGGTAAAACCCTGCTTGCTAGAGCTGTTGCCGGCGAAGCGGATGTGCCTTTCTTCTCTATATCCGGCTCTGAATTTGTGGAGATGTTCGTAGGCATGGGAGCAGCTAAGATTAGGGATTTATTTAAGCAGGCAGAAGAAAAAGCCCCCTGCATAGTTTTCATAGATGAGATAGACACTATAGGCAAAAAGCGTGAAAGCACAGGCATAGGCGGCGGCAATGATGAGCGTGAGCAGACGCTAAATCAGCTTTTAAGCGAAATGGACGGTTTTGACAGCAAAAAAGGTGTAGTACTTCTCGCCGCGACAAATAGACCAGAAATATTAGACCCCGCTCTACTTAGACCCGGCAGATTTGACAGGCGTATACCTGTTGAACTTCCCGACCTTAGGGGCAGGGTGGAGATATTAAAAGTACACATTAAAAAGGTAAAGACAGACCCAGGCATAAACCTTGAGCGCGTGGCTAAGGCAGCAGCCGGTACAAGCGGAGCCGACCTTGCAAATGTAATAAATGAAGCTGCGCTTCGTGCGGTTAGAGAGGGTAGGAAAAGGGTTTCACAGATTGATTTGGAAGAATCCATAGAAGTTGTGCTTGCAGGTTACCAAAAGAAAAATGCTGTGCTTAACGAAAAGGAAAAACTTATTGTAGCCTACCACGAAGTTGGGCATGCGCTAGTTGCCGCTAAGCAGAAAAACTCCGCTCCTGTGCATAAAATTACTATTATTCCCCGCACGTCAGGCGCACTTGGATTTACCATGCAGATAGATGAGGACGAGCGCTTCCTCATGAGCAAGGACGAGCTTGAAAACAGAATCGCCACCATAACAGGCGGCAGGGCTGCGGAAGAGCTGGTGTTTAATTCAATCACAACAGGCGCCGGAAACGATATAGAAAAGGCAACGCAAATCGCACGCGCTATGATTACGCGCTTTGGCATGTCGGATGATTTCGGCATGGTTGCCTTTGAGCAGGATATTAACCCCTACCTTGGCGGGCAGATGGTTTCAAACTGTTCTGCTGAAACAAACGCTAAAATAGATAAGATGGTTGTTGAACTTATACAAACCCAGTACGATAAGGCAAAGCAGATACTAAGCGATAATATGGCTAAATTGCATGAGCTTGCCAAAAATCTCTACGAAAAAGAAACCCTTACTGGCGATGAGTTTATGGAGATATTGGCATCTCCTGTTAAGCCCACAGCCATATCTGAAGGCACCGCCGAATAAGACAATATTATAAAAACTCACCATAAACAATTTTCCGGAGATAAACTCCGGATTTTTTTATAAAAAAACGAAAAGTTAGGTTGACAAAACTAAATATTGTAGTATTATAGTTATTAGGTGCATCTAACCTAGAGGGAGGAGGATTATGCCACTTGTATTTGCGGACATAGGGAAATCCTACATGATTAAAAGGGTGGGCGGTCAACAGGAAGCTAAGCGCCGCCTAGAGTGTATGGGCTTCACGCCCGGTGAATGGGTATCGGTAATCAATACGGTTGATGGCAATTTAATCGTTAAGGTTAAGGAATGCCGTGTTGCAATAAGCAAAGAAATGGCTCAGAGGATAATAGTATAATTGGAGGCAAGTATGAAAACCCTAAGAGAAGTAGCTATTGGAGAAAGTGTAAAAGTAGTAAAAATTCACGGAGAAGGTGCGGTAAAGCGCCGCATAATGGACATGGGGCTTACAAAGGGTACGGAAATATTCGTACAAAAATCAGCTCCACTTGGCGACCCTTTGCAGGTAACTGTTAGAGGATATGAACTTTCTATACGCAAAGCGGATGCTGAGTTTATAGAAGTCGAATAAAGGCTGGCACATTTGGAGGATAGAGTAATGGAAATTAAAATCGCACTAGCAGGTAACCCGAACAGCGGAAAAACAACGCTTTTTAACGCCTTAACCGGTTCAAGACAGTATGTTGGTAACTGGCCCGGTGTTACTGTTGAAAAAAAGGAAGGTAGCCTTAAAAAGCACCCAGATGTAAAAATAGTTGACTTACCGGGTATATATTCGCTATCGCCATATTCACTTGAAGAGGTAATAGCAAGGGATTATTTAATAGATGAACGTCCTAATGTAATAATAAATATAATTGATGGCACTAACCTTGAACGTAACCTTTTCCTTACAACACAGCTTACGGAACTTGGAATACCCGTTGTAGTAGCCGTAAACATGATGGATGTTGTAATAAGGGAAGGCGATAAAATTAATATAGAAGCGCTATCACACGCCCTTGGCTGTAAGGTTGTGGCTATATCAGCTCTTAAAGGCAGCGGCATTGATGAACTTATAGATACTGCAATTAAACAGGCTTCAGGCGGCGAAACTGTGCCCATGCATACATTCTCCGGCGTGGTGGAGCATACCATAGCCCATATTGAAGAGGCGGCTCTTCACAATCTACCCGAAGAAAGACAGCGCTGGTATGCTATAAAAATATTCGAGAGAGATTCTAAGGTGATGGAGAAACTCTCGATTAATAAAGATATTCTAGCTCATATAGAGAAGGATATTAAAAACGCTGAAAACCAGCTCGATGATGATTCTGAAGGCATAATCACCTCCGAACGTTATGTATATATAGCAGAAGTTATAGAACGCTGCTACCAGAGAAAGCGTAGAGCTAAGCTTTCTACATCCGATAAGATAGACAAGGTACTTACAAATAAATGGCTGGGTCTACCCATATTTGCGGTGATAATGTACCTTGTGTATTACATAGCCATGGTAACCATAGGTCTATCCGCCACCGACTGGGCAAATGAGGGGCTTTTCGGAGATGGCTGGCACCTATTTGGTGATGGCAGCGCTGCATATGAAGAGCAGGCTGAAATGTACAATAACTCCATGCTTGCACTTGAAGCCTTTAACCCTGAGCTGCTTGAAGAAGAAGAGCTAGACGCCGAAGTAGTTGTAAATAGTATGCGCGCATTTACTCCCGAAGAAAAGACCGCGACTGTAGATGTTGAGGACGAAGAAACCCTTGAAATCACCCAAATGACGGTATATTACGACAGCATACCGGAAGATGCCGATGAGGAAACTACTGTTCCAGTGAGCTTCCTTGAAGCCATGGCGTTTATAGAGGAAAACGGCATAGAAGAGCCGGATCCTGCGGACTACGGCACATGGGTAAGGGGCGTTCCTGTGGTTGTAGAAGATTGGCTGTCAAACGCTAATACTGCCGAATGGCTAAATAGCCTCATACTGGATGGTATAGTGGCTGGTATTGGCGCTGTACTTGGCTTTGTTCCGCAGATGCTGGTGCTGTTCTTACTGCTCGCCTTCCTTGAGGACTGCGGCTACATGGCAAGGATTGCCTTTATCTTAGACCGTATATTCAGAAAATTCGGTCTGTCCGGTAAGAGCTTCATACCCATGCTTGTTGGTACAGGTTGCAGTGTGCCCGGCATAATGGCTTCCCGTACTATAGAAAATGAGCGGGATAGGAAGATGACTATTATCACAACATCCTTTATACCTTGCTCTGCAAAAATTCCATTTATCGCAATGGTAGCGGGCGCGATATTCCAAGGCAGCGCATGGGTTGCTACATCAGCCTATTTTGTAGGTATGGCAGCTGTAGTAATTTCAGGTATAATGCTAAAGAAAACAAAGGCATTCGCTGGAGACCCCGCGCCATTTCTTATGGAGCTGCCCTCATACCACTGGCCCAGCATTTCAAATGTACTGCGCAGCACATTTGAAAGAGGTTGGAGCTTTATTCGCAAGGCGGGTACTATCATACTGCTATCCACGATATTCGTATGGTTCACAAGCTATTTCGGCGTTGTAGACGGCACATTCCGTATGCTAGAAGAGGAAGAGTTAGACCTTTCAATACTAGCCGCCATAGGCAACGCTATCGCATGGATATTCAAACCCCTTGGTTGGGGCACATGGCAGGCATCTGTTGCATCCTTTACAGGTCTTGTAGCAAAGGAAAACATAGTAGGTACTATGGGTATACTATATGGTGCAGGAGATGGCACTGTATACCAGAATATTGCGGCGGCATTCACCACCGTTTCCGGATACTCATTCCTAGCATTTAACCTATTGTGCGCCCCCTGCTTTGCTGCCATAGGCGCAATAAAGCGTGAGATGAATAATATCAAATGGACTTGGTTCGCGGTAGGCTACCAGTGCGGACTTGGCTATGTAGTAGCTCTAATGATAAATCAAATCGGCAATGCCTTCCTTGGTGATGTAAATATTCTAGGCTTAGCTGTGGCAATTGCTATATTGGCTTACATGCTGTATATGCTATTTAAACCTTATAGGACATCCTCTGAAAGCCTTGCAGGGCATAGAGTATGATTGAATTTATACAAGCCAACCTTGGTACTATTCTAGTTTCATTGTTGCTGCTTGCTGTAGTACTCCTCATAATACGCTATATGCTAATGCAGAAAAGGAGGAATAAATCTCCTTTCTGCAGCGGCTGTAGTGGCTGCGCGCTTAGCGGAACATGCGGAGCTTCAAAAGAGAGCGAAAGAACTTAATGATAACATGCAAATAATTTGACATAGCGCATATATAGTGCTATAGTCGGGTTAAGTAAATACTTCGTATCTTCAGGGCGGGGTGCAAGTCCCCACCGGCGGTATAGTCCGCGAACCATGTGGTTGATACGGTGAAACTCCGTAACCGACAGTATAGTCTGGATGAAAGAAGATTTGGTGCTTTTGTGCATATAAGTCGTCCTGATTTACGAGGGCGACTTTTTAGGAGGAACACCATGAAAAAACGCATCAGCACCACTTATCTATGTTATGTAGCGCTTATGGTAGCATTATCCACCATACTAAGCTATTTTCCGGAAATACCGCTTGCATTCTTCGCCCCTTGGCTTAAGCTGGATTTTTCTTTCGTGCCAATGCTTTTGATAGGTTTTTCATTTGGACCGGGGGCATCTATACTTGCCCTAGTTATAACAAATATAGTGCATTTATTAGGCTCAACTACAGGTGGCGTAGGGGAGCTGGCGAACACATTTGTTGGCGCGGCTTATCTGCTGCCTCCAACCTTAATATATGTAAGGCGGAGGAATAAAAAAGCCGCGATTATAGGCACAGCTATAGGAGCGCTTTTAATGGTGGCAATAGCTATGCTAACTAATAAATACCTTTTAGTGCCCGCACTTTTGGGAGAAAAAATCGCAAGCTTTGATATGACAGGCTATTTAGTCGCGGGAGTACTGCCTTTTAATCTTGTAAAGGGCTTCATGAACTCCCTAATTACATTCCTGCTTTATAAGCACCTATCAAGATTTATAAAGGAGATAAACCGTAAAGAATATGCCAGAACTGGTAATCGAAACAGCTGAAAACATGCAAGCTCTTGGCGAAGAAATCGCGGGCAAGCTTATTGATAAAGATGTAATACTGTTAACCGGTGATATGGGCGCCGGCAAGAGCGAACTTGCGCGCGGCATAGCAAGGGGGCTTGGCATTGCTGGTCCCATACCAAGCCCAAGTTTTACCATATTAAACCTTTATGATGGCGGTCGCCTTGTTTTGAATCACTTTGACTGGTATCGTATAGAGGATAGCCAAGAGCTATATTTAGCAGGTCTTGACGAATTTATAGGCAATGAAGGTGTAACTCTTATAGAATGGCATGAGAGGGCTAAGGAGCTGTTGCCTGATACCTATCTTGAGATTATAATAAAACAGCTTGATGACGGTTGCCGCACAGTAGAATTTAAGCCCTGCGGAAATTTTAGACCGTTTTCAATTTGAAAGGATTAACATGCGCTTATTATGTATAGATACCTCTGGTCCCACCTGCTCAGTTGCTATAATGCAAGAGGGAGCCCTGCTCTATGAGGCAACTGTATTAAACAAGCGTACCCATTCTGTGAATCTTATGCCTATGGTGGATGATGCTATATCAAAAAGCGGTTGTGAAATTAGCAGCATAGATGTATTTGCTGCAGTTGTAGGTCCCGGTTCATTTACAGGCATTAGAATAGGCGTTTCCGCGGTTAAGGGTTTGTCTTTTGGTGCTAATAAACCCTGCATAGGCGTAAATGCGCTTGAAGCGATAGCTCTAGGCATTATGCCGTCAAATAAAATAATATGTCCCCTAAGGGACGCTAGGAATAAGCAGGTATACGCAGCTGCATTTCAAAAAGGTAAACAGGTTGTAGAGCAACAAGCAATTGCTCTTGCTGATTTTTTAAATATGCTAAAAGATTTTAATGGGGATTGCCTATTCGTAGGTGATGGGGCTAATGTAAATAAGCAGGAAATAATAGGAGAACTTAAAGAAAAGGCGCATTTCGCGCCGCCTCACTTAAATATATTAAGGGCTTCTTCCGCGGCATACATTGCGCTTAAAAATATAGAAAATGCACATGAGCCCAAAGAACTTATTCCCTTATATCTGCGTCTTCCACAAGCTGAAAGAATGAGGCTAGAAAAAAACAAGTGAGCGATTTTTCTATAAGGCGCGCCAAATCAGGCGATACAGAAGCTTTATACGCGGTGGAATGTGCAGTTTTTAATGCGCCGTGGTCGCTGGATTCATTTGAATTTGAACTAAGTACAAATCCTATTGCACATTATTTTGTCGTAGAATATGAAAGTGAAATAATAGCATATGCAGGAATACACGTAATTATAGATGAAGCCTATATTACAAATATAGCCGTGCTGCCCAAATTTAGGCAAAAGGGTGTAGGAACTAAACTGTTAAGCTACGTAATTAAGTATGCTTCAAACCTAGGAGTAACCCATATAACCCTTGAAGTTCGCACTAGCAACACCGCAGCCATATCTTTATATAAACGCTTCGGTTTTCATATAGTAAACATACGCAAAAACTATTATTATGACACAGGCGAAGATGCATATATAATGTTGTGCGATAGGTTCTTTCCTATGGATGCTAATTTTGCAGAGTAAAAGGATTCCGTCGTAATTATCCCTTCCGCATTTTTTCCGTCAATGTTGCTATGGTAGAAATAGCTAAAACAATGATTGTTTAATTTCAGAAGTGAAAGCCTTAAATTGCTCTATAGCTTCGAAAAGATTGTTTTTTATGTCTTTATAATTTTTATTCTCTTTATTATATATTCCCAACGTCATTGTTTTACCGGTGCCAAATTTATTGGGCTTATTAAAGTTATATTTCTCCGCTCTTTGGATCCACTTGCCTGATTCATCTTGATACCAAATAAGATGCTCGCGCAACTCCCGCGGCTTAATCTTTTTTTCTTCGTCATCAATGCTTATCTTTAAGCAAATATTCATTTTATGATTCACAAATTCCATTTGGAGATATAGTTCGTATTCGATGCCCTTATATTTATATGTATAAAGCTTTCTATTGTATATCCACATTGCATGAAATCCACCACTTGCGTTAGGAACGTAGTCGTAATTGGCTTGAAACCCAAGTTCGGAAAAAAAGCGTGATTTTTTCAAATAGTCATAAAACCCGTTAACTTGCTTCCAATCCCAATTGGAAATGTTATTATTCTTAAAGGCTTTTGCTTCGTTTTCAAGATGTTCTATTGAATGAAAGTAATCAACAAAGATGTCGTTTTTTATATCAGCCATAAATGGTCTAAAAAAATCGATAATTCGTTTTCTATCAAAAATCTGGTATCCGGTCTTTTTTTACTTCTGTGTAATCACTTTGAAAACCAGTTTTATAATACACTTTATACAGCTGCAAATTCGGGAATTTATCCTTAATTATAACTTCGTACCTTTCAAGTTGATTGTCGTGTTCTTTTGTATCTGTTTTGTCATCAATAATAATTCCGTATGTTTCATTAACCACAGCAAATACATCAACCGACATATACTGTTGCTTTAAATCTGTGACCTTAATTTTAGATTTGTCTATGTCCTTCAAGACAGGTACAAATTCTTTAATCAGTTCAACCGCACAAGATCTTAGAGAGAGGTTACTGCAGTCACACTCTTCATGTGCTGCAAAGGATAATAGCCAGCAAATAAAAGCGTCTTGAGAGAGTTCGCTTGTTGCATAGTTGAACAGGTTATTTAACAATGGATTATTTAACATATCATCATTCCTTAAGCTAAAATAAAAAAAGACACCATACTCCATCAGAGTGTGATGTCCTATCTGGTGGAGCATAAGAGACTCGAACTCTTGACCCCCACAATGCCATTGTGGTGCGCTACCAACTGCGCTAATGCCCCGCAAGCAGTGATTATAGTATCATAAAAGTTTATTAAAGTAAAGTTTTTGCTGGGAGTTTTTTCAATGTGGGGAAATTAGATGCTTGTTACCCAAGTGGTTTGTGTTACAAATGTTTGACTTCTCTACAGTCACATCAAAACTTATTTTCAGGTATTGACACAGACGTAAGGATATGTTATTATATTTAGGCGCCTTTGCGAGAGGGGTGCAGGAACCTTGAAAACGATACATTGAAGAAGCGAAGAAACGACAGTTAATTCTGAGAGTAAAGAGATTAAACACAAGAGTTTGATCCTGGCTCAGGACGAACGCTGGCGGCGCGCCTAACACATGCAAGTCGAACGGGGTATATAGTTAAGTAATTGATTGTATACCTAGTGGCGGACGGGTGAGTAACGCGTGAGCAACCTGCCTCTAACAGGGGGATAACGTACCGAAAGGCACACTAATACCGCATAAAATGTAGTTGCGCATGTAACTAAATAGAAAGGGATTACCGGTTAGAGATGGGCTCGCGTCCGATTAGATAGTTGGTAGGGTAATAGCCTACCAAGTCAACGATCGGTAGCCGACCTGAGAGGGTGATCGGCCACATTGGAACTGAGAACGGTCCAAACTCCTACGGGAGGCAGCAGTGGGGAATCTTGGGCAATGGGGGGAACCCTGACCCAGCGACGCCGCGTGAGGGAAGAAGGTTTTCGGATTGTAAACCTCTGTTCTTGGTGAAGAGTATAAGACGGTAGCCAAGGAGGAAGCCCCGGCTAACTACGTGCCAGCAGCCGCGGTAATACGTAGGGGGCGAGCGTTGTCCGGAATGATTGGGCGTAAAG
>DUQK01000041.1 GCA_012837835.1 Christensenellaceae bacterium | reverse complement strand
GGGGCATGTATCGCCCAATGTCGCACTTATACCGCATTTAATAGAAAAAGGCTATGATATACACTATATAGGTTCAAAACAGGGCATAGAAAGGGATATGCTTAAAAATATGCCGCTTAAGTACCACGCTGTGTCAACGGGTAAACTTAGGCGCTATGTAGATATACAAAATATAAGCGACCCTTTTCGTGTTATAGCAGGGGCTATGCAAAGCCTACTACTGCTTAAAAAAATAAAGCCCGATGTGCTATTTAGCAAGGGGGGCTATGTTTCAGTGCCGGTTGTATGGGCTGCGGATAAACTAAAAATACCTACAATACTGCACGAGAGCGATATAAGCCCGGGACTTGCAAACCGCCTTTGTATGCGCTACGCAAAATATGTATGTACAAATTTCCCCGAGTGCGCTAAGCGCATGGGCAAAAAAGCTGTGCTTACAGGCACACCTCTTCGGGAAGAATTATTTAATGGAGATAGAGAAAAAGGGCTTAGTATAGCGGGCTTTAATGGAGATAAACCCGTGCTGTTAATAATGGGCGGCAGCCAAGGCGCAAGGGCTATAAATGAGACGCTAAGAGAAGCGATAGATGATATAACACAAAGGTTTGATGTATTCCATTTATGCGGCAAGGGCAATATAGATGAAAGTATAGATATTAAGGGTTATTATCAGGTGGAATTTCTCTCGGGCGACTTGCCCCACGCCCTCGCCTGCGCGGATTTTGTACTAAGTAGAGCAGGCGCAAATGCGCTGGTTGAATTCCATGCGCTTAATAAACCAATGCTGTTAATCCCTCTGCCCCTTGGCGCAAGCCGCGGCGACCAGATACAAAACGCCAAAAGCTATGAAGCGCGCGGTATGGCGCTGCTGCTTGAACAGGAAAACCTAAACCGTGATAGCCTTATACAAAAGCTAAATGAATTAATAGAAAAAAAGGATTCTCTTGTAGAAGCCCTTAAAAATTCTCCCCTATCAAACGGCACAGAAAAAGTACTTAAGCTTATATATGAGCTTGCGGGGGAATAATGCAGCCAGATAAAAACACACAAAAACAAGCCGGAGTGAAATACATTCCGGTTTGTTAAAATTAATTGTTTTTTTAGGGCTATCCCTTAACCCCGCCAAGAGCTATGCCTTCTACAAACTGTTTTTGTAGGAATATATATAGCGTAAAGGGGAATAAAAATGTAAGCGTAGCTCCCGCCATAACCATGCCGTAGTTTATATAATAGTTAGATGAGAGCGTAGCCATGCTTATGGTAAGCACATGCATTTCGCTTTTGGTATTTACTATAAGCGGCCAGAGGAAATTGTTCCAAGCGGCGTTGAATGTAAATATAGTAAGCGTAACTAGCGCAGGCTGAACAAGCGGTAATACTATGGTTATAAAGCGGCGTATTTCGCCGCAGCCGTCAATTTCTGCCGCTTCAAGCAATTCATCTGGAACCGCTACCA
Source organism: Christensenellaceae bacterium (assembly GCA_012837835.1). Classification (GTDB taxonomy): domain Bacteria; phylum Bacillota; class Clostridia; order Christensenellales; family Aristaeellaceae; genus DTU024. The sequence continues at coordinate 11,871 of DUQK01000041.1, read as the reverse complement.
TAAACTGCCGCATTAAAAATATGCCGAAAGCTCCAATCATAGGCAGGATAAGCGCTGAATATGTGTTGGTTAGAGCAAAGCGGTTTACCATAACAAACATGGGTATTAAAAGCACTTGCCCCGGTATCATCATAGTTGCAAGATAACCCTGAAAAATAGGCTCTTTAAAAGGAACGGGCTTTTTTTCAAAACCATATGCCGCCATAGATGATACTATATCAACCAGCAAGCATGAACCTACGGTAACCACTATACTGTTCCAAAGGGCGCGCCCAAAGTTGCGCTTTGTTATAGCGTATTCATAGTTATAGAAATTAAGCTTAATATCGCTAAGTTTAATATATAGTGAGTCGCTGTCCGTAAAGGATACAAGTACCATATATATAAGCGGAGCTACGCAGAGTATTGCAAAAAGCGTTACCAGAATTACCCCTGTTACCGATATTACTGACCATTTTTTTTGTTTCATGCCCGCTCCTTTTCATTAAACACAAGCGTCTGTACAAGGTGCACCAGCAGTATAACGCAAAGCAGCATTACAGCAAGTGCGCTTGCGTAACCTATGCGCTTGTCTTGGAAAGCGTAGCTGTATATCATAAACGCTACGGTATAGGTGGCTCTCCCCGGGCCTCCGCCCGTCATCTTATATACAAGGTCAAACACTTGGAAAGAACCTATAATACCAAGGGTTACTACCATATATGTTATGGGCTTTAATATAGGCAGGGTAATGTATAAAAAACGCTGCCATGGGCGCGCGCCGTCTACAATAGCTGCCTCTTTTACCTCTTGAGATACATTCATAATGCCTGCGTAGTATATTACCATGTAGTAGCCTGTGGATTTCCACACCGCAACCGCGGCTACCGAGGGGAGCGCAGTATCCCTGCCGCCTAGGAAGTTTACTTTTTGAGCACCAAGCAGTACAAGAAGCTGGTTTATAAGCCCGTCATTTGCATCGTAAAGCAGGTTCCATATTGAAGCTGAAGCTATAAGGGATATTATTACCGGCACAAATATTACGCTGCGTAAAAATGAGCCGTAACGGTTTTGAAGTTTATCAGCTATAAATGCGGCTATAAGCAGCGCAAGCACGGTTTGCAGCGGAACGGTCATAAGCGTGTAGCGCACCGTGTTTCCGACAGCGGCTATCAATGTTTTGTTAGTTAGAAGTTTCTGATAGTTTTCAAGCCCTATCCATTCAGGCGGTTTTGCCATTGAATATTTGGTGAAAGAATAATATAGCGACATAAATATAGGTATAATATTAAATGTAAGCATCAGTATGAAGCTTGGGAGAATATACCCCATACCTATTGCCGCCTGTTTGCGCATGCGGGTAAGACCTTTTCTTGTATAAACGCTGTTTTTTGTCATCAGCCGACTCCTTTAAAAACCGCCTTAATAAGCAATAAAAAAAGAAACAAACCCGACGGCAATAAAACCGTCGGGTCTGTGAAAAGTATTATTGTTTAATCTGATCCTCGTAGTATGCAAATGTTTCGTCGAGCACTTCTTGGGGGCTAAGGTCGCCCATGAACATGAGCTGTATGTTGGATTGCAGCTCTTTTTCAAATGAGGGTTTGCCTTCAAACTCGCTGACAATTTTCATTTTGTCGTTATACTCTGTATACATGGCATCAAGCTCGGCATCTTTTACGTATTTAGAGTCTTTGGTAAAGCGGGGTAAAGAGTACAGGTTTTCGTGGAATGCGTCCATTACTTTGCCTGATACTATAAGCTTAAGCGCTTTAACAGCAAGCTCCGCATTACCGCGCTCCTCCGCCTTTTTAGCAACGGCAAAAGAGTCCGTCGCGGTGCGGCTGCCATAACCTGCAGGACCTTTAAGGCTGAAGAAATAGCCGAAGTTTATGTTGTTCTTCTTTGCGGAATTAATACCTGTAGAATCGCCTACTGCCATAAATGCAAGCACATTCTCCGTGAAGCGGTCCTGCATTGCCGTTTCAGAGGTGATGGTGTCGTCAAATATGCCTTTTTCGTAGAAGCTGTATAGGAATTCAAGCGTTTTAAGACCTGCTTCGTTGTTGATTGCAACTTCGCCGTTCTCGTCAACAACTTCACCGCCCGCTTGGAAATAATAAGGCCAGAAGCTGGTCATAAGTGCGCTTGTGCCGGTGGTTGCACCCCAGTTTTGCAGGAAGGGGATTTTATCTGTTTTTTCCTTTATGGTTACGCAAGCGTCGATAAATTCGTCCCAAGTTACGGGTAATTCTTCAATGCCCGCTTCCTCAAGTATATCTTTGTTGTAGAACATAAGCACCGCGCCGTCGTTCATGGGTATTGTGCAGCGCTCGCCCTCTTCATTTTTGGGCGCAAGCTCCCAAAGCAGGTAGTTGTCAATCTCTTCTTCAGTCATAAAGCTGTCAAGCCCCAGAAGAAGGTCATTTTTAACAAGATCGTAGAAGTCGGTTACATAAACCACATCAGGGCCGTCGTTGTTTAAAAGCCCCGTATATATAGTGGTGTTGTAATCCCCCCAAGGCAGGATTTCAATATTGACCTCGCAGTCATTCTCTTTGCGGAAATCCTCGAACTGTTGGTTCCAAAAGTCGATATCCGGAATACCGTCGCCGAACTGATACTGAGGTATCCAGATAGTAAGGCTTTTTCCGCCTTGAGCCAGTACCGATACTGTGCCAAGCAGCATGGCTAGAATAAATAGGGTTGTTAATAGTTTTTTCATAGCATTACTTCCTTTCAGATTAATTTCTTTAGCTTGATTATAGATAAAAAGTTAAATACTGTCAACGAAGACTGCCATTTTTTAATAGGTGCGTTAGTATGAAAAATACACACATAACCTCCCGCACATTCCATATACGGGGTTAATTATACTGTTTTTAGTAGTTATGCCACCTTATCAAAACACCTTAAACTTCCTAGGCACGGGCGCGTCTTGTCTTATAAATACACTAAGTTTCCCGGGGGCGCATGGGAAGTGGGCTACGCCTTCGCTGTTTAGCTTAATAGAGCCTTTTGTGTTGCCTGTTATGTCAAAAAATAGCTTATTTGCGTTGTGCTTACCAAGGTTAAGTTCCAATGCGCCGCTTGAAGCGTTGCTCATAACCACCGCAACGCCGCTTCCATAGTGTTTGCTGTCGCCCTGCCTAGTCCAGCCTATAAGGTTGGGGCTTTTAAAGTTATCCACCTGCTCGCCGTATGCGCAGTGTTTCCTTGCTGCAAGCAGGGGGTCAAGCTCCTGCTTCATACCCTCTATGGGGTGTTCGCCGCCTATGCCGTAGTAATCGCCGTAGAACAGGCAAGGGTAGCCGTCCTGTCTTAGCAGTATTATTGAGTAGGCGTGGGGCTTAAACCATCTATCAACAAAGCTAAAAAGGGATTGCCCGGGCTGGGAATCGTGGTTGTCTACGAATGTAGCTGTGTTTATAGGGTCAAGGTTTAATAGAGAGCCGTCAAGTATAGTCCTCAAATCGTAAGCTGAGCCTTCTTGCGATGCCTTGTAAAAGTTAAAGTGCAGCGGCACATCAAACAGCGCAAGTACATCGCGGGTACTTTCTATATAATCTGCAAGTTCTTTAGTATCTCTGGACCAGTATTCCCCGACAAAGTATAGGGGCTTGTCTGAGAACAGGCGCATCTGCCGCACGAAAGCGCCCATGAATGCGGAATCTATATGTTTTATAGCGTCCATGCGCATGCCGTCTACATCGGTTTCCTTTAAAAACCATTCGCCCCATTTAATAAGCTCGTCCATAACTTCCTTGTTGCGGCAGTCTACATCGGCGAACATAAGGTAGTCGTAATTGCCTAAATCCTTGCTTACATTGGGGGAGAAGTTTTTATGTTCGCCTATTATGCGGAATATGCCGTTTTCACCTGTTTTAACATCGCTGTCAACCGCGGTAAAATGCTCGAAATTCCAAGTGAAGTCAGAATATTTGCCCTTCCTTCCGGGAAAGGTAAAGCTTGTCCAACCTTGTATATCGTAAGGCTCACTTTCCTGAATGAGCCTATTTTTAGGGTTAATCTTAACCGCTTTAAAGGTTTCGGTATTATCCGCCCCGGCTTTATGGTTTAATACCACATCCGCGTACACCTGTATATTGTGCCTGTGCAGCACGCTTATTGCGCGCTTTAGCTGACTTTTAGTGCCGTATTTTGTGCGTACAGTGCCTTTTTGGTTGAACTCGCCAAGGTCATAAAGGTCGTAAGCGCCGTAGCCCACATCATCAACACTTGTTGCCTTGTAGCATGGGGGTATCCATACGCCGCCAACGCCCATTTTTACAAATTCCCTTGCGTTTTTTGAAAGCCAATCGTAGTAGTTGCCGCTTGATTCTAGGTACCATTCAAAGCCTTGCAGCATTATCATGTTCCTGTTGTGCAAATCTTCCATAGAGAAGGGGTTTTCAAGCGGCACGTTCTTCTCCTGTGCCGCTTCAAGCGCAAGGTCGTAAACAGCGTCCTTCTCGTGCTCGGGGAGGATATCCCACACCTCCTCATGGAGCCTTTCAGCAACCTGCTGTACCGCCTCCACATTATTTTTATCTTCAAACAATTAGTATCACTCCTAAAATGTACTTGTCCAAAATGGACGCCATTATTATATACTATTTTGAGAAAAAAATGTAATTTTTGTGTAAAATATTGTGGAGAACATGGTTGGAAATGCCGCAAAAAACCGCCGTTTATATATAAACGACGGTGGTTTTTAAGCTTATATTTTTTGCTTAGTACGGGTAGTTTATGGGGTCCATAAAGTTAAGCATGCTCTCTCTTAGCGCTTTACGTTCTGCGTTGTTTTCCCAGAACCTGCGGAACTCCGTATTTTCGGGTCTTGGGAAACGCCAGTAATCAACCACGTTGCGCACAAGCATAATTACATTTGTATCGCCGCCTAAATCATACTGAATGCTAAACGGCAAGCCGAAATAAAACTTTGTAGGCGGGTTTACATAGGATTTTACAGGCACATCGTTTGGCAGCTGCACATCGTTATAGCTGTTATATATGCCAAGGAATTCCTGGCGGGTGTTTGTGTTGCCGCCCTTGCCGTCGTAGTAGTTATGGTATGTAACGGTTACCGTATCGCCGTACACGTCTACATATACTTCGCCTATTACGTACATATTGCTGCCTACAAGTTCGTATGTCTGCCTACCCTGAACGCTAAGGTTAAGGGGCGTAAACATGTACCATAGCTTGGTAAGCCCCGGCGTTACATCCCTAAAATGCGGACCGAAGCTTGTTGCCGTGTTGTTGCTGTAACGGGAGTTTATGTACTGCGTGTATGTAGGCTCGTTGTATTGGTTTACGCCTGTCCTTACCTGCGCATAAAACTGCTCGTTTTTGTAGCCTCCGGGGGTGGTTATTATGTAACGGTACAGGTTAATGTCTCCCTTTTTAGTTAGCGGCTTATATACGCGCGCCTTTATAGGCAGAGGCGCATCGCCGGGGTTTAGCGTTAGGTGTATGATTTGCAGATTCTTTTTTTCCGCCTCGTCAAACACGGTAATTGTTACATCTACCGCGTAGGGGTTTGTATTAGTAATGGTAAATACGTCCATCTCTATATTGGGAGCAGCAAAATCAAACTCCTTAACAACATCAATGGATAGACTGTCCTTCGCAAGTGCGGGTATCATAGCGCTAGCAAGCGACAGAGTAAGTAAAATTGCCAGTAATCTTTTCATAAAATCAACTCCTTTGTGTGTTCATATATATAACGATTGAGAAATAGCTTTCCTTGCATATGTACGATAAAACTCATCGTATATATAATATACCAAAGCGCAGAAAAAATAAACATTTTTGTGGGGAGGGTGAGGGGATAAATATTAAAAAATCAGATGACAGAAGGATAGAAGAAATGCTATATTAAAATTCGAATTTAGCAAGTTTAATTTTGCGGTTGAGGAGGTTAAGTAATGAAAACGAATTGGTCAAAGCTCTTAGATAAATATGTGAATAAAATTGTCAGCCCTGATGGGCGGCAAACCTATGAAAGCAAAGAAGAATTAGTCAATACTATACTTGAGTTGGCAGAACTAAAAGATACCGATAAAGTTATAGATATTGGTTGTGGTTGGGGTAATTTTATAGAAACATGTAGTAGATTAGTTAATAGTGTGATAGGAATTGAACCTAATTTAGATAACCTAAATGAAGCCAAAAAACGAAATAATTCAGCTAATGTGGAATATATTCAGGGAAGTTTTGAAAAACTGCATTTCAATCAAACTGCAGACAAAGTTGTTAGTATGTTGGCTTTTCACCAAGTTCCTTGGAAGGAAAAAGAAAAAGCATTAAAAAATGTTTACGATATTCTTGAAAAAGACGGATACTTTTTTCTATGCGATACTATGATTATGTTTAATCCCGAGAGAAATCCTGAGCTGTTTGATAGGGTGTATAGGTATATCCTTAAAGAAACCACACCGAATGAAATATATACACAATATATAGAGCCTTATCTTAATGATGATGTAATTTACTCAGTAGATGATATGAAAGAGAATACTCCGGAGAACAACAGATTTTATTCGATAGAGGAACTAGATTCTTGGGCAGAGAAAGCAAACTTAAAATTGATAAATACTATTGAGATTTGTCCCTTTTTTGGCGTGGTCATATTTCAAAAATAACAAAACAACAATGATAAGATAGGTATATAGAAATTGAAATCGGTACTTCTATTTTCATTCAAACTAAAGAAGCAAAAAATGTTAAATGAAGGAGTGTTTCAAGATATATTACAAGGAAAGCAGCAGTAGAATTACTATCAATAGTTAGTTAGAGAGCACCAGAAATATAGATACCCTCGTCCTTTACAAACTCGCTTTAATATTATATAATTAAAGCGAAAACGTAAGGGGTGAATGTATGAATGTTTTAAGAGAATATTTGACGAAAAATTCGGTAATAACAAATAGAGATGCTAAAAACATGGGAATAGGCAGACATATATTATCGGATTTAGCTAATAAAGGAAAAATAGAGAGGATAAGACCCGGAGTATACCAAAGGGCAGGAGAAATAGCAGATGACTTTATTATGATATCATCAAACAGTAAGAGGATAGTTTTTTCGCACAAAACAGCCCTTTATCTTCACGACTTATCCAACCGTACGCCGAATATATTTCATATATCCGTACCTCAAGGTTACAATGCAAGTCATATTAAAAAAAGATATGGTAATTTGCAAGTGCGATATATAAAAAAGGAGTTACACCCTATAGGAATAACTGATATAGAAACCCCCTTGGGAAATACAGTTAAAGTGTACGATATGGAAAGGACAATCTGCGATATTATACTCGATAGAGAAAAAATGGATAAGCAGATATTTATAGATGGGCTTACAAGATATTTTAAAAGAACAGACAAAAACCTGAGAACACTCATTAAATACAGTAGACAATTCAACATAGAAAGTGAAATCAGGCGATATGTGGAGGTGCTTTTGTGATTAATATAGAAAGCGTAACTATATAATATATACAATAATCCAGACGCTGTCTGGAAAATTGCCATGATATCGTTGAGGGAAGAAAACCATGTTATACAATGTAAAAGAAGGAAAACTAAACATACAAGATGCGCGTATGCACTATATAAGCTTCGGCAAAGGTACAAAGCCCTTAGTGCTTATACAGGGTTTAAGTACGATAGGCATAAAGGGCATGGGAAGGTTTTTAGCATACATGTACCGTAAATTTGCAAGGGATTACAGGGTATATCTCTTTGACCGTAAGGAGCATGTATGGCAGGGTATAACAGTAGAGGATTTAGCAAAAGATGTCGCCATGGCTATGGATTACTTAAAAATTAAAAATGCACATGTTGTAGGCGTATCTCAAGGGGGAATGATTGCCCAGTATCTAGCTATAAATAGGCAGGATTTGGTGAGCAAACTTGTTTTGGTAGTTACCCTTTCTAGGAACAACACCACGGTAGAGGCGGTAATAAACAACTGGCTTAAGCTAGCTAGGCAGAACAATATAAGGGGGCTTATAGAGGATATGGCTATAAAAATGTTCCCCGAAAAATACTTAAAGCGCTATAAGCTGTTTATGCCATTGCTAACCCACATGCAAAAACCTAAGGATATGGAGCGTTTTATAATACTCACAGAATCCTGCCTTACATGCAATACATACGATAAATTAAACGATATCAAATGCCCCGTGCTTGTAATAGGCGGCGGGAAGGACAAAATAGTAACAGGGCAAGCGTCGGAAGAAATCGCCCATAAAATGGGCTGTAAAATATATATGTATGAGGATTTAGGACACGCCGTACACCAAGAAGCTAAGGATTTTAACCAAAGGGTGTATGATTTTCTTAATGAGTAGGTATAGTGCAATAAAGTAACAATAGGCTGAGTTTTATAACGCATTGCTAAAAGGTGGGGTAATTGATAAAATAGGTGTTAAGGTTGTTGTATTTGTTGAATGTATTTATAGATGTGGAGGAAGTTTTTAGTGGCTAAAGTGGAATCTGTGGAACCAAATATTGTTGATTTAGTAAATACTTGGTTAAAAGACTATAAATTAGATTATAAGCTGGAACATCAAAGCTTAAATTTAGAGATTGACAAAGCGTTAAATGAATACGCTTCTAAAAGCGGGGGCAGTGGTGGCAACAGACCCGATGCTAAGCTTTTACTGCAAGATGATGCATTGAATTATTACCCAGTATTAATTGAGTGCAAGGGTTATAGAGATAGATTAGTAAAGCTGGATTCCAACAAGCAAATCGCAAATACAACAAGCAAGAATGAACCATACTATAGCAATATAAATGCCTATGCGGTAAATGGTGCTGTGCATTATGCTAATGCAATTTTGCATTACACAAGCTATACTGATGTTATCGCTATAGGTATAACAGGTTATAAGGCTGTAGATGGCAAGTTAAAACACTCAATAGGCGTATATTATGTTTCAAGAGAAAACCTAGGTATAGGTCAAGAAGTTGATAAATATACAGATCTTTCTTTCCTTAAAAAAGAAAATTTCAATAGTTTCATTAAAAAAGTTAGAGAGCTTTCCTTATCCCAAGAAGAACTGGATAAACTAAGAGAAAAAAGAGAAAAAGAAATAAACACAAGCTTGATAAAGCTTAATAACGATATATATAAGAATGAAAAGGGTTTAAGCGAAACCGACAGGGTATATCTAGTAGCTGCTTCAATTATTGCAACCTTGGGAATAGCCGGAAAAGTTAGCCCACTTGAAAAGGATGAATTAAAATCTTCTGAGGAAGAAGGCAATAGAGATGGAGATATAATTGTTAGAAAAATCAATGCGTTTTTAAGCCACAAAAGCCTTCCGAAAACAAAGAAAGATTTAATAGTCAGAACATTACAGAACACTTTGCTTTCAGATAATATAAATAAACCCGTAAATGGGGAGAGCCAACTCAAAAGGGTTTTTGTTAAAATAGTAGATGATTTAGGCATTTATTATAAAATAGGCTTGACTACGGATTTTACAGGCAAATTATTCAATGAAATGTATTCTTGGCTTGGTTTTACTCAAGACAAGCTTAATGATGTTGTTCTAACGCCGTCTTATGTTGCAAATTTTTTAGTAAAGCTTGCAAGGGTGGATATGGATTCTTATGTTTGGGACTTTGCCGCAGGCAGCGCAGGTTTGCTTGTTGCAGCTATGAATGAAATGCTTGATGACGCAAAGGAAAGGATAAAATCACCAGCAGAATATGAACAAAAGAGCTTAAAAATAAAAGCCGAACAGCTATTAGGCTTGGAAGTGCTGCCTAACATATACATGTTGGCTATACTAAATATGATTTTAATGGGCGATGGTAGCTCAAACATTATCAATCAAGATTCATTAAGGGATTTTGACGGTAATTATGGCTACGGCAAAAGAGATGAGAAATTCCCCGCAACAGCTTTTGTATTAAATCCCCCTTATTCTGCCGATGGAAATGGAATGATATTTGTAGAGAAAGCCCTCTCAATGATGAGTAGCGGTTATGCCGCTATAATAATACAAAATTCGGCAGGTTCAGGTAAAGCCGTAGGGTATAACAGGCGTATACTTAAGCACTCAACATTGCTTGCAAGCATTAAAATGCCTGTGGATTTATTTATTGGTAAATCCAGCGTACAAACTAATGTTTATGTATTTAGGGTTGGGGAGCCACATCACAAGGACGAAGTTGTAAAATTTATTGATTTCTCAAATGACGGATACACTAGAACAAACCGCAGGAAAGCAAGCAATAACTTAAGGGATACGGACAGGGCAAAAGAGAGATACCAAGAAGTGGTAGACCTAGTGCGTTTTGGGAAAAATAAGCTGAAAATATTTACGGAAAAAGAATATTACGAGGGCACGATAGACCCTAATAACGGTGCGGATTGGAACCAATCAGCCCCTATAGATACAAAGCCTAAATTAGAGGATTTTAAGAAAACTGTAGCTGACTATTTAGCTTGGGAAGTGTCTAACCTAATTAAAAATTCAAGTGAGGAGAATAACTGCCTGGGAAAATAGATGCCTCACTGAATGAGAAACTGGGTAACGTTCAGTGGGGCGAATATAGTTATAGTAAACTTTTTAAATTACTACCAATCAAGAATATACTTGCAAAAGATGACCTAGATGAAAATGGTAACACGGAAGTCTACTCCTCTATATCTACTAATAATGGCATAATGGGATATACTAGTTTAAAACCGGATTATATTATTACACAAGACACTCCATATTATGTATGTTTTGGCGACCATACACGTACCTTTAATATTGTAAAAAACAACTTTTCTGTAATGGACAATGTAAAAGTATTGATGCCATTGAACAAATTTAGCATAAAATCTTTAATATTTATAACATCATCTTGGAGAAAAGGTGTACCCAGCAAAGGTTATGCTAGACACTGGAGTTTAGCGAGAAAAGCAAAAATCCAACTTCCAACCAATAACAATGAAATAGATTTTGAGTTTATGGAGAGCTTCGTCGCCGAGCTGGAAGCTCAGCGACTCGCCGAGCTGGAAGCTTATTTAACCGTTACAGGTTTAAAAGATTATGTGTTAACAGAGGAAGAAGAGAAGGCAATTAAAGATTTTGAGTGTTTAGATTGGCTAGAGTTTAACTTGCTATCTTTATTTGGAAAATCCACAAGAGGAAAAAGACTAAAAAGCGCAGATAGGATACCGGGGAAATTACCTTTTATTACAGCAGGAGAAGCGAACGAAGGATTTTCAGATTATATAGGAAATGATGTGGAAGTTTTCCCTGAAAACACAATCACAATAGATATGTTCGGTTCAGCCAAATACAGAAACTATGAATATGGTTGCGATGATCATATTGCAGTTGTACACACAGAAGAGGTTTCTAAAAACGCAGCAATTTTTATAACCAGTGCTATACATAAATCGTCTTATAATGGGCAGTTTCACTATGGTAGAAATTTTTACGCCAAAGATGCCGACGAACTAAATATTATGTTGCCTGTAAACAGTGGGGGAAATATTGACTATGAGTATATGAGTACCCTTTTGTCAGCCATTCAAAAACTCGTAATTAAAGATGTTGTACTATGGGCAGACAAAAAGATAGAAGCTACAAAGCATATAATAAACAAACAGTAATTCTCTCCCACCCCCTATTACAAACACCACCCAATACCCTCTGGACAATATCCGCATATTCAGCTATACTTTGCATGAAGATAACTTTTTATGCGGAGGTATATATGCCATATATTGGTATTTGTGCGGATTGGGACAGTAAAAAAGGCAGGTCTAACGTGCCTAACGGCTATGTAAAAGCGGTTATAAAGGCAGGGGGCGTGCCTATTATTTTGCCGCTTGTTGATGATGAAAATGCTTGGACTAAAATGATAAACT
>DUQK01000040.1 GCA_012837835.1 Christensenellaceae bacterium | reverse complement strand
TAAGGAGCAATGGTCCTAATTGTACGCCCTTTAGTACAAGCGCGCTCATCATAACAGCAGCTGCGTTACCGCCGGGTATACCTAGGCTCAGTAGAGGCACCATTGCGCCGCCTGTTGCCGCGTTGTTAGCGGTTTCAGACGCTGCAATACCATCGATAATTCCTGTGCCGAATTTCTCGGGGTATTTTGAAAGCTTGGTTTCCATAGAGTAGCACAGGAATGAGGCTATTGTAGCGCCCGCTCCGGGGAGTATACCTACTACCGTACCGATAATTGAACAGCGTAGTATGACCCATTTAATGCTCAGCCACTCTTTTATAGTGGGCAGAGTTGTTTTAATGGATGAAGCGCCTGCTTTTTCTGCATCTTCTGCGGTTAGACGCTTGTCCTCTTGCGTCTGCTGAAGAACTTCAGTAATAGCGAAAATACCTATAAGCACAGGTATCATCTCTATACCGCTTAATAGCTGGTTAGAACCGAATGTAAGGCGCTGCACACCGTACATGGGGTCCTGACCGACAGTTGCAAGCAGCAGACCCAATATGCCTGAAATTGTGGTGCGTAGAATATTGTCAGAATCCAAGCTGGTAAGTATGGATAGACCCATAAAGGTAATCGCAAACATTTCGCTAGGTCCGAATGATAGCGCCGCCTGTGTTAGCTGCGGGCTTAGGAAGAACATGGCAAGCGCACTTACAAGACCACCTATGGCAGAGCAGACAAGCGCAACGCCTATTGCCTTACCAGCCTCGCCCCTTTGCGCCATGGGATAGCCGTCAAAGGTGGTGGGCGCACTTGAAGGAACGCCCGGAATTTTAAATAGTATAGCCGCAATGCTGCCGCCGGTAATTGAGGAGCAGTATATTGCAACCAAGAAAACAATTGCGGATACCGGGTCCATAGAGTAAGTAAAGGGCAGCCCCAGTGCAACCGCCATGGTTGCGCTAACGCCGGGGAGCGCGCCAAATACAGTACCCATTACTATGGCAAGCAATGTCATAAAGAATGTTCCGGGCTGGAAAACCACTGCTAAGCCATCTAATAACATTTGTATCATATCATACCCTCCTTACGGTAGAAGGCTTTCGAGCCAGAGTGCAAAGTTGCGTAACGCCGGAACCGTACCGCGAGGCAGGTTTACCTTTAGCATTACGCCAAAGAACAGGTATAAAAACAGCGTTAAAGCAAGCGATACTATTAAGTTCCTAATTATGTTCTTATCACCAAGCAGTATGGCATAGGTAAACAGCAGGAAGAAACAGGTTACCATATAGCCAAGCGGCTCTAGTATTATGGAAGCGATAACAACCAACAGCATACCTATGAATAACTTGCTCTTGAAGAAATCCGGTATACCTTGCACGAAAGAGCCGAAACTAAATTCTTCTTTGCCTTTTTTCTCTTTTATGATTTTAATAATATTAAACCCGATCAATACGAGCAGCAACACTATAAGCACTGTGGGCCAAGTACCGGGCTGCAAGGCATAGGGGTTTCTCTGTACCTTTTCAGGGATAGGCGCCTCTATTACGTTGAATATAGCGGCATATACCAAAAATAGGAAGAGAAGGACGTTGAGAATTAATTCAAACAAAACAGTCAACTCCTTTACAAGGTTAAGGGAAGAAAGAACCTTCCCTTAACGATATGATGATATGTCTTTTTTAATTACTCTAGAACTATATCGTCGTAGTGCTTTTTAAGTACGCCCTCACCATTGAGGTAGTTGGAGAACATTACATACTCTTTTTCCATGAGTGCGGACAAACCTGCGGAATCTTCAAAGCCGACACGCTCATCATATGCGCCCTGTACAAGGAAGTCTATCCAGCGCGGGTCTTTTGAAGCTTCTTCAATTGCTGCTCCAAGTGCATCTATGGCTTCCTGCGGAGTACCCTTCTTGGCATATATGCCGCGCCATGTGCCTATGTAGGAGTCGATACCGAGTTCGCCCGTGCACTCAAGGTCCGGATAGCGCTTCATGCGATTTTCAGAGCAAGCTACCAGCGGAACAATGTCGCCGGATTCGATAAGACCTTGTATTTCGTCTGTTCCGGTAATCATCATGTCGATATGACCGCCCATAAGAGCTGAGTTCATTTCAGAGCCTGATGCAAAGGCAATTTCAAGCACATCAAGACCTGCAACTGTCTGTTTAAGGGTTGCGCTATCTCCGCCTGTTGCTGTTAACATGCCTACGGTTACGCCAAAGGGATTCTCCTTAACATATTCAATCATCTCAGAGAAAGAATTATAGCCTTTCTCCTCCATCGCCTTCTTTGAGCCGGCGATAATGCTTATTGAGTGAACAAGCTTGGCAACGGGGATAAACTCGTAGCGGTAATCCATACTGAGGACGCCCTGCAAGTCTAGCATAATTACACTCTGGGTACCCAGCATGAATGTGTAGCCGTCTGCCGGTTGTTTGTAAGTAAATTCGACACCGTTTGTGCCGCCTCCACCTTCTACGTTGACAACGTCTACCTGCTGACCGATAATGTCCTTAACGATATCCGCCATAGGACGGAGAGTGGAGTCTGCACCGCCACCGACGCCCCAAGGGCATATGAAGTCAACCTTGCGCTCGAATTTCCATTCCCCTTCAGCGTGCAATACAGGAACCGAGGCAAGCAACATCACCAGTACAGTGAGCAGTACCATGAACTTCTTCATTATGTATGACCTCCTATAAAATATTATTTGGATCGGATTAACCGAAAATCCCTAATGAATGCAACAACAGTTCAAATAACAACCGAAAACTAAATGATGTTGAAATAATACTCCAAATACAAGCTTTAGTCAAATCCAAAATATATTATGAACATCATAATATATACATTATAGTTGTCTGTCAATAAATAATTTGTTACCTATTATTGCATGTTTATGCACTTGACATTAGAAAAACTTGCCTATACAATATTAAAATAATAGGAAGGAGATTGAAAATGTTTATTAAGACCATTAACAAACGTACACTAAAGGACAGCCTTAAGCATGGCGGCTGCGGAGAATGCCAGACCTCCTGCCAGAGCGCATGTAAAACAAGCTGCGGCGTGGCAAACCAGCCCTGTGAAAACCCCAACAGATAAATACACTTACCGCCTTAACAGGCGGTTTTTTTAGGAGATATTTATGTTACACCAATTTGAGCTTTTTGATAGTTACTTTAGCCTTGATGCAAACAGCGGCAACCTCTATATGACGGATAAAAGCGGCGCACAAGCCATTAAGCTGTATGAAAATAACAGTAAAGAGGAATGTATAAGGCTTTTACTGGATAGTAATGATTGCCAAACAAGCAAAGACGATATTGAACAGTTTTTGCATCAGCTTCAAGAATTAAAAGACGAGGGAAAGCTCTATTCCCCCGATATACTGCCCTATATTAAAAAGCCTAATAAGAAGGATAAACCCCTTAAAGCGCTTTGCCTTAACGTGGCGCACAGTTGCAACTTGTGCTGCAATTATTGTTTTGCAGCCGCAGGCAGCTTTACAGATGAGCAGCCGCTTATGCCGCTTAGCGTAGGAAAGGCTGCTATAGATTTTCTTATAGAAAGCTCTAAGGGTAGATATAATTTAGATGTGGATTTTTTCGGCGGCGAACCGCTGCTTAATATTGATGTAGTAAAAGCCATAGTTGAATACGCCAGAAGCCTAGAAAAAACGCACAAAAAACATTTCAGATTTACTTTTACCACCAATGGGGTACTATTAAATGACGATATTATTGAATATCTGAATAATAACATGGATAATGTGGTGCTAAGTCTTGATGGCAGAAAAGAAGTGCACGATTATTTCCGTAAAACCCCAAACGGCAAAGGCAGCTACGATATTGTAGTTCCAAAGTTCCAAAAATTCGCCAAAATAAGAGGAGATAAGGAATACTATATAAGGGCTACATTCACAAGGCATAATCTGGATTTCTTCAGCGATATATTGCATATGCTGTCCCTTGGTTTTAACGAGCTCAGTATGGAGCCTGTTGTTACGTCGCCTGACAGCCCTGAAGCTATCAGGGAAACTGATTTACCACAAATATTTAAGCAATACGAGCTGCTTGCAAAAGAGATGATTGAGCGGCACAAAAATGGCAAGCCCTTTGGATTTTACCATTATAATATATCGCTAGATAATGGTCCCTGCTTATACAAGCTGCTATCCGGCTGCGGTACAGGCTGCGAATATATGGCGGTTACCCCTAGGGGTGAGCTATACCCCTGCCACCGCTTTGTAGGCGATGAACGCTTTTTGCTTGGAAATGTTTTTGAGGGCATAACAAACACTGTAATGGTTAAAGAATTTGCGGAGAACTGCCTATTAAGCCATAAAGAATGTAAGCAGTGCTGGGCTAAATACTTCTGTGCCGGCGGCTGCGCTGCAAACAACTTTGAGGCGTCCGGCTGCATAAGCGGTATATATACTATAGGCTGTGAAATGTTTAAAAAAAGGATTGAATGTGCGCTTGCTGTAAAGGCACTATGTGCCGACTAAATGAAATTTTATAATTAAAATCTTGCAAAATTCCCGCCTTGGGGGCTACTCAAACCACAAAATATGTGATATAATTCCGCCTGTATTGCATTTTGGAGGTAAGAGCTATGGATTTTCAAGCATCGACAACAAGCCGTAACATTCAGCCCTCAGCTACGCTTAAACTAAATGCCCTTGTACAGGAGATGCGTGCCAAGGGACATGACATCATAGGTCTTGCAGCGGGCGAACCGGATTTTAACACCCCTGCACATATTGTAGACGCAGCTAAGCAGGCAATGAGCGAAGGCTGCACCCGCTACACACCCGTTAGCGGAATACCGCAGCTTAAAAAAGCCATAATAGATACGCTGCTTAAGGATAAAAACCTCCTATACGAAAATAAAAATATTTTGATATCTATGGGCGCAAAACAAGCGCTATACCAAGCGCTAAGGGTAATACTAAACCCCGGTGATGAGGTGCTTCTCCCTGCCCCCTGTTGGCTTAGCTATAAGGAAATGATTACTATGTGCTCCGCAGTGCCAGTGCCTATACATACTACAGCCGAGCAGGGCTATGTACCCGATATAGAAAGTTTCTATGAAAAATATACAGATAGAACAAAGCTTATACTCATAAACAGCCCCAACAACCCTACAGGTGCAGTTTGGGAACGAAAAATTTTAAAAGAAATAGCCGAATTTGCAAAAGAGAAAAATCTGCTTATATTAAGCGACGAAATATACGAAAAAATGGTATATGGAGATGCACATCATGTATCAATAGCTGCCATAAGCAAAGATGCAAAGGAGCGCACTGTGGTTGTAAACGGCTTTAGCAAGGCATACGCAATGACAGGCTGGCGCCTTGGTTACAGCAGCGGCAATGAAAAAATAATTGCCGCTATGGATGCCTACCAGAGCCATGCTGCGGGCTGCCCCAACAGCATAGCGCAGTATGCCGCTGTTGAAGCCCTAAATGGTACGCAAAAACCGCTTTATGATATGGTGCAGGTATTTAACAGAAGACGCGAACTTATGGTTGATTTAATTAACGATATCCCTAACGTACGCTGCTTTGAACCTAAGGGCGCATTCTACGTGCTGCTTGATATATCCCCCTGCCTTAACATGAAATGCCACGGTACACCAATAACTTCCGATATGGATTTTGCACACCTGCTGCTTGCGCACAACAGGGTATCAGCAGTGCCGGGCAATTCTTTCTACGCGCCAAATTGCCTAAGGCTAAGCTATGCTGTAAAGGACGAAAACATAGTTGAAGCTATGAAGCGCCTCAAGGAGTTTGTGTTTTCGCTTGATTAGCCTCTTCCTCGTTTTTTCTAAGCCATACGGATAATACCGCTATATCCGCCGGTGATACGCCGGGTATGCGAGAAGCTTGCCCCAGCGACACCGGCTTTATTTTATTCAGCTTCTGCCTTGCCTCTATACGAAGGGAATCCATAGAAAGATAGGGCGCATCGCTTGGCAAGCTGCGGTTTTCCATAGCTGCTGTGGAACGCACATGCGCACGCTCCTTTTTAAGGTATCCTTCGTATTTTATCTGTATCTGCGCCTGCTCAAGCGCATAGCGCTTATATTCGTTTGGATTATCTATTACATCATATATGCTTATTTCAGGACGTCTTAGCATAGCATCCTTGCCGGAGGACTTTATTATATCAACAAGTTCTTCAGTTTGGCTTTCCTTTATATGCAGCCTTTCAAGCCTTTCTTCACTTGCAAGCCCTACTTTTTCAGCTATTTTGGTAAGCCTGATATCCGCATTATCCTGCCTTAGATGTAGTCTGTGCTCGGCACGGCTTGTCATCATGCGGTAGGGTTCGTCGGTTCCTTTGCTGGTAAGGTCATCGCACATTACGCCTATGTAAGACATATCTCTGGTGGGTATAAAGGGCTTTTCTCCCCTTAGGTATAGAGAGGCGTTTATACCGCAGAGCAAACCTTGTGCCCCCGCCTCCTCATAGCCTGAAGTGCCGTTTACCTGCCCTGCAAGGTACAGACCTTTAATCTGTTTACTTTCAAGGCTTGGGAAAAGATCCGTAGGGTCTATACAGTCGTACTCTATTGCGTAGGCATGGCGTATAATTTTAACATTTTCAAGACCTGCAACGCTGTGGTACATCTCCTGCTGTACACTTTTTGGCAGGCTTGATGACATTCCCTGCACATACCATTCCATGGCGGAGCTTGTTTCAGGTTCTAAAAAAACTTGGTGTCTGTCCTTATCCGCAAAGCGGTATATTTTATCCTCTATTGAGGGGCAGTATCTAGCGCCCGTGCCTTTAATTTCTCCGGAAAACATAGGAGATAGGTGCAGGTTTTTGCGTATTATATCGTGTGTTTTTTCGTTAGTCCAAGTAAGGTAGCAGCAATGGGTATTTATAAGCCGTCTATCTGTTAAAAAAGAGAAGGGAACTATTGGTTCATCCCCATGCTGCGCCTGCATTTTACTAAAATCTATGCTGCGGTAGTCTACCCTTGCAGGTGTGCCCGTCTTAAAGCGGCGCAGTGAAAAACCGCAATCAAGCAGGCTTTGTGAAAAGTTTTTACTGGAAGCAAAGCCCTGAGGACCTATATATTCGCTATGTTCGCCTATTATTATACGGCTGTTCAGATACACACCAGTTGCAATAATAACGCAAGGAGCGTATATTTTTTTCCCGCTGGTTACTTTTATGCCCGCAGCTTTGCCATTTTTAACGAGTATTTCCTCAGCTTCAGCTTGTAATAAATCCAGATTATCCTGCGAAAATAGCGACTTTAACATCCTGCCGTGGTATGCGTTCTTATCCGCCTGCGCCCTTAAGGAATGCACCGCCGGACCCTTGGACTTATTCAACATACGGCATTGCAGCATTACATCGTCTATAACATGTGCCATTTCGCCGCCTAGTGCGTCTATCTCCCTAACTAAATGCCCTTTGCCCGTGCCGCCAATTGACGGGTTACAGGCAAGCAGAGCAACAGAGTCTATATTCATGGTGATTAGCAGCGTGTTTAAGTTAAGCCGTGCTGCAGCAAGCGCCGCCTCACAGCCCGCATGACCCGCTCCTACCACCAGTACATCGTAGTTCAAAAAATCCCCTCCATGGGGGTGATTATACCACGAGTAAATTCTGCTGTAAAAGATAGCTTTATCGTTGGTCTCTTTTTTGCTATAATGATTTTAATTGAATTATATTCAGTTAATAATTTTCAGGAGCGTAATATGGACAAATATCTTGACTTAATTACTGATTATTTAGGGGAACTTAAAAACACTATTGATTTGCTTGATAAAAATCAAATATCAAAGGCGCTTGAGCGCCTATGCAAAGCGCTTGAAGATGAAAGCAATATCTTTATTTTCGGCAACGGCGGCAGCGCTGCTACTGCATCTCATTTCCAGAACGATTTTAACAAGGGTATATCAGAATATACAGAAAAAAAATTCAGATTTTTATGCCTAAATGACAATATCGCCAGCGTACTTGCTATAGCCAACGATATATCTTTTGATGAGATATTCCGCTTCCAGCTTGAAGGCAGGCTAAAACCCGGCGATGTGGTAATAGCCATATCCGGCAGCGGCAACAGTAAAAACGTACTGCGCGCTGCTGAATATACAAAAAGCCTTGGTAATACGCTTATAACCCTAACCGGCTTTGACGGCGGAAAGCTGAGGAAACTTGCGGATATTGACCTGCATGCTGATGTAAAAAGTATGCAGATAACTGAGGATATACATATGATACTGGATCATCTAATGATGGCTGTGCTTTACAAAACCCTTGCAGGAAAAGACCATCTGAGAACTTGAATTAATATTATATGTTTGCAATTATATTCCCAATGATGTATAATTTAGATGATTCTAATTTAAACTTTAAAATTCCGCAGGAGGTATTATGTCGAGTATTTCTCATGTACTGGCGATAGACCTTGGAGGGTCAAAATTACAAGTCGCCATTGTTGATTATTTAGGCAATATTATTGCATCTGAAAAGCGCACGCTTATAGACAGTAATTATTCCGAAGAATCCATAATGAAAGAAATACGCATAGCAGCAGAAAATATAATAGAAAAATCACAAAAGACACTCCACGCGGTAGGCATAAGTATTCCAGGTCCCTGCGACAGCGAAAACGGCATATTTCTAGCTAATTTTTCTACGGGGGTTAAGAACTGGGAATACGCAAAAACTCTTTCGGATACCTTTTCACTCCCCTGCTTTGGCGATAATGATGTAAACGCCTGCGCAGTAGCTGAAAAGCGTTTTGGCAATTGCAAAAGCAACTCTAGTTATATATGGATTACTCTCAGCTTCGGCTGCGGCGGCGCTCTTTTTTTAGACGGTAAACTGTATAAAGGCAGGCGCTCTTTAGCGGGAGAAGTAGGACATATACAAGTTGTACACGACAGTAAGCTTAGATGCGGCTGCGGTATATACGGCGACATGGAAGCGGAGTTCTCCGGCTTTGCAATAGGGCGAAAATATTTAGAGAAAAAAGGTCTTACGCCTGATGCTAATTTTGCAAGCAAGGAAGTCGGGAAACTTGCAAGGCAAGGAGATAACCTTGCACTTGAACTGCTTTATGAAGCAGGCTACGCGCTTGGCAGGCTATGCTCAATTGCGCAAAACCTGCTGGACCTTGAAAAAGCTGTGCTCGGCGGAGGCGTATGCGTATACGAGTTTGATTTTTTAAAGCCCGGCATAGATAAAGCGATTGACGATTGCTGTTTTCCGCTTTCAAAGCAAGGTTTTACAGTAGAAAAAACTGCACTTGGCTATGATGCATCGCTGCTTGGAGCAGCTTCACTTGCACTTAATGCGATAAATGGAGGTAAGAATTGAGCGATAATAACCATGCCCTGCTATCATTTAGAGGGATAAGCAAAGCCTTCCCAGGTGTACAGGCGCTAAACGATGTAAGCTTTGACATTGAAAGCGGCTGCGTACACGCAATAGTTGGCGAAAATGGAGCGGGTAAGAGTACTCTGCTTAAAATTATAAACGGTCTATATAAGGCGGACAGCGGTGAGGTATTCTTCATGGGCAAGCCTTTTAGGTCTACCGACCCTGCATATGCGCTAAGAGCAGGTATATCTATGATATATCAGGAACTGAATATCATCCCCGAGATGACAGTGCTTGACAATATGTACCTTGGCAGAGAAAAATTAACCAAGCAAGGGCTGGTTGACAGTAAAGCTATGCGCAAGGAGGCCGAAAAATATTTAGAAAGTCTTGGACTTAGCTTTAACCTGAGCGCCAAAATGAAGAACTTATCTGTAGCCGAAGCGCAGATGCTTGAGATAGTTAAGGCTATAAGCATAGACGCAAAAATAATACTCATGGATGAACCCACAAGCTCCCTCACTGAAAACGAGGTAGGCTTTTTATTTAATAAAATTAAAGAGCTTAAAGAAAACGGTATCACGGTTGTATACATAAGCCATAAAATGGACGAAGTATTTGAAATTAGCGACTATATTACCGTACTTCGCGACGGCGAACACATAGGCACGCAGAGAACCTGCGACACTAATGTTGCCGATGTAATAGAGATGATGGTAGGCCGCAAGATGGACGAGGTATACCCCGAGCGCACAGGCAAAATAGGCGATGTTATTATGCGCGTTGAGGGCTTTCAAAGGAGCGGCGTATATAGCGATATAAGCTTTGAACTAAGACGCGGGGAGATACTTGGGATATCCGGCTTAATTGGTGCGGGGAGAACTGAAATCGCCCGCAGCATTGTAGGGCTTGACCCTAAAGATGCAGGAGAAATCTACCTAAATGATAAAAAGATAGACATTAAAACAGTAGACGATGCCATAAGCAATGGCATAGTACTTGTACCGGAAGACAGAAGGCGCCAAGGGCTCAACTTAATAGGCTCGGTTAAGGATAATATTTCGCTAGTTGCGCTAAAGCATGTATACAATAAAGCAGTGCTCAACCGCAAAGGCATAGATGAACTATCTAAAAACATGGCGGAAGATTTGCAAATTAAAGCGCCAAGCCTTAATACCCTGCTTGAAAAGCTTTCAGGCGGCAACCAGCAGAAAACTGTTCTTGGTAAATGGCTTGCGGTAAACCCGCTTATATTGTTCCTTGATGAACCTACCCGCGGTATAGACGTCGGCACCAAATACGAGATATATAAGCTCATGCGGGAAATATGCGAGCATGGCAATGCGATAGTGCTTATAGACTCCGACATGGAGGAGCTTATAGGCATGAGCGATAGGGTGCTTATAATACGGGAAGGCAGAATAGCCGGGGAACTTAATTACGAACAGATAAACGCCAATGCTATCATGCGCTTGGCGGCGGTAGGAGGCAAAAATGAGCACAAGACAGCTTAGCAACAGGAAGGTTTCTTTCACAGAAATTTACTCAAAATTCGGCATAGTTCTGGTAATGATAGCGTTCATCATAATTTTTTCATTGATGTCGCCGGTATTTTTATCTAAGATAAATATACTAAACGTATTAACTCAGGCATCGGTAGTTACAATTATCGGCTGCGGAATAACGCTGCTTATTATTACCGGCAATACAGACCTATCTGCAGGTTCAATGGTTGCGCTATCAGGCTGCGTGGCGCTTGGCACATTTAAGAACTTAACCCAAAACAACATGTGGGGGGATGTACCTGCCGGCATAGTTGCTGTTATTGTAAGCGTGCTTGTGTGTATAGCAATGTACGGCAGCGCAGGTCTTATAATAACTAAGCTGCACACCCCCGCATTTATAGTTACCCTTGGTATCAGCACAGCAGCGAGAGGTCTTGCGCTTATGTATACAAAGGGGAGGGTTATAAAAAATATAGGCAATATAGTAAAGATAGGGCAAGGCAGGTTTTTGGGTGAAATCCCCTACCCCATACTGTTTATGATACTGTTTGTAATCATCACATGGTTTTTGCTAGGCAGAACGCGCTTTGGCAGGTATATCTACGCAGTGGGCGGCAATAGCGAGGCTGCAAAGGCTGCGGGTATAAACACTGACAATGTTGTCCTGAAATGCTATCTTTTCCACGCAATATGCGTAGGCATTGCAGGAGTGTTATTTATGGCAAGGTTAAACTCCGCCCAGCCTTCAGAGGGCGTAGGGCTAGAATTTGATGCCATTACCGGCGCTATTATTGGCGGCGCTTCGCTTGCAGGCGGGCTTGGCAGCGCTTCGGGTACGGTTGTAGGCTGTATGGTAATCGCTATGATAGCAAACATACTAACGCTTAAGGGCGTTCTAAGCTACTACCAGCAGATTATAACCGGTATTATAATTGTACTGGCAGTGGTAATAGACGTACTCACAAAAGGCGCAAAACGAAACTGAAAACATTGGCGCAAAGGACGCCATGTAAATATTTTTTAGGAGGTAACTCATGAAAAAACTACTCACAATCCTACTTAGCATCGCATTGGTGCTGTCGCTCACACTAGTAACGGCTGAAAAAGCGGAACTTAAAAGAGTAGCCTTCATAGTAAAGGGCTATAATGACACCTATTGCCTTATGATAGGCGATATCTTCGAAAAGTACGCAAAAGAAAAGTATTCAGATCTCTATGAGGTAACGCTGTTTGATGGTGAAGTAAATAACGACACTATAAACAACATCATAGACACATGCGTTGCGAACAAATTCGATGTAATCGTACTAACACAAAATGACCCTGACACACCCGTAGCAAACGTAAAGGCAGCTGTTGAGGCTGGTGTTAAGGTGATCATCACTGTAGGCTCCATAAATGATGACGGCGAGTCAATCTATATTGACTCAGACCCCATACAGCAGGCAAGCCTACTCACCACCTATGCAATTGAACAGGGCATAGTAAAAGAAGGCACAAATGTTGCTATACTTCGCGGCATAGACGGCACATTCCACGCTGACGGCAGGCATGACGGCTTCATAAAAGACCTAGAAGCAGTTGGTGCAAATGTTGTAGACGACCAAACCGCCAACTGGAGCACATCTGAAGCTCTTCCCATAGTTGAAGCATGGCTAATCAGCCACCCCGAAATTGAAGTAATCTTCTCCGCGAACGATGATATGGCGCTCGGTGCAATACAAGCAAGAAATGCAGCCGACAGGAAAGACATAAAGGTCTTCTCAGTTGACGCAAATGAGCTTGGATGTCAGGCGCTCATAGATGGCGACCTTTATGCTACCGTCGCACAGGATACACTCGGCTATGCTCATGGCGCTGCCGATACTGCTGCAAAACTGCTCCGTGGCGAGGAAGCCGACAATATTAAACTTGACTCAAAACTCATACTCCTTGAAGATGTAGACGAAATACTTATGGTAGTACACGGCTATACCGAAGAAGAAGTAAAGAAACTTTACGAAAAATAATCGCTGAATAATATGCTCAATCTGTAGATTGAGCGAAGCTAAAACGGGCTGTCGTGCAAGTGACAGCCTGTTTTTTGGATGAAATATCTATGTTATTCCTGCCTTCCCCTACACAAAAGCCTCTGCGCTTTTGCCTCGCCTAAGAGCAAATGTACACAGTGCAGCACCTAGCATTGCAAAGCCCACAAGCGCTATTAAGTTACCTGTGATATCAACTATGGCTTTACCGTCAAGCAATTTATATATGGCAGTGTTTGTCCAGTATTGAGGGGTAATCATGGCAATTTTCTGTAAAAATTCAGGCATAAGCCAATAGGGCCAATACGAGCCGCCAAGCATTGCAAATATTGTGGATAGTATGGTGGAAAGCGCGGAATACCCCCTGCTTGAACTTACCGTAAGCGCAAAGAACATCGCTATAAAAGTCCATGCTATACCGTAGAATAACCATAATACATACATGATAGGCGCTACTTCAACCGGTATTATGAAGTTAGTTACAATAAATATTGAAATTAGGTTAAAAATAAGGAAACAAAGACCGGTTATAAATGTTGCAAATACAAAGGACAATTTTTTTACGGGGGCTTGCCTTATACGGTTGAGCGTACCCTGCCTTTTTTCGGATAGTATTAGCTCCCCTACTATAAACATGCTTATGCTTATAACATATACCAGAAAGCCGCTAGCCTGCGAAAGCCCGCCTCTATCCTTTGCCTTACCTATGCTCTGCTCCTTAAAAATTAGACCTGAGGTTTGCATCTTATCACTTTCTGCTATAAGTTCTTCAGCAGAATTTATTTCTTTTATACCCATAAGGCTTACTAGACCGTTTATATATTGATTTGCCCGATGCGCATAGGTTATGCTTACTTCCTGCGCCTTAAGCGAGCGGATAGCAATTTGCGGTTCTCCACCGCTTAGTATTTCAGCCTCAAATCCTGAAGGAATAATTACCGCTAAATCGTAAATTGAATCAGATAGAGCCTCATCTACTTCTTCTCTGCTGATTCTACTAAGTATATTAGGACCATCACCAAGTTTGTCGCAGAGATTTGCAGAAAGCATACTGTCATCTTCGTCAACAACGGCCACATTCCATTTCGCCTCGATTATATCAGTATTAAACAGAATAAGCGACAGACAAAATAAAATCACAGGCAGAATTATTGTAACAAACAGAGAGCCTTTCCTGCTTAATAGCTGTCTAATATTATTCTTAACTATTTGCAACACTGCTTATTCCCTCCCTTTTACGGTATATTATGTTGGAAACAAATATTATCGCCAGTCCCACTATCAGATTAATTATCGCGGATTTGCCAAGTATTTCCGCATTGTTGCTGTAAATATATTGTATTAGCCCTTTGTTAAGCATACCTACAGGGGTATAGGGTATAATCTGCCTCATGGTTCTACCCATCGACTCAGGCGGCACATAGCCCCCGCCAAACGTTACAAGAAGGACAATTACTGTATTTAATATCCCCCGGCTCATCTTTATATCTGCACCGCTTATCTGATATACAACAAGCCCAAGCCCACAGCAGAATATTGCAAAAGGCGTTAGCGCTATAAGCACCGCAACTATGCTCCTATAACTTACAGAGTAAGCAAGAGTATTTGCGAGCATGAGTATAAGTGCCTGCACTACTAAAGCAATCGTTGCCACACCTATCTTAGCGTAAAATATGCGGTTCATGCTATAGGGAGAACATTTAAGACGTAAATCAGTGTTTTCATAGCTTTCCTTATGCATTATCTCTATGGTTTGTATTGCGCCGTACATCATTATCATTGTGAGCATTGCGATAGAGTAATAACCCATTCCACCTGGCATTGGATTACCATGTATACCTTCAGACTTAACATAGCTTTTCATAGATGAACCTTGCATGGCTTTGCTAAGCTTGCCTTCTTTCATTGCCGTCATAATTATGTTGGACTGCTGCGCAAATACATCCGAATATGTACGCACAAGCAGGGCTTCTAAATAGTTGGGGTTATCAGAATGCAACGTTATACTCTTGCTATCCATAGTTACAAAATCGCTTATATCGCCAGACTCTACCCCACTTTCAACCTCTTCTTTGCTCATCTTCTCAAATACTATGCCTGCATTACCTGCTTCCTTTATGTACATATCGGATAACATACCGCCTTGTGTAACTATGGGAATGCTTGTTTCAGGCAATTCCGCGGTACCTCCGCTCATAACCCCGCCAAGCGCCGTTCCCAGTACCCATGTAAGCAAGAACGGAAATATTATCATAAGAGTTATAGTTTCCGGTTCGTGTACAAGATGCAGAATTTCCTTTTTTATTACCTTTAATAAACGCATTTTCCCCTCCAGTTAATCCCTAAGGCTCTTACCGGTAAGAGCAAGGAAAATATCTTCAAGATCCGCCTCGTCTATAGACATATCGCTAATTTCTACATGGTGGTGTATAAGCGTATCAAGCAAATCTCTCAGTTGGTTTTTCTTCTGCTTGCATGAAAAGCGGTAATTGAAATCTTTAATATCTATCTGTTCTATACCGTCAATCAGCCTTAGCTCATCCATGGGTACATCGCCCATTAAACGCATTTTAATAAACCAATGTTCTTCAATTATCTGCCTTAGCTCCTGCAATGTACCCTGTGCGACTATCTGCCCTTCGTCCATTATAGCGATGCGGTTGCAAAGCTGCTCCGCTTCCTCCATATAGTGCGTGGTATAGAGTATAGTCATGCCCTCGCTGTTTAGACGCAGTATAGACTCCATTATATGGTTTCTGGACTGTGGATCTATCCCAACGGTAGGTTCGTCAAGTATTAGAAGCTTAGGTCTATGCACCAAGCCACAGGCTATATTAAGCCTGCGCTTCATACCGCCCGAGAACGTTTTAACCTTTTCCTTACGCCTATCGTAAAGACCAACATAATCTAAGGTTTCCTTGGTTTGCTCTTCCAGCTTTTTCCCTGATAAGTTATAAAGAGAACCGAAGAAACTCACATTCTGTTCTGCGCTCAAGTCATTGTATATAGCCAGTTCCTGCGGAACTATACCAAGCATCATCTTGCACTCTAAAAGGTTCTTATCTAGGTTTTTACCGCCAATAATAATTTCGCCCGCGTCTTTTTTTATAAGCCCGCTTATTACATTAATAGTGGTACTTTTGCCCGCGCCGTTTGGTCCGAGCAGTCCGTACACCTCTCCGTCGTTTATCTGAAAGCTTATATCGCTCACAGCAAGTTTTTTATCATAGCGTTTAACAATTCCTTTTGCATTTAACATGGTAAATACCTCCTTCTATGCTCCGATTATATCAGCGCAGCATAAAGCCCAAAAGTAAAAAAAGTCATTATCTAATATGACTTTTGTCATGATATATGCAATTACTATATACCGATTACTGCCTTTTTGGCGGTGTTCCTTGCTCATTTAATAAGCATTTATTATAATGCCCTTAATCGGAGGTGAGTTTATGCAGGCTAAACTGCTTTGTTATAATTTAACTGGAGATAGGGCAAGATTTGTAAACGCATTATGTGCTGAAATGAATATAGATATGCAAATGGTTGATAAAAGCGAATATTCAAAGCCTCTTTCAGAGCTATTAGGTTTTGATACGCAAGCTGATATAAAATATACAGGCGAAGGCTTAACAGATGAAATGCTCGTACTGTGCTTCTTTACACAAGATATGCTCAAAAATTTCCTAACCGCTTTTAGGCAAAACGGCGTGAAACCCGTAGCTCTAAAAGCTATGCTCACCGAGCATAATTTTGAATGGAGCAGCCTAGAGCTGTATAAAGACTTAAAACAGGAACATGAATATTTTTCAAAAAACAAGCAGGGCAATGCCTAAATTTAGCTTGTAACAAAAATATTTTGACCAAAGAATAAACCTATATTTCTGCCTGTTGAAGTGTATCCATACACAAAAATATATCTAAGCAATGTTTATAGTATATAAATACAACTCGTTATAAAGTTACAGTTCCCCTCTCAGTCTATATATAGCTATCTGTGTTCTGTGTTCAAGCCCTGTTTTTTGTAGAATGCTTGTAACATGGTTTTTTACTGTACCTTCGGAAAGGAACAACTCTTTTGCTATCTGCTTGTTACTGTAGCCATCTGCGATGAGGGAAACTATTTCATCTTCCCTATCGCTAAGTTCGGCAAGTTTTTGCCTGTTTTCAGGCATATTGCGCCTTACAAGCTCCATAACAACGGTATCGTATACATTTTTACCCTTATGTATTTCAACTATTGCATTAATTATGGATTCAGGCGTGGCAGATTTAAGCAAATATCCGTGCGCGCCATATTTTAGGCTCTGCAATATTTCACTTTGCTCATCAAAAGTGGTAAGCACCAACACCTTTGTGTGTTTTGAAACTTCCTCCAATACATCAAGGCCGGATTTTACGGGCATTCTAAGGTCAAGCAGCATTACATCGCAGAATTTACAAAGGCGCAGTGCGTCCTCTCCATTTTCTCCAAGTGCACATACCTTTATACCCTGTTTTCCATCTATCAATATTGAAAGCGATTCCCGTATAAGGGCATCGTCATCTACTATTGCAAGCTTTATCAAGCTGTCTTCCTCCTTGGTATGAGAGTGATAATCGTCGTACCCTTTTTAGGTTCCCCTCTTATTATAAGCGAGCCCGCGAAAGGCGCTATACGCTGGCGCATTCCGGATATACCCATGCCTTCTTCATATATTTCAGCGCCTAATCCATCATCCCTAACTTGCAGACGGAGCATACCGGGCATTACCTGCAAATCCACCCACACCTGCGTTGCATTTGCGTGCTTTATTACATTTGAAAGCGCCTCTTGCAAATTGCCTCTTATAGCCTCCCATCTATCGGGTTCTATTGCATTTATATCTCCATCCGCTTTATAATGAATTATTATACCGGTATCCCGTCTGAACTTATCTATAATTGTGTTAATATCTGCCGCCTGCATATCAGATGCCTCAGCCCGCATTTGATGCACGACAGAGCGGATATTATCTATCCCCTCTCTAAGCGACTGAGTTGCGTTTGTAATCATTTGTTTTGCGCGCTCCGGGTCTTCATCCATTATAGATTTTGCCGCCTCAAGCTGCAATACAGAGGCAGTAACGCTATGACCTAATAGGTCATGTATATCCTGCGCTATACGCTGCCTTTCTTTAAGCCTTGTATTTATGGCTATCTGCCTTTCAAATTTACCCTGAAGCAACCTATATAGACGGCTCTGCTGCGTTTCTATTTTTAGGCGCGTGTTATCCTTGGTTATGGCTTGCAGTTTTTCTTCCTTTGTATATAGATAGAAGTACAATACCAGATAGAATATATAAGGCAGCACTAGCAATTGAGGCTTATACTGCCACAGGAAAATAAGCAGAAAAAAATTACCTATTGAAAACAAATCGTGTATAGCAAGCGATAACGCTCTAAAGCTTAGAAAAAACAACAATACCAAAACTATATGCGCCATATCATTAGGAAAGCTTAAGTTGCACAGCAGCGCATAGGCAATAACTATTATAGTATCGCACACAAGAAGAAATGTTTTCACTAAGCCACCGCCTTCCTCAGCTATATGTCGATATTAGCCGTAAAATATAAAGCTGTCAACATTATAACGGATACTATGTTAGACATAAGACTACTTTCAAAACGCTCACCTTGACAGCAAAAACAATTTAAAGCATAATTATTTTAAGGGAAGGGGGGATTTTTTTGCTTTGCGTAAAGGAAGTTGAGCACTTGAGCCCGGCGGCAAAGGGCGGTATAAAAGCTCAAGACGTGATACTCAAAATAAACGGCGAAGAAGCGCTTGATATTATAGATTTCCACGCATTAACTGCGGACGAAAAAGTACATATGCTTATAAGCCGGCAGGGCGAAAATATAAGTTTAAGTGTAAACAATCCCTCATATGAGCCCCTTGGCATACGCCTAACGCAATCTGCGCTCCCTCCCCCAAAAAGTTGCGCTAACAACTGCATATTCTGTTTCGTTGCTCAAATGCCAGAGGGAATGCGTCCTTCGCTATATATTAAGGATGATGATTGGCGTTACTCGCTTATGATGGGTAACTTCATCACGCTGACTAATGTGAACGACAGAGAATTTTCAAGGATAATAAAACGTAAGGCAAGCCCTCTGTATATTTCCGTACATGCCACCTCTCCCACTGTTCGCAAAAATATGATGAGGAATAAAAATGCGGGCAAGCTAATGGAAAGGCTTGTAGAACTTAAACAAAATGGCATTTCTTATCATTTGCAGATAGTGCTTGTACCCAGCATAAATGATGGCGATGTTTTAAAGCAGAGCCTTAAAGATTTATACGCACTTTTACCTAATGCACTTAGCGTTGCGCTTGTTCCGGTAGGGCTTACTAAGTTTAGAGAGGGCTTGCACCCAATTGAACCGTACGATAAAATAAAGGCAAAAGAAGTACTGGATATAGCAAGCTATTTTCAGGAGAAAGCAAGACAGGAACATGATATAAGCTTCGTACACCCATCTGATGAGTTTTACTGCATTGCAGGTAAAAATATACCACCCGCATCATTTTATGATGGTTTTCCTCAGATAGAAAATGGCGTAGGTATGATACGCCAGTTTGAGGATGAGCTCATAAGCTCAAAAGATTATTTCGACATAATCCAAAAAGATGAGCAGAAAATATTAATACCATGCGGCACAATGATATACCCCTATATGAAGGAATGGGTGGAAAAGTATTCGCCTGAAAATGTTGAGGCTAAAGTAATCCCCATAAATAACAGATTCTTTGGGGAAACTGTAACGGTAACGGGGCTCATTACCGCAAGCGATTTGCTCCATGAATTAAAAGACATGGACGCGGATATGGTATTTATAGCAGATTCCATGCTTGATTCCAGCAATGAGCTGTTTTTAGATGATATAAGCTTTGATGATTTTAAGCATCGCCTAGAGCTCCCATGTAAAATAGTAAGTGCAACGGGCGAGGGCTTGTATAGGGCGCTTAATGTAAAGGAGTGAGTAGGATTAAAAGCTTACCCATAGTGGCTATTATAGGCAGACCGAATGTAGGTAAATCTACATTTTTCAATGCCATAATAGGCAGAAGAATTTCAATAGTTGAGGATACGCCCGGCGTAACAAGGGATAGAATATACGCTGATACCTCTTGGACTGGACGCGGCTTTACACTTGTTGACACCGGAGGCATAGATACACAGAGCGAAGATGTATTCCTAAGCCAAATGCGCTTTCAGGCGCAGCTGGCGATTGAAACTGCGGAAGTGATACTGTTTTTTGTTGACGCTAGAGATGGGCTTATGCATCAGGACGAAGAAATAGCCCATATGTTAAGGCAAGCGGACAAACCTATAATACTTGTTGCAAATAAGGTTGATAGTGAGAAGCAGGAGGACAATATTTACGAATACTACAGCCTAGGGCTTGGCGACCCTATGCCTATTTCAAGCGCCAACCTGCTGGGACTAGGAGATTTATTGGATAGTATAGTATCTAAGCTCCCTGAGGATAGTGGTGATGATGAACATAGCAACGCCGTGCAGGTAGCTATAGTTGGTAGACCAAATGTAGGCAAATCTTCACTTGTAAACAAATTGCTTGGTGAAAACAGGGTTATGGTGTCCGATATCCCCGGCACCACTAGAGATGCTATAGACACCCCTTTTGAGCATGAAAACGGCACAGTATACAACCTTATAGACACTGCCGGAATACGAAAAAAACGCGCAATAGAGGACGCTAGTATAGAACGCTATAGCGTTATTCGCAGCTTTGCTGCTATAAGGCGCGCTGATATAGTGCTTATTATGATAGACGCAAATGACGGTGTAACCCAGCAGGATGCAAAAATCGCCGGTATAGCTAAGGACGAAGGCAAGGCAAGCATAATTGTAGTAAACAAATGGGATATGCTTGATAAAGTTACAGGCACGCTTGAAAACTATCAGAAAGAAGTTTTAGAGAAACTAAACTTTATTAATTACAGCCCGGTAATGTTTATATCCGCACTCACCGGGCAACGCACACATACCATATTTGAAACCATAGACAGGGTGTATGCGCAGGCAGGAAAACTAATCCCCACTGGACTGCTTAACGACTGTATAGGCGAAGCGCAGCTTAACCTTCAGGCACCGTTTATTGGCGGAAAAAGGCTGCGCATATACTATGCAACGCAGTTTGGCAGTTTTCCCCCAAGTTTCCTTTTATTCGTAAATGATGAAACCCTCATGCACTTCTCTTACGGACGCTATCTTGAAAACCAACTCAGGAGAAGCTTCGGCTTTGAAGGCACGCCAATACGTTTTACGCTAAGAGAGCGTAAACAGGAGGAATGATTATATGTTAAAGTATTTTCTATGTTCAGTAGTAGGATACCTGCTAGGCTGTATTTCAACAGGCATTATGCTTTCTAATAGAGTGGGAGTTAATTTAAGGGAAGTTGGCAGCAAAAGTACGGGAGCTACAAATGTATCTAGGATTATGGGCTTTAACATGGGCGTTGTTACATTTGCAGGGGATTTTTCAAAAGCGCTCATCGCAGTACTGCTTGGAACCCTAATTGCTGGCAGAAATGGTGCTCTTGTTGCAGGTCTTTTTGCTATAATAGGTCATAACTGGCCGGTGTTCTATAAATTTAAAGGCGGCAAGGGCATAGCAAGCTCATGCGCCGTACTGCTATACTTATTCGCACCTGAAACCATAGTAGGGCTGATTGTTGCACTTATAGTTATAATAGCCTTTAAGTATATATCGCTAGGGAGTCTAAGCTTGCTAATTGTAACAAGTGCAATAACCTTGTTTACAAGACCGTTTTGGTCGGATACAGCATTTGTACTAGCTATGCTTGTGCTTGGCGCTTACCGCCACAGGAGTAATATAAAACGGCTACGTGACGGTAACGAGAATAAATTCAGCATAAAACAAAGCTAAATATATCTAAGTATGTCTATACCAGCGAGGCTGTCAGCACTATAGTCTGCCAAAGGATGGTTTTTTGCACTGCCAACCCCCAGCACTTTCATGCCTGCACTCTTTCCAGCTTCAACGCCTGATGCAGCATCTTCAACTACTAGACACTGCTGGGGCTCCACATTCAGTTTTTGAGCGCCAAGTAAAAACACTTCTGGGTCTGGCTTACTTTTTTTTATCTGATTACCATCTATAATAGCATCAAAATACTCCTTTATACCCAGCTTCTCAAGTATTAAAAGAGTATTTTTGCTGGACGAACCTATTGCTATTAGCTTACCGGCATTTTTAAGTCTGTTTATAGATATAAGCGCCCCAGGCAGCATATCATTAGGCGTTAAGTTTTTAATCTTTGAAATATAATAGCCGTTTTTCCTCTTGGCTAAAGCCTTTTTTTCCTCGGCACTATAGCTTATACGGCTTCTTTCGAGGATAATTTCAAGGCTGCCCATACGGCTTACGCCCCTTAGGCGGTCGTTAATATTCCTGTCAAAATAGATGTGTTCCTCATTGGCTATCTGTTTCCACGCTTCAAAATGATATTCATCTGTTGAAACCAGTACACCATCAAGGTCAAAAATAACTGCTTTCATAATTCCCCCTTATTCCTCCGTTTTAAATTTTAAACTATAATATTTGATTAGGCTCAATGATGATGTTGCGACTAATGCCTAAAGGCATCCACACCTAAACTATTAAGAAATTCAAGCATTTTAGGTGTGACAATACGGTCAGTTCATCCCTATTTCCTTTGATTATTCCGCAAATTTAAAGCCATCGCCTCGCATTGCGCCTTTTGTGTATAGAGTATACGATATTTGGCTTCTTAATACAAGAATTAATTAAAAATTCTTCTTTTTTCTGTACAATTAAGGATAATTGTGATATATTATCGATGAACCAGACGAGGGTTCACATGTTCCAAAGATATCCTCATCGGCTGACGGCGTTGTATCCAAGGGAAACATGAATGCATCGTCTCAGTTTGGATATAATTTAGGAGGTACAACATGTACAAAGACAAAACCCTCACCTGCCGCGATTGCGGTGCCGAATTCACTTTCACTGCCTCAGAGCAGGAGTTCTATGCCGAAAAAGGCTTCCAAAACGAACCGGGCAGATGCCCCGCCTGTAGAGCGAACAAACGCAACAACCGCTTTGAACGCAAGATGTATGATGTAGTATGCGATGGCTGTGGAGTTAAAACACAAGTTCCTTTCCAGCCGCAGGGTGACCGCCCCGTATACTGCAAGGAATGCTTTGAAAAGCAGAACAAGCGTTATTAATTAAGCACATATAGCCGGAGCAAAAAAGCTCCGGTTTTTTTATGCTTTTCTTGACTGCTAGGATTATATTACGTATGATTAACTTACAGGAGGGATAATTATGGTCGATAATATTAAAACGCTTGCAAACATGATTGATGATGCAAAAAGAATAGTTTTCTTTGGCGGCGCAGGTGTGTCTACTGAAAGCGGAATACCGGACTTTAGAAGTAAAGACGGCTTATACAAAAGCAAATGGGAAGACCCGCCTGAAACCGTACTCAGCAGGAGCTACTTTAACCGAAATACCGCAAAATTCTTTAAATTTTACAGAGAAAAGATACTGCACCCTGAGGCTACACCTAACGAAGCACATATTGCACTTGCCAAGCTTGAAGAAATGGGAAAACTTACCGCTGTAGTAACGCAGAACATAGACGGATTACACCAGATGGCGGGAAATAAAAAGGTGCTTGAGCTACACGGTTCAACTCTTCGCAACTATTGTATGAAATGCAAAAAAACATATGAGCTAGAATATATCCTCTCCCAAAAAGATATACCTCTATGCACATGCGGGGGCACCATTAAGCCTGATGTAGTACTGTACGAAGAACCTTTAAACCAGGAAACCATAGCAGAAGCCCTCTACCAGATAAAAAACGCAGACCTTCTAATAATTGGGGGTACTTCGCTTACCGTATACCCCGCAGCCGCATTTGTGCAGCAATGCCGCGGAAAAATTGTTATAATAAACCGCGATGCAACCTATATGGATTCCTCAGCTGACCTTGTTATAAAAGACAAGATAGGTATAACCCTAAACTCTGCTATGAAATTAATAAAGCATGTTTGATGTATGCCGCCCTCTGTGCTAAAATACCTTATTGAGCATAGGGGGTAGCAATGTTCGGATTTATCATAGCAAATAAGGATTTGCTAAGCGAAAGTCAAGAGGAGCAATACAGCGCATATTATTGCGGGCTTTGCGCTGCGCTTGATAGGCGTTTCGGCTTACGCTACCGCATTACATTAAGCTACGATATGTGTTTCCTCGCTCTTGTTCTCTGCTCCTTACAGGAAGAAGAGCCTGCATTTACTGAGTGTAAATGCCCCAAGCACCCGATAAAACAGGTAAACGGCATAAGAAACGAAACTATGGACTATGTCGCCGATATGTCTGTAATATTAACATACTACCAGCTTATGGATTCTTGGGTGGATGACCAAAATATCGGCGCATTTTTATCTGCAAAGAGCATGAGTAAACAGATACAAAAATTAGAAGAACTTTATCCTTTAAAACTCAAAAACATTAAACACTGCCTTGATGAGCTATCTAAAATCGAAAAGGATAATGTACTCAACCCAGATGTAGCTTCTGCCTGTTTTGGAGAGCTGCTTTCCTATGTGTTTTTCTTTGGCGGCATAGCCGAAAATGAGCTTCTAGTATTCGGCAATTCGCTTGGAAAGTTTATATATATTATGGACGCTGTGTGTGACCTTAGGCAGGACCTTAAAAAGCAGCAATATAACCCCCTTATTGCAATACCTGTTGAAAAACACAAGGGCATACTTACTGCACTGCTAGCAGAATGTACAGATAAGTTCTATAAACTGCCTGTTAAGCGCAATAAGGAGCTTATGGAGAATATACTTTTTTCAGGAGTGTGGACTAAATATAACTATACAAGGCAAAAAGGAGGCAAAAAATGAGTAGAGATCCTTACGAAGTTTTAGGAGTTTCGCGCAATGCCTCCGAAAAAGAAATCACAGCTGCATACAGGCGGCTTGCTAAAAAATATCACCCTGACCTTAACCCAAATAACCCCGACGCTCAGAAAAAAATGGCGGAAATAAATGTCGCCTATGAGCAAATAAAAAGCGGAAACACTTCAAGTTACACAGGCAGTTATGGTGATAGCAGCGCAAACCAAGGTTATGGACCTTTTTATGGGGGGTTCTATCAAAATACACAGCGTAGCAGCTCAACTAGCCAGTTTGAAACTGCAAGACACTATATATTAAACGGAAGATACCGCGAAGCATTATTTGTGCTTTCACAAATCCGTGATGGCAGCGCCAGATGGTATGCGCTGAGCGCGCTTGCAAACTACGGCGTTGGCAATACCATAACTGCTATGGAGCATATAGATAGGGCAATCCAGATGGAACCCAACAACTTTGAATATAGACAGATACAGGCACAAATAAAAAGCCGCAGCGTAGTATACGAACAGAGGAGCAGTCAATTTGGCTTTCCGGTATTCGGCGGGATAATGCCCTTCTGCTGGGGTATGTGGCTGTGCTTTAACTGCCGTTTCTGTTGTTAGGAGATGAATTAATATATGAATAAATATATTAACAAATTAGTACTTTGGATACAGAAATTTATGCAGGGCAGGTACGGTCCTGACGATTTGTCTATTTTTTCAATTAAACTGTACCTCATTCTTGTGGTGCTGGGGCTATTTTTCCCCGCACTAACGCTTATTACGCCTATTTTTCTTTTTTTTATTCTTTATAGGTTGTTTTCAAAGAATGTAACAAAACGCAGGGAAGAAAACGTTAAATTCTTGCGTTACAAGAGCGGCGCAAAAAAACAGCTTCTTCAGCTTAAAAACCGCTGGAAAGAGAGAGATACCCACAGGTACCGCAAATGCCCAAGCTGTAAGACCATGCTAAGACTTAAAAAACAAATAGGGACGGTTAATATCACCTGTCCCGTTTGTAATAACAACTTTTCTATCAACATAAAGCACTAGCGTTTTTTTACATTGTTCCTTATGCTTTCCACAACCTCATAAGAGGTTTCGTCTTCCCTAAGCTTGCGATAGCTTACCACAAGGCGTTCGCTTTTTTCTTTGCCATGGCAGGTTATAAGGGTTAATAGCTCGTCCTGAGATAATATGTCAATTGGCAATTCAAATGCAGAGAACTCTCTTAAATCCTCTACATATTTATTGCGTTCCTGAAGGCTTTTAAATTCCGCCTTTATAAGCGGCACATATCTATCGCTTTGAGGGTCTATAGATACTTCGCTCACCGCATAGGGTACATATACCCCATCATCGTAAAGGGTTTTAAAAGATGCAAGCGGGCTATTAATAAGTATGTTTTCATCAAGCAAATAATATAGTTTACCGAACATGGTGCCATTTTTCATGTTATGGGCATGTATTATCATATTCTCTGCCTTTGGAAGTACAGAACATGAAGCGTCTAAAAACGCCGTTCCGGAAGCGCTTTTCCTACCATAAAAATCGTGGTCTACATAAAAGCTGTTATCCCTTTGTGTAACAGGAAAATCTATTTCCTTTACGCTTTCAAGCTTAAGCCAGCCGATAATATCGTGGTTTTTGCTAAAAAGGCTTACAAATTCCCCTCTCATTGCAGGCTCCTGCGTAGGCGCGGCGGCAGACTCTACAGAATAGTCCTGCATAGGAGCAAAGGATACCTCAGGCAGAGAAGGGGACACAGTTGCTACCGTTTCTACAGCAACTGCAGTTTTTGAAATTTCAGTAGCGGGGAACTCTTCCCTTAAGCTACGCTGAAGTTCTCTAGTATTATGTGTCATTATCATATAGCGCACTAAAAGAACACCGGCAGAAATAAACAGCACAAACGAAAGCAACATAAACAGCCTTGATTTATTTATATGCTTATGCCTTTGACCCCTTTTGCCAATTTTTACATTATAAGAACGTTTGCGTGATCTGCGTTTAGACACGGTCTAAATATTAGTTTCCTTCGGATTCCGCAGGCACAGCCTCAAGCGGAGCTTCAGACTTGTCGTCAGACTGTTCCTTAGTTATCCTCTCATGAGCTTCCTTAGTTGCCAGCTCTATATTTGCATCGTTGTAATTAATATTCATTTCAGCCATCCAGCCGCTAAGCGCGCTGTCGAGTACTTCTGTTTCCTTCTGTATGAGGAGCGCCTCACTTATTTGAGAGTATATCGCATCAGTCATAATAAGACCGCTTGGAACATCCCTTTGGTATTTAAGTATATGTACGCCAAAGCTTCCTACTGAGGGTTCGCTAACATCACCCACCCTATTCATGCGGTCGGAAAACGCTGCGCTTGTAAACGCAGGGTCATACACTATAGAATCCTTATGCACAGGATAACCATCGCGCAGGTTATCGGTGTTTAGCATACCTGGGTCAGAACCGAATTCCTCTATAAGCTTTTCAAAGCTTTCGCCATCAGCGAGTCTATCATATATGGTGTCTATTATATCCTTTTTAGAATCAAGCACAGCTTGCTTTGCAACTTCAACCTGTTCTAGTGTTACAGGCTCTGTTACAACAGCGCTGTCATCCTGCTTATTGGGTTCTTCAGCGCTATCATTGCCGGCGGAATTTTGCTGTTCCTCGTAAGCAGCCTGCATTGCCATGTATTGTTCAAGTATATCTTCATCAACCTTGATTAATATATGTATTATTCCCCTATAACCTTCGGGCGTATACCATTTGGGTTGACCGTAGTATGTAGTCATCCCCTCAAAAAGCGGTATATTATTTGCGTATTGTTCTTGATACTGCTGACCAACCGTTTCAAAAATCTGTTGGACTTCCTGTTCGGTGGGTGCGTAGCCGGCAAGCAGATATTCGGTCATTTTATTGAAGCTTTCCCTTTGCTTCATGCTATCAACAAGTACATCAAGGGTTAGCCCATGAGTTGTAAAAAACTCCTCAGCTTGGGTGTGCGCTTTATCCCTTGCTTCCTGCGTATCTTCGGATATGTTTTGCTCTATATAGTTTTCTATGTAGGAGTTAAGCTCAGCCTCGGCGTCCTTGGTAATTGAATCAAGCTCTTCCTGTGAAAACTCATTGAACTTCATATCTGCTATCTTTCTACGCATTACCTCCTGCTGCACTAAATATTCAACCACAGTTTGATAATCCGTTTCAGTTGAAACATAGTTATAGCTTACAAAACTTGGCATAATTTCATCCGCCTGTGCCTTAAATATTACAGTATCTTCAACCCTAGCAAGCTCTAGTTTGCTAGTATCTTCTGCACAAGCTTGAGTTAGAATTAGCATAAGCGCTATTAATACTACTGATAATTTCTTCATAAAAATGGTCCTTTCATGTCCTCTCATATGTATTATTGCACTAATCAGAACATATGGCAAGTGTTTATGCCTTATAACACCGCTACGCTTGAACTATCCCTAGAGCGGGAAAATTTCAGCTTAACTCCATTATCCCGTCTTAATTCAAAGCAGGAAAGAGTGTCCTCAGTTATTACAGCACCGGGGATGGACAAAGGCACTCCAGGGGGATATGCCATAATGTATTCAGCGCTTACCTGCCCCAAAGATTCGGCAAGGGATATCTCACGCCATGGTCTTTCCTCAGCTTCAGCAATAGTCATGGCTATTTCAAGGCTGGGCATATTAATTACGCTTTCTCTCCTTGAAGCAGGCTTCACTTGTTTGTCTATGTCAATAAGCGCATCAGCAAGTTTTATTAGGTTTTCTTCGGTATCCCCAAGGCCTGTCATGCAGAGAACGGCTTTTGAGCTGGCCATCTCCGCCTCTATTTTATGTTTTTTTCTAAGCAAATCCATAAGCTCAGGACCCGACAAATCGGTATCCAGCGTTGTAATAAATAATTTACCCGCATCAAAGTGAAAGAAGTCGGGGTGCTTGTAAGGACTGTCATTCCCATGGCAGAGTACGCTTAAATTGTTAAGCGAAACTATACGCTCGTCAAACATATTTAAAGCATTATGCCAATTTAAAAACAGCTCATCGCCTTTTTCAATAAGTAGCCTAATACATGCATCGATGGACGCAAGCAAAAGATAGCTTGGGCTTGTACTCTGATATATTTCAAGCGCCTCAACAAAGCGCTGCGCTTTTTTTGATGTAGCAACATGGGCTATTGCAGTCTGTGTTAGCGACGGGAGTGTTTTATGCAGGCTATGCACTACTATATCCGCACCCGCATTAATTGCGCCGCCTGTAAAATAGGGGCTTCTATCAAGGTGCGAGCCGTGCGCCTCGTCAACCAGCAGCACCGCACCATGTGCATGTACTATTTCAGCTATCTTTGCAATATCGCTTATAACGCCCTCGTATGTAGGGCTTGTTACAACTACTAAGCGTGTATTCGGGTATTTTATAAGCGCCTTTTCAATTGCATAGGGCGACATCGCAGCTACAACTTCATAAGAGTGGTCATAGCCCGGGTCTATATAATGCGTCTTAAGGCGCCTTAGCGCAACCGCATGGAACACGGACATATGGCAGTTGCGCGCTATTATCGCAGTATCCCCAGGCATAGTTAGGGCATGCACAGCGGATAATATCCCCCCGGTTGAGCCGTTCACCATGAAAAATGTTCGGAAGCTTCCGTATAGCTTCGCCGCATTCTTCATTGAATCCATAAGTATTCCGCTCGCCCTTGGAAGGTTATCAAAGCCGTCTATTTCGGTTATATCTATATCTGCGCTAAGACGTTTTAAATATGGCGCTAAATTAGTGTTCCTCTTATGCCCGGGCATATGCATAGGTATTTCTACGGGGCAGCGTT
Organism: Christensenellaceae bacterium; assembly: GCA_012837835.1. GTDB lineage: Bacteria > Bacillota > Clostridia > Christensenellales > Aristaeellaceae > DTU024. Next base: position 18,921 of record DUQK01000040.1, on the reverse strand, counting down.
TTTCAAGCAGTTCTAATATTGATTGCGAATAATCCGTCATTTACTCTCCTTTATTCTTGTATAAACTGGCTATTATACATATCGTAATATATACCCTTTTGTTTGATTAAACTATCGTGATTACCTTGCTCCGCTATGGCGCCGTCTTTCATTACAAGTATTCTGTCGGCGCTGCGTATAGTACTTAGCCTATGAGCTATTATAAATGAAGTACGCCCTTTCATCATATCGTCAAAGGCTCTGTTTACAAGCATTTCCGTACGAGTGTCAACAGAACTTGTGGCTTCATCAAGTATCAAAATAGGCGGGTTATTTATAAGTACCCTTGCAATACACAGAAGCTGCATCTGCCCGCCGCTTAACCCCATTTCCCCTGAAAGCAGAGTGTCATAGCCATTTGGAAGCCTTGAAATAAAGCCATGAGCATGTGCGCACTTTGCGGCGGAAATTATCTCTTCCATAGTGGCATCAGGCTTACCAAAAGCAATATTATCCCTTACGGTTCCTGAAAACAGCCAGCTATCTTGCAGCACCATAGCAAACATACTACGAAGCTGCGAGCGTTTAATCCTGTATATAGAATTGCCGTCTATTTTAATATCCCCCGAATCAATATCATAAAAACGCATTAGCAGGTTTACTATAGTAGTTTTACCTGCACCCGTTTCGCCTACTATGGCTATCTTCTCTCCGGGCTTTACTTTAAGCGAAAACTCCCTAATTAGTGGCTTAGATTTCTCATAGCTGAAATGCACATTTTGAAAATCCACATTTCCTATAGATGAAATATATTCGGGTGGGCTTTCGTAATCCTCTTTTTCATTTTGTCTATCAAGCAGGGCAAACACTCTCCCCACCGCAGCATACGCGCTTTGAAGCTGGTGTATAACCCCGCTTATTTCATTAAATGGCTTTGTATACTGGTTTGTATAAAATAGTAACGATGATACCTGCCCAATTGATATTAACCCAGCAAGTGAAAGAAGTGAACCCACAAGCCCTACTGAAACATACACAATATGGTTTACAAACCTAGTGCTTGGGTTCACAAGCGCGCCATATAGCTGAGCAGTATAGGTTTTACTAGTTAACGTTTCATTGTACTTATTAAAGGATTTAATGTTACCTTCGTGGGCGTAGAAAGCGCTTATTATATCTCTATTGCTTATACGCTCTGTTATAAAACCCGAAAAATCCCCCTGCGCTTCCGCCTGCATTACATAATGCTCATGCGATGAAAGAGTTATTTTCCTTGCAACCAGCACGGAAAGAGGCGTGAGCAGCGCAACTGTAAGCGCTATTGGAAGGCTTATAATAGCCATACTTATCATCGTACCCACTATAGCAGATACACCTTGCACCATCTTAGGAAGCCCTTGTATAAGCCCCTGTGAAACATTTTGTGTGTCAATTATTATTCGGGAAGTAAAATCTCCTCTTGAGCCTCTATCTATAGAAGAAATAGGCAGCGTATGCAGTTTTTCATACCCCGCTTGTCGTAATGCCTCTGCTGTGCGGTAGCCAACATTATTTGCAGACTGCATTAGTAACCACTCAAAAAATGCGGAAGATATATATAACGCCGCCAGTATTATTATATTATTAAAAAGTTGAGGAAAATCCACATTAAATAGAGCAAGGCTGTCTATAGCTTTTCCTATAAACACGGGTGCAAGCAGCGAGCAAACTGACCCTGCTATACCCGAAATCACCAGTACAACAAGGGATAGCTTTGCGTTCTTTGTAAAACCCAAAAGACGCACAAGTTGTCTACGCATATTCAGCCCCCGCAGTCTGGGTGATGTACAGTTCCTTATAAATTTCACAGTGTTTGAGCAAATAATCATGCTTGCCCATACCTACGCATACACCGTTATCCAAAACTATTATATTGTCCGCATGCATTATAGTTGAAATACGCTGGGAAACCACTATACAGCTTCTATCGCCAAGGCTTTTTTTCAGTGCTCGCCTGAGCCTAGATTCTGTACTTAAATCAAGAGCGGAAAAGCTGTCATCAAGTATAATTACTTCAAATGGCTTAAGTATTGCCCTTGCAATGGTAAGCCTTTGTCTTTGCCCGCCCGATAGGTTACGCCCGCTCTCTTCTATATTGTATTTTAGTCCTCCCGGAAGTTCATACACAAAATCCGCCTGAGCTATGTTGAGCGCATCTTCCATATCTTTTTTGCTTGCGTTATTATTGCCTAGCTTTAAGTTTTGCTCCACACTTCCCTTAAAAAGCGATACACGTTGAGGCACAAAAGATATACGCTTCCTTAGTTCTTCTATAGGAATATTTTTGATATCTTCACCGCAAAATTTAACTACACCCTTTGTAGTATCGTAAAACCTTAGAATAAGGGAAACAAGCGTACTTTTCCCGCTGCCGGTACCGCCTATTATACCAAGACTTTCACCTTTGTTTAGAGAAAAGCTTATATCCTGCAGTGCAGGTTTACCATCAGGGTAGGTAATGCAAACATTTTTAAATGATATTAGTGACGTATTTCCTTTTGGTATAAAATCGCCTTTTTTTATCCCGAACTTATCAGAAACAGAGGGCTTGGTATCCATAAGCTCCTCCACCCTTTTTGCTGATGCATACGCCCTTGTGTATATCAGCACTAGGTTTGCCACAACAGCAGTCTGTAGGAATATTTGTATTAGGTACTCTATAAAAGCTATTACTATACCAAGTTCTATCTTGCCAAGCTGCACCCTTTTTGCGCCCAGCATAAGCACCGCAATAATTGCCATATTTAGGCAAAGGCTTACTATTGGGGATAGCAGCGATGTTATTTTACCTGTATTAAGAGCAAAATCCGCATAGAATTTAGAGCTTTCATCGAAAGAATCTACCAGACTTTCCTCGCGCGAAAACGCCCTTATAACCCTTATACCTGAAATAGTTTCATTTACTTTACGGCTAAGCAAATCAAGACTCTTTTGAAGCGCAGAAAACTTAGGCGCTACCGCCCTTAATATTATAAACATTATTATAGAAACAAGAGGGGTTGTTATAAGCAGCACTAATGACAGCTTTACATCCAATATAATCGCCATTATTATTGAGCCTATCATAATAAAAGGAGACCGTATAACCAGCCTTATCAGCATAGCCATAGCATCTTGCAGGTTGTTTATATCGATAGTCATACGGGTTACAAGTGAATTTGTACCTATACTATCTAAATCCTGTGCGGAAAGCGAATTAATTTTTTCAAAGGCTTCCCTTCGCATCTCCCCGCTCATACCGACCGATGTTTTTGTCGCCACAACTTGACACACCATGGCACAGCAAACCCCAACAAAGGCGAGCAGGAACATTATGCCTACATTCCTAAAAATATGGCTTTTATCACCAAGAGCGATGCCTTTATCTATAACGCTTGCCATTGCAACGGGCATCATTAGCTCTAAAATAGCCTCTATTAGTTTAAAAAATTGACCTAGAAAAATCTGTTTCCGGTACTTAAGCACCGTCTTTTTTATATAAGGCATGTGTATCCTTTTATATTACGGAGAAGGTGCTGGCGGCACTTCCGTTGGCGCAGGCGTAGGAGGAGCGTCTGTCGGAAGGGGAACCGGGGTTTTGTGTTCTTCTAAAGCCTTACTATAAAGAAGTTCAAGCGTCTTTTTATCCGCTGTGCCGTTTGCCTTAATGCCGTTATCCTTCTGGAATTTGCTTACTGCCTGCTTGGTACCGTCAAGGTATTCGCCTGTGATTGTACCTTGATAATAGCCAAGCTCTTTAAGCCTGTTTTGTAGCCAATATACATCTTCTCCCTTGGATTTAAGCTTTAATGCTCTTATTTCACCAGTAGGTAAAACTGCGGGGTTATATGGTGGCGCTACAGATGGCGCAGGGGTTGTGGGATGTGAATATAGTTTTTTATCGTAAGTTGCGGGGCGGGAAGCTGCCTTAAGCTCGGCATCTATAGGAGCATCTTCATGTATATAAACCTGCGTACCCTCACCGCAATTTTGGTATATCCACTTCGCATCTTGCAGGGTTAAGCGTATACAACCGTGCGAGGCAGGCTTGCCAAGGCGGTTTACGCTTTTTAAGTTTACGGATTTAGTATTGTATGAGCTATATATAAAGGAGTGAAAAGCGATACTTGGCGTAATGCTAACCCAATACCTGGCTTTGCCGCCGCCCCAGGTTGGAAACTCCGCCCAGAGCGCACGCCTTTTGGTAAGAGTATGTGTGCCTACATCGCTAGGATAGCTTTTAGTACCGGTTGAGCACCACATAGCCCTTATAAACCTTGAATAATTACCCTCTTCGTCCATGCCGAATACTTTTATAAGCTGGTTATTTACATCAACCTCAAGGAAATATTCCGGTGGTTTAGGTTCCTTGGTAGGTTTTGGTATTTCAAAGGGAAGTACTACATCTTCGCTATATAACGCTTCCCAAGTTTCTTCATCTAACTTACCATCAACAAACAGACCGTTTTGCTTTTGAAATTCCTCAAGAGCAGCCTGCGTCATCTTATAAAAACCAGTGGTTGTGGTTTTTCTATTGAAATAACCAAGCTCCTTTAGGCGCTCCTGAAGCTGGCGCACCCTCTCCCCTTTGCTGCCGTATGACATATTGCCGGGGAAGCTTAAATCCGGTACTTTGGTAGGCTCAGGCACTGGGGTTGGGGTCATGTTAGGATCGGGTGTTGCTATAATAGCGCGTCCGCTGTATAGTTTTTCCTGTGTAAATACATCCGCTTCGCCAGTTGCATTCAATCCGTTTACAGTTTGAAACGCCTGCACAGCAGCCTGGGTATTTTGCAAGTATTTTCCACTAATATTGCCCGCATAATAACCAAGTTCGCCAAGCATGGTCTGCAATCTTGAAACGTCCTTGCCCTCACTTCCGCTTTTAAGCGGTCTATGGCAATCACCGTATATTATTTGAAGAGTAGCTGCATCAGCTTCACCTGTTACAGGTAGGGCATATGCCTCCTGCACTTTTTTTACCGCTTCGGTAGTAGATTTATAGTAATTCCCCGTAACCTTTGCTGTATAATACTTTACATCGCGCAGCCTTGTTTGCAGGGCGCGCACTTCATCTCCCTTATCGCCATATTTAAGCTCCTTAAGCTCGGAAGTTATTATTACAACTTCGTCCTCTTCAGGTTCAAATACGTCGGTTTCTTCTGCAACTACTATAGAAAAGATGAGTGAAGCTAACAACAAGAAAATAGCTAAGCGTTTCATCCCGTCCTCCTTCAAAAAAAGCTCGGCTTTATTGTAATAATATTACAATAACTTTGCAAGTATTTTTGTAAACTTTACAATTGTTCTGAAACAGCGGGCAACGCTTCCTTATCAGCCAGCCTATCTCCCATAACCACGCCCATAGCGGAAGCCATCATAAGTCCGCGAGTCCAGCCGCTGGAATCGCCGAGTGTATGTAGATTTTTTATATTGGTATTCAGATCCTTATCCATTTTTACCCTGTTTGAGTAGAATTTAAGTTCGGGCGAATACAGCAGGGTTTCATTTGCAGCAAAGCCGGGCACAACATATTCCATAGCCTTTATGAAGTTTATTATATTTGTCATAGCTCTATAGGGCATACCGGCAGTGATGTCGCCAGCAACGGCATCGGGCAGGGTAGGTCTTACATTGGAGCGGCTAAGCTCCCTCTCCCACGTGCGTTTGCCGTCTAATATATCGCCAAAGCGCTGAACGAGTATACGCCCGTTAGCAAGCATATTTGTAAGTTCCCCCACTTTTTGAGCGTATGCAATAGGTTGGTTAAAAGGAAAGGTGAAATTATGGCTGCATAGTATAGACAAGTTGGTATTTGGGGATTTTTTGTCCTTATAGCTATGACCGTTTACTACGGCTAAGTCATTATCGTAATTTTCCTGAGAAACTACGCCTCCCGGATTTTGGCAGAATGTACGCACCTTATCTTTAAAGGGGTTGGGATAACCTATAAGCTTGCTTTCATACAGCGCCTCATTCACCTCTTCCATAACTTCATTACGTACTTCCACCCTAACACCTATATCTACTGTGCCCGGCTGATGGGCAATTTTATGTTCCTCGCATATTTTTTCAAGCCAATCGGCACCTCTTCTACCGGTTGCAACTACGGTTGTATCAGCAAAAATCTCCTGCTCCTTACCTGTTTTTGAACATTCAACCTTAACACCTATACACTCATTCTCTTTTAGTATAAGGTTGGTACAGTTGCAGCCAAAGCATATTTCAACGCCACTGGCGATAAGAGCTTTCTGTATAGCTCCGTATATTTCCTGTGCTTTTTCAGTACCCATATGACGTATAGGACAATCAACAAGCTTAAGTCCCGCCTTTATAGCTCTCTTGCGTATCTCCTTTATACTATCCTTATGCTCAAGCCCTTCTATATGAGTATCCGCACCGAAAGAAAGGTATATACTATCGGTATAATCTATCATTTTTTGCATATAGCTTTCGCCAAGCAGCTCCGGTAATTCGCCGCCAACTTCTGTCGAGAGGGACAGCTTGCCATCTGAAAATGCGCCGGCTCCTGAAAATCCGGTTGTTATATGGCAATAGGGACGGCAATTCGTGCAATAACCCACTTTCTCCTTTGGGCAGTACCTTTTTTCTATGGACTCTCCCTTTTCTATCATAAGAATTTTTTTCTTTGAGCCCCTTTTAATAAGCTGCAAGGCAGTGAATATGCCCGCGGGTCCCGCTCCAATAATAACCAGATCGTATTTCATATTTCCCCTCCAAAAAGATTAGACCTAAGTTTACTTTATTTGTATTATGCTGTCAAATAGACTATACGGCAAAAAAAGCGCCGTATATAAAATTATTTATTATAACAAATCGAATAATGATATCTGATTGCTTGCAGCTATGCTGCCTAGCGCACCGCAATTTTTAAGTAGCTCAATGCCCGTAACTGTAACCTTTGTACGGTTTTGCAAATCTTCTACCGATATAAAGGGCGTACTGCGCTCTGCTATTATGCTGTTTGCAGCCTGCTCTCCAAAACCGCTAAGCGAGGTAAAGGGACAGCGAAGTGCTCCATCCTCTATTACAAAACGAGTAGATTCGCTTTTATATAAATCAACAGGGAGGAACTTATAACCCCTTGACACCATTTCAATTACTACTTCAAGCGCTGTTATTTCGTCCTTATCCTTACCGGTTTGCTCTCTGGAATCTATACTTTTACGCTCTAAAAGCATATGTTTTAGATATTCCCTATCTACGAGCATAGTTTCTGAATTAAAAGCGCCGCATCGTATGCTAAAATATGCTGAGTAGTATTCAAGCGGGTAATACAGCTTAAACCACGCAATCCTTAGCGCCATTATTACATACGCAACCGCATGACCCTTGGGGAACAGATAGCCTATCTTTTTGCAGCTCTGTATGAACCAATCCGGCACGCCGTTTTCCCTCATAACGCTTTCCATTTCAGGGTTATTTTTAAGTTTTTTGCCCTTGCGTACATTTTCCATTATATCAAATGCCATTTTCGCATCAATACCAACGCTTATAAGGTAGTTCATTATATCGTCCCTTATACATATGCATTCTTTAAGGGTAGCGGTATTGCTTAGTATCAAATCCTTAGCGTTGCCAAGCCACACATCAGTGCCGTGTGATAGCCCTGATATGCGTATAAGTTCCTCCATGGTACTAGGCTTAGTATCCTGCAGCATCTGCCTAACAAATGGGGTACCAAATTCCGGCACGCCAAGGGTACCCGTTTCGCAGTCTATATCTTCTGCGGTAACCCCTAGGGCTTCTGGGGAAGTAAAAAGGCTCATAACCTTTTCATCATCAAGGGGTATATCCGCATAATGTATACCGGTCAGTTTCTCAAGCACATATATCATGGTTGGGTCATCATGCCCTAGAACATCAAGCTTTACCAATATATCGTGCATAGAGTTAAAATCAAAATGCGTGGTTACTATACCAAGTTCACTCTTATCAGCCGGATGCTGAACTGCGGTAAAATTATATATCTCATATTCCTTGGGCACTATAACCATGCCGCCGGGGTGCTGCCCCGTAGTGCGTTTAACACCCACACAGCCGCTTGCAAGGCGTTCCACTTCAGCTGAAGGAGCTTCCCTGCCAATTTCCCTTAGATATTTTAGCACTAGCCCGTAGGCAGTCTTATCTTGGAGTGTACCTATGGTGCCGGCTCTAAATACATTACCCTTGCCGAACAGCTCTTCCACATATGCATGCGCCCTTGCCTGATATTCACCTGAGAAATTAAGGTCTATATCCGGTACCTTATCTCCCTTAAAGCCTAGGAACACTTCAAAGGGTATGTCAAAACCGTCCTTTAGAAGTTTTTCACCGCAGGTGGGGCAATTTTTATTAGGAAGGTCAACGCCTACCTTGTACTGCTTATCTACATCAAAATATACTTTGAGGCATTTAGCACATCTATAATGGGCAGACAATGGATTTACCTCTGTTATCCCGCATAGGGTGGCAACCAATGACGAACCTACCGAACCGCGGCTTCCGACTACATAACCATCGGAAAGCGATTTTTCAACCAACAAAGTAGCTATCCTATATAACGTGGCGTAGCCGTAACCTATTATTGCGTTTAATTCTTTATTAAGCCTTTCTTCTATTAACTTTGGAAGTTCATCCCCATATAGCTCATGAGCTTTTTGCATTGTTAAATCGCGTACCTCATCCTCAGCATTTTCCCATTTTGGGGCAAATGTAGTCTTACCTTCCGGGTGCTCAGGATACAGGCTTATTTCCTCTACCTGCTCTGCTATTTTTAGGGGATTATTTATTACTATTTCCCTAGCTTTTTTTTCACCCAGATAGGAAAATTCCTTAAGCATTTCCTCCGTAGTGCGGAAATAAAGCTCAGGCTGTAACTGGAAGCTACGGATATTCTGACTGCACTGGAGTATGCTCCTATACACCGCATCTTCAGGGTTTAGATAATGTACATCCCCGGTTGCAACTATAGGTTTATTATTCTTTTCTGCAATTGCGATTATTTTTTTGTTTACCCTGTGCAGCTCTTCCCTATCTTTAACTGCGCCTCTTTCAATAAGTAATGCATGGTTGCCATCAGGCTGTATCTCAAGATAATCGTAAAACTCTACTAGTGAATCAAGATGAGTATCATCCGCATTATCAAGTATAGCCTGATATATTTCGCCTTCCTCGCAGGCTGAACCTACAATCAATCCCTCCCTGTAGCGCTTAATTTCTTCCTTAGGCACAAGAGGCACATTTCTAAAATGCTCAATATGGGATAATGAAACTATACGGTTTAGGTTTTCTATCCCTTTTCTGTTTTTAGCGAGCAGCACTATATGCCTTCTCTGCGTCTTTACATAGCCTTTTATGAAATTATCTATGTCGTCTATGGTTTCAACGCCCATATTGCTTATTTCCCTAAGCATTATAAGCAGGCATTTTGCGGTAGCTTTAGCATCATTCACAGCCCTGTGTGCATTTTTAAGCGACACGCCAAGGTGTCTACAGAGCGTACCTAGCCTATACCTTGGAAGCTCGGGATATAGCTTTTGCGCCATGGCAAGGGTATCAAGTATGGTGCCATCAAAGCGCATATTTAGACGTTTAAGTTCGCTATAAAGCATACCCGCATCAAACTTAGCATTATGCGCCGCAATAGGGCTATTTCCTACAAATTCCAAAAACTCGGGTAATATTTCCCCGGCTTTTGGAGCATCTTTAAGCATAGCATCTGTGATGCCTGTAAGATTTACTATCTCTTGGCTGAGCGGTTTTTCTGGGTTTACAAAGCTTGAAAAGGTATCAACTATCCTTCCGTCCGCTATTTTAACAGCGCCAATCTCCGTAATACGTTCGATTTTAGTATTGAGGCCGGTGGTTTCAAAGTCAACAACTACAATGGGACTGTTTATGCTCTCATCACTTGCACCCTTTACTATGCTTCCCTCTTGAATCATATATGCTTCAAGACCGGGTATAAGCTTTATATTGTTTGTTTGCGCAGTATAAAACGCCTGAGGGAATGCTTGAACAACCCCCGAATCAGTTATAGCTATAGCGGAGTGTCCCCATTTCGCTGCGGTTTCTATTAGTTTTTCTGCGGATACGGTGGCGTCCATATTGCTCATCTGCGTGTGGGCGTGGAGTTCTATACGTTTTTCAGGGGAATTATCCATTCTCTTTTCTATCTCATAGTGCATTATATCCCTTGCCATTATTACAAGTTCCCCGCGCTCAAAATTATCCTTTTCGCAGTTTCCTCTTACCTTAACGCCCTCTCCAACATTTATGCTGTTTATAACCTTTTCCACTTTTTCGGCATTATCGAAATTTACATGTTCAGAAAAAGCGTCCCCGCCTTTCCTTGTAAGGCGCAGAAATATCTTACACTTTATAGAGCTGGTATTGTCCGTAACGATAAAGCTTAAAAGCACCATTTCCCCGCCTTTAATATCGGTGCGTTCCTTTTGTATTACTTCACCCTGCACCACTACTAAACCGCTAACTTCAGTTAGAGATGCAATATCCACAGCTTCTTCTTTTATTTTTCTACCTTTTATACAGTCGGATTTCTTCTTGCTTGTATACTGCCTGTTATCCTCCTGCTTTAGGAGATATTTTTTTTTGCGTTCTCTCTCCTGCTTTCTCTTTTGCTCAATATTTTCAAGCCTTTGCGCCGCATCTCCCCTAAGGCGCAGATGAAACTTAGGTCTTATATGAAATACATGCTCAGAAGCGTTTGTCAGCATATTTGACACATTGTTTTGGTTAAGATAGCTGAGCGAAAATTCATCAGGCGCTTCAAGGGATATTCCCTCAAGATATGGGCTCCATATAATATCCTTAACCCATGACACTATTGCCGGGAATTTTCTTATAAGGTAACCTGTAAATATATCAGCATATTTTTCCGGCTCCTCTAAAAAATGCTGCGCTGAATTTGGAGATGCAGTTCTGAGCGACACCCCCATGCCGGGCAGCAATTTCTTAAGAGCTTTTTTTATATTAAGAAAATTCTCTTCCCTTACAGGCTCATCTGAAAGTAGAAAAACCGTTACATGTCTTTGCTTTTCGTTATAGTGCAGCTTGTCAAGCTTTAGTTTACCCTTAAGCTCAGGTATTTGTTCATATATATATTCAATCAGTTTATTATCATTACTCATTATTTCCCTCGTTCTGTCTGCGCCATATATCAAGGGTGCTTAAAAGCTCCCCAACATAATTATCCGTTAGTTTACGGGAAAACTTCCCATCAACATATAACGCCGCGCTCTCCTTACCGCCGCAAAGAGCTATATCCGCACCCTTAGCTTCACCGGGACCGTTCACCACGCAGCCCATAATAGCCACCTTCACTTTATAATCTATATGCTCGGTTTTTTGTTCTACCTCCCTAGCGATTTTTTCCACATCAATATTGGTACGTCCGCAGCTGGGACACACAATAAGTTCAACCCCGCTTCGTAGATTTAGCGCTTTTAATATGTCTATCGCCGCCTTGGCTTCAGGTATGGGCGAACCCGCAAGCGACACCCTTATGGTATCCCCTATTCCATCAAGCAGCAGACTGCCTATACCTATAGCAGATTTAATAGTCCCACGCCCCAGAAGGCCTGATTCTGTAACACCTAAATGCAAGGGATATGAAAAGCTTTCATAAGCTAGGCGCGTAGCCTTTACCATATTTTCAACATCGCTTGATTTTATTGAAAGCACTATATCGTAGAAATTGCATTCCTCAAGCAATTTAATATGCCTTCTTGCACTCTTTACCATAGCTTCTGGGCTTGCACCGCCAAAGGCTTTGTAAATATCTTCGGGTATGGAACCTGAATTTACGCCTATTCTTATAGGTATATTATGCTTATTCGCGCAGTCGGCAAGTAGAGCAACATCCTCTTTCTTTTGTATGTTGCCGGGGTTTATACGAAGCTTGTGTATGCCGTTTTCTACAGCCTTTATAGCAAGCCTTGCATCAAAATGAACATCCGCAACAAGCGGTACAGGGCTTTTATCCACCAGTTCTTTTACAGCTTCTGCCGCCTTAACACTATATACAGATACCCTAACTATATCGCAGCCTGCTTTATATAGGCTTTCAATTTGGCTGAGCGTTGAATTAACATCCTCAGTCTTGGTGTTTGTCATAGACTGCACGCTGATTGGCGCGCCTCCGCCTATTATTACATTGCCTACCGATACTTGTTTTTTCATTTCGCTAAAATAATCTAAATATGTCCCGCATGGTTATAAATATGAGTAAACCGAATAAAAGTATCATGCCTGTTGCGTGTATATACGCCTCGTTTTTTGCGGGCTTGCCTCTTATCCATTCATATATTAGAAACAGCGCGCGGCTACCGTCAAGCCCGGGGAAAGGAAATAGGTTTAATATGCCAAGGTTTATTGAAATTAATATTAGCATAGACGGATACACCATATAGGAGGATTTTTGGCTCTCCTTTACTATTGCATCGGTAACACCTACTATACCGCTCAATTCCTCAAAGCCTTCGCCGCGAGTTACAAGCCCGCGGAAGCCGTCTATTATTGCCCCTGCCGCACCTTTGCATAGCCTATATGCGGAGCTTATTACTTCCCCAAAGCTTCCCTTTACTACTTCTGTTGGCGCATATATATTTACCACTATACCCATCATATATCGCCTATCCGAGCTACTGTAAAGCGGTCTTATTATAAGCTTTTCCTCACGAACATTATCACCGTAGCCTCTTTTTACTATTATCTCAAGCGGGGCTCCATTTTTTTCAGCATGCCTATCTACTATAGATGATAGATTGTTGGAAAGTTCCTCACCGTTTATGCTAAGTATCTTATCCCCTACTTTCATACCGCCCGCTTCCGCCGGGCTGCCGGAATTTACGCTTTGAACTGTGGTTTCATAGGAGCCTATAATTTTAGGCACACCGCTTAATTGAAACACCAGCACAGCAACAAAAAAAGCAAGCAGTATATTCATTATAGGACCCATCAATACAGTGAACAATCTTTTTGACGGGTGATAGTTTTTAAGCGCCCTTGGATCATCCTTTTCTTTCTCGTTTATATCGTCCTCACCGTAGAACATGCAATATCCGCCCATGGGTATTATACGTATAAAGAACTTGGTATCGTATTTTTTGCTGTTCCACGAAGCGATTTGAGGACCAAAGCCTATGGCAAACTCCTTAACAGGTATGCCCGAGAGCCTTGCCGCCAAAAAATGCCCCAATTCATGTACGCATATCATTATGCCGAACATCAGCACGGCAAGCAGTATATAAAAAATAGTCATATTACCTCCGTCAGTTTATAGAATGAATATATTCAGTAGCTTTGAACCTTGCCCAACTATCGGCATATATTATTTCATCTGCATTTTCTGCCTTTGGCAAGTCCTTACTTAACAAATATTTTACAGTATCCGCCATGTTTAAAAAGCCAATTTTGCCATCCAAAAAAGCTTGAACCGCAACTTCATTAGCGGCATTTAAAGCGCACGGCGCGCTTCCGCCAAGACGCAGAGCTTCATACGCTAAAGAAATTGAAGGAAAGCACATAGTATTGGGCTTTTCAAAATGAAGAGTATGTATATCTGATAGATTAAGCCTTTCTGAAACCGCCCCCATGCGCACAGGGTAGAACATGGCGTACATTATGCTTGTACGCATATCGGGAACGCCAAGCTGCGCCACAACAGCATAGTCCTTATATTCAACCATTGAATGCACTATGCTTTCAGGGTGTACTAGCACATCTATCTGCGAAGGCTTAGCCGCAAACAACCATTTGGCTTCTATTATTTCAAGCGCCTTGTTGAACATGCTGGCAGAATCTATGGTTATTTTTTTGCCCATATCCCAGATGGGATGCTTTAATGCATCTTCAGGGCGCACATTTTGCATTTCTTTAATTGAATAGTTTCTAAAAGGACCACCAGAAGCCGTTAGTATAAGGCTGTTAAAGGCATTATCCTTTGCCCCAAGAAGACACTGATGTATTGCAGAATGTTCACTGTCTATGGGGATTAAATTTGCATTTTCTGAAAACAAATCGCATTTTGGCATTATAACACTACCGCCTGCGACTATGGTTTCTTTATTAGCAAGGAGCACTCGTTTTCCTGTATCTATTGCATTTATTACGGCTTTAAGCGCAGACATGCCCACAACGGATACCAGTACATCATCCGAGGGGATATCACGTGCGATTTTTTCAAGCGCAGTTTCTCCAAAATACCAACTGCAAAAGCTTAAGTCTTTAGGTATTGGCACTTCGCCTAAAGTTAGAGCAGCTGCACTGGGACGGTATTTTCTAACTAGACTAAACAGTTCCTCCGCATTTGAATGAGCGCTTAGCGCAGAAATAGAAAACTTATTAGGATACGCATCAACTATTGATAACGCTTGGCTGCCTATAGAGCCTGTCGCACCAAGTATGGAAATTTTACGCATTAAAATTTTACCTGATAAAGAAATATAAGCACAACTACAATCAATATACTGTCCAGCCTATCCATCATTCCGCCATGGCCCGGGAAAATATGACCGAAGTCCTTAACCTTGCAATGCCGCTTAATAAGAGATGCGAATAAATCCCCCACCTGCGCAAGTATGGCGCCGACAAAACCCAAAAGAAGAATATGCCACCAAGGAGGAAGGGCTGCATTTTGGCTTGATGCCACTAAATACACGACAATTGCGCCAACCATACCGGTTAAAAGCCCTCCCAATGCGCCCTCTACAGTTTTATTAGGGCTTATCTGAGGTATCAACTTAGTTTTCCCGTATTTAGTACCTATGTGGTATGCCCCAACATCGGTAATGGTAGGAATTACAAACACAAGCCACATAAGCATTTTACTAAGAGCAACATCCTGAATCCTCAAAAGACTTAACATACATAATCCGGGAAACAAAAACATATTCATAGGCAGTAAGGATACCAGCAAATCATCTATTTTAGGGTCACTCCTAAACATAACCTGAATACATATAGCTACAAATGCGCAAAAAACAAATACCGCTAAAAGGTATAGGCTGCTTTTACTCTGCATAAATGTAAATACGGGAATACCTATTAGAAGCGCCACCCAGCTTGGAAGCCCAACAGGTCTATGCCCGGCAAGTGAAAATGCATATAGAAGTTCATGAAGGGCAATACAAAGCGCCCCTACCCATAATAGAGAAAACACCCAGCCCCTCATTACAAGCGCAAATATCAAAAGTATCGCAAGCAGTACCCCTGTTATAGTGCGTTTTTTCATGATTTTCTGCCCCCAAAGCGCCTTTCCCTCTTGGAAAAGGCTTGTAAGTCGCCCTTATAGTCTTCCACTGTATAATCAGGCCAGAGAGTTTTTGGGAAAAGCATCTCCGCATATGCGCATTGATAAAGCATAAAATTACTTATGCGCATTTCACCGCTGGTTCTAATGAGCAAATCTACAGACGGCTGCCCTGCGGTGTAAAGATATTTTTCAAACATGGTTTCATCTATATCATCTACTGAAATTTTATTTTCAAGCACATGCTTAGATATGGTTTTTACAGCGCCTAATATTTCATCCTTTCCACCATAGTTAAGCGCAATATTAAGCTGCATACCGGTATTATCTGCGGTTGTATCCATACTTGCCTGCACGGTTTCCCTCTGATTTTGCGGAAGCCCAAAAATATCACCCAGTATGCGTATACGCACGTTGTTTTCATTTAGTTCATCTATTTCAGAATTAAAATACTCAAGTATAAGCTGCATTAGAGCATTTACCTCTTGCTTGGATCTATTCCAATTTTCAGTAGAAAAAGCGAATAGGGATAGTACCTCTATGCCGATATCCGAAGAATAGCGTATTATTTCCCTAAGCGCTTCAACGCCCTTTCTATGACCAAATGCAACGGACAGGGCGTTCTTTTTAGCCCACCTGCCATTGCCGTCCATTATTATCGCTACATGCCTAGGAAGCATAATTTGTATCCTCTCTTTTTGCCAATCATAATTAATGCTTACGCCTTGCTTTCCAAAGCCTTAATGCAACAAACACCATTGATGATGCCAAAATAATTGAAGCAACCAACTGTCCTATAGCTGCTGCGGGAACAGGCTCAAGCGGCCATGGTTCTATGAAAGCTACAAGACACGCTTTAAACACCCATACCACGGTTAAAAACGTATAAAACACAAGGCTTTCAAAATTTGAAGAAAGCGTACTTTTCCCTAAAAAAATTAATACTAAACTACTCCCAAAAAGCAGGGCGGAAAAACAATAATTTGTGCAATCTATTCCAACAATAAGGTTTTCATATTGCATAGGAAGGTAGCCATACCAATTGTATAGATGTGGTACAAAAAAGTGCCATAAGCCTGTCAACATACTAATTACCAAAGTAACATAGTATATAATACTTGTTGCCTTTTTCACTTGGATTTTTCCTCCATCTTATCGGGCTTCTCTTTTAGAAAAAAGCACACGTCAACAGCATCGCCACGCAGCCTTACTATGCGCTCTTCTCTATCCTCACTCGTGGAATGTTCCTCTCTTGCGTAAATATGACAGATTTTAAGGTTCTCAATCTCTTTTTCAGATAGACCGCTCAACAGTTTTTCAAGCGGCATACCTATTAAAGACGACATTAAACCTCCATTATCTCCTTTTCTTTGTCTTCCGCAATGGAGTCAACTACCTTTATTGCCTCGTCCGTTACCTTTTGAATTTCGTCTTCAGCGCGGAAACGTTCGTCCTCGGAGAGTATAGAATCCTTTTCCATTTTTTTAAACTGGTCTATGGCATCCCTACGAATAGCACGCACCGCAATACGAGCTTCCTCTGCATTTTTCTTTACAATTTTTGTAAGCTCTCTGCGACGCTCTTCGTTAAGTTCCGGTATAACAAGGCGGATAATCTTCCCATCGTTTGCCGGGTTTAGACCAAGGTCGCTCTGTAGTATCGCCTTTTCTACCATGGGTATAGCCTTTACATCCCAAAGAGAAACTGTAAGCATACGCGGCTCGGGCGCAGATATATTCGCCATCTGCTTAAGCGGCGTTTGGGTGCCATAATAGTCTACGGTGATTCTGTCAAGCAGCTGGGGATTTGCCCTGCCCGCGCGTAAAGATTGCAGCTCTCTTTTAAGAACATCCTGTGTTTTTTTCATTCTGTCCTCTGCAGATTTGATTACATCCTTATACATATATATTCCTCCTTTAAAGTCCTATATTATTGTACCCTTTTTTATATCTCAAAGCAAACACACTATATTTTGAATTAGGCTACTAATCGTATATAAACTTTTCGATTGCTTTCTTGTTTTTGCTTATATTAGGAATAACATAATATGTTCCATCTATCAGCTTATTTGTAAATGCTTTTTTGACGGGCACCCTTAAATACCTAGTATTAAGGCTTTCAACTGCAAGCATGTCGCCTGTAAGTTTTACAGCATCGCTCATGGTGATATTTGTATCCACGAATTCTATATTTTCTGAAATTATCTCAAGTATTTTGGATATTTCAAGGCTTCTTATGCGATTTAATATAGCCATAAGCACCCGCTGCTGCCTGCCTATGCGTTCATAATCACTATCTATCTTCCTTATGCGGGCATAGGACATAGCCTGTAAACCGCTTAAATGCTTGAAACCCGCCTTATCAAGCTTTCCCTGTTGTTCCGGCAAGCCATTAAGATAATTATAATACTCAAGTATGCCATTTAGCGGTTTAAGTTCTTCATCGAGTACTTCTATGTCTATACCGCCAATGCTGTCTACCAGTTTTATCATAGACGAATAATTTACTGCGATATAACCCTCAACCTCTACACCAAAATTATTTTTGAGTGTTTCAATTAAAAGTTTTGGACCGCCATGAGAAAATGAAGCGTTTAGTCTAGTTTTCCCGCTGCGAGGTATCTGAACATACAAATCCCGCATAAATGAAATCAGTTTAAGGCTGCTGCACTGTGCATCAAATACAGCCAGCACCATAGTATCGCTCCTTCCGCGAATGGACGGCATATTCGTATCAACGCCTATAATAAGCAGCCTATATGGTTTGCTTTTTTCAGTTATGTTTTCATCATAATTTTCGGGCAATACTAAATACTGGCTACCGTCATTTTGATAAAGCTCATCAGGTAAAGGAATGTATTCCTGCTCCTCTGAAATAGTATATGATGTGCTAAGTATAATAACAAGCAACATTATTATATTCAAAGCTCTCTTCATACCGCAATCCTTAACAATTTCCACGTAGCAAAAAACCGGCAAAAAGCCGGCTCTTTAATAATGTTTTATGCAACCGTTATACAGGCGTTGGGACATACCTCTACGCAAGCTTTACAGTTAGTGCATTTTTCGGCATCTATTACAGCTATGCCGTTTTCAACATGTATTGCATCATACTCGCAAGCTTTTTCACAGCGTTTACAGCCAATACAGCCCTTTGAGCAGCTTTGCCTTGTAACTCTAGCATTATTTAGGCTCATACACCTAACAAGCACAGTAGATTCCTTAGGCAGAAGCGTTATTAAATTCCTCGGGCAGGCATCCACACACATGCCGCAAGCAGTACATTTTTCTGCATCTATTACTGCAATTCCATTTACAACTTCTATTGCGTCAAAAGCGCATACCCGCATACAATCCCCAAGACCTATACAGGAGTACTGACAAGCCTTAGGACCGCCGGAAAATTCATTTGCAGCAAAGCAGGTTTTTACACCTTCGTATTCAAAGCTTTCGTTTGCTACGCCTTTTTCTCCTTGACAGCGCAGCCTTGCAACTTGCTGCACGCCTGCTTCTACACTAACTCCCATTATCTCAGCAAGTGCAGCGGCACAATTTGCACCGCCAGGAGTACAGCCGTTTACAGGCGCCTCGCCCTTAGCAACAGCTTCAGCAAAACCATCGCAGCCGGGGAAACCGCAGGCGCCGCAGTTT
>DUQK01000039.1 GCA_012837835.1 Christensenellaceae bacterium | reverse complement strand
GTTCTGCAAAAGTTAGATGTGTACCTTTCTTCCTCTTTCTGATACAATAATTGTAGGCCATTTCTTTCTCCTTTACTTGTTTTTTGCACTAATATTGTATCAGAGAAAGAGTGGTCTTTTCTGTTGCGCTTTATTTTACAACTCGCCTCCGTATATTACATTTAATAATATTGCGCTTATTAGGTAAAAGTTTTTTACTATGTACTACTTTTATCGCTTGTTATAATAGGAATGCTGTTAACTTGCAGCAGCTCTTTAGCCCGATCAGCCTTTGGAAGCACAAGCTCTATTCGCGTGCCAACTCCCTCTCTTGACAGCACGTTGAAATATCCGTTATGCCTCTCAACTATCCATTTAGCTATTGAAAGCCCAAGACCTGTACCTCCGCTGTTGCGGGTGCGGGCAGGGTCAGACCTGAAAAACCTGTCGAATATGTGAGGAATATCTTCCGCCGCCATGCCTACGCCGCTATCCTGCACACATACACAGGGTTCCTCCTCATCGTTTATAAATGCACGAAATACTATGGTTGTTCCCTCAGCGGAGTATTTAATGGCGTTGTCCGTAAGAATTCGCAGCGCCTGCTTTAGTAAATCAGGGTCTGCGAATGCCGGGGTTTCTTCATCCGCTTGGATTACCCAGTTATGCTCACCATCTATCATCTCGTATTCATCATGCACTTCTTTTACAAGCGCAGATAAATCCACATCTTTTGCGGATAGCTGGTTACGCCCTGCATCGCCCCTTGCTAAAAACAGAAGCTGTTCTACCATTTTTTGCATATGCTTAGCCTCTGTGCGTATGGCGTTTATGCTCTCTTCAAGAACCTTTTCATCCTCTGCGCCCCATCTGGCGAGCATATCCGCATAGCCCTGTATTACCGATATAGGCGTTCTTAATTCGTGGGAAACGTCGGATACAAACCTATTCTGCTGACGGTAGCTGTTGTGCAGGCGGGTTAGCAAATTGTTCACCGCGTTTTCAAGCCCTTGCAGCTCCCTATCGCCTATATGTATACGGTCTTCCGGAGCTTCGGGGCTTATTGCTGCTATAGCGTTTTCAAGGTCATGATATCTTTGTTCATCAAACTGCACTTGGCTTAACTGCTCCGCAGTTTGAGACATCTGCTCAAGCGGTCTAAGTAGCCTATCAGTCTTATTGCTGCCTGTTAATACTGCGGTTATAAGCATAAGCGCTTCAACTATAAGCAGTGAATACATTATCCTATACATGGATTGAAGAAATATACCCGCATTTGCGCTGAATGTTTCCCCATTATATTCAAAAATATATATAACCGAACTAAAGCTCTCTACATTTCTATTTAAGCCTTCCGCCTGAACATCGCGGATTAATTTAATAGTCCAATCGCTGCCGAGCGTATTTTTTTCAACCGAGTAACACCAAAATATTACGGCTAATATTATTATTAGTATGTCAAGCTTAAGCATGGTTTTAAACACGCTCCATACATTGCTGGCGTTTATCCGCCTTGCAATGGATGTAACCCTGCGGTTTTCAGGCATTTTCATCCTCCAGTTTTAGAGTGTAGCCCACCCCTCTTATAGTATGGATAAACTTAGTTTTAAACCTATCATCTATTTTAGAGCGCAGATAGCGTATGTATACATCCACTAAATTAGTTTCACCCATATAATCATAGCCCCACACCCTTTCCATAAGTATGTCCCTTGAAAGTACTATGGACTGGTTTTCAAGAAGCGTCTGAAGGAGAGAAAACTCTCTTCCCGTAAGCTCTATATTTTCCCCCTTATAGCTTACGGTATGACGGGCGATATCCATAACAAGGTCTCCACAGCTAAGAAGCGGCATTGCATTTGCCTGTCTTTTCCTAAGGGCAAGGCGTATTCTTGCGAGTAGTTCCTCTATGGAAAAAGGTTTGGTAATATAATCATCAGCACCAGCATCAAGACCTGTAACCTTATCCATAACAGCATCCCTTGCTGTAAGCAGTATTACAGGCAGCTGACTTGTTTTCCTAAGCCTTCTTAATACCTCCATACCGTTTAGTTTTGGCAGCATTATATCAAGCAGTATTAAGTCATACTCGTTTTCCTCTGCCATTTCAAGACCTTCTCTGCCGTCTACTGCCTTATCTACTTCGTAACCTTCGTGGGTTAGCTCTAGCTCTACAAATCGCGCAATTTTTTCTTCATCTTCAACTATAAGTATTTTAGACATATTTTACCTCAATTACTCTCACTGTTATCATTGCCGTATTTGATGTTTTCAACTACGTCTGCCGCCTTATCCATCCAAGCGTTTACATTTTTTCCTTGGTCCGCATTACCATACACCTTATAGCGCACACCAAAGAACATAGCTACTATTAACAGTATTACCGACCACGGGAAAAACACAACTAGCAGCACCACAAGCGCAGTAACCGGTATTTCTACCATCTTTTTGCTGTTATAATACAGCTGAAACATGGTTTTATTACCTTTATCTATAAGGCTTTTTAAAAACATCCATATACGCTGAACATAGCCCTTCGCCTGCTCCTTATCGGAAAGGGGCTTATGCCTTACAGGCTCTCTTTGCTTTGTGGTATAGCTTGCATCTCCTTCCCTCTTGGCGTTGCCACGACTCTCTAAATAAACGAGTGCATCTAGCAGATCCCAGTCGTTTACTTCAAGAGCCGCCTTTGCTTCCTCATAACTTACATTAGTTCTTTCTCGTAATTTTTCTACTAATTCAAAATGATCCATAATTACCTCCTAAAACAGGTATCCATTCCTGCAATATTATATTACAACAGTAAGATTAAATGCATTTATTAGTATCATTAGAATTTCATTAATGCATAAGTAATTGTAGCAACAAACTCCCAAGGTAAGCAAATTTTTAAAAATGTTTGCATTTATGTTGAATTTTGTGCTATAATTGTCCGCGTTATGACGGACGGTCCGCTGCACAAGATGCAAGAACGTCTATGAAAGAAGGAGTGGAAACCCCATGAGTGAAATTATTCGCTCCATAGAGCGAAAGCAGTTGCGCGAGGATAGACCGGATTTTGGAATAGGCGATACTGTGCGCGTGTTTGTAAAAGTTGTTGAAGGCAGCCGCGAGCGCCTACAGGCCTTTGAAGGCGTTGTAATTGCAAGGCGCAACGGTTCTGTTAGGGAAACCTTTACCGTAAGGCGCGTTTCTTACGGCATAGGTGTTGAACGTACTTTCCCCTTGCATTCCCCAAGGGTGGATCGTATAGAAATCGTCCGCAAGGGCAAGGTGCGTAGAGCAAAGCTGTACTACCTGCGTGGTCTACAAGGTAAGGCGGCCCGCATAAAGGACGGCTCTGGATTCAAGAAATAAGAAAGCATTCCGCCATAAGGCGGGCTTTTTTATATGGAGGTTTCTTTGCAGCAAAAAAACATAAGCCTAACGGCTCCATCTTCTAGCTTTGTACATTGCTCACTATCGCCATGGTGCCTGAAGGCGGGTCTTGAAAAATTCAGCAAATATAAGCATAACATAACTGTGCTGCCCGCAACTGTTAATGAAGATATGGCTGTCGTTGCAAAGCGTATAATAGACACCAGCCCAGATATACTTGGTATATGCTGCTATATATGGAATATTGCATTTATAAAAGAGCTTTTGCCTATGCTTAAGGTTGCCCTATCAAACTGCCTATTTGTTGCAGGCGGACCTGAGCTTTTGAGCGACAACGCATTTGATAGGCTGCCCGAAGCTGATTATATAATACTTGGCGAAGGAGAAGTCCCCTTTGCTAAGCTTGTTGATGCGCTTATAGAAGGCAAAACCCCCGATAATATTGACGGAGTAATGGTTAAAGGCGCAAACTGTGTAGATATATATTACCACTATGATATACCCGTAATGCCATACGATGACAGTTATTTTAATCAGCTCAAAGGCAGGATAAGCTATATAGAGAGCAGCCGCGGCTGTCCTTTTTCCTGTACATTCTGCCTTTCAGGCAGGCGCGAAAAGGTACGCTACCTGCCTATGGAAGATACTAAGAAGCGTATACTTATGCTCGCAAATGGCGGTTCAAAGACAATTAAATTTGTAGACCGTACATTCAACGCCAATTTAAATAGAGCGAAAGAAATTATAAGTTTTATAAAGGAAAAGCGAGAAAGCGGAGAAATACCACCTGATATCTGTTTCCACTTTGAAATGGCTGGCGACCTTATAGATGACGGAATAGTAGAACTTTTCAGCCAATCCCCCGCGGGGCTATTTCAGATTGAAGTTGGCATACAGTCGCTAAATGAAGCCACGCTTGAAGCAATTCAGAGAAAAGCCGATGTTGAAAAAATTAAAACTCAGCTTGAAAAAATTATTTCTTTTGACACCGTGCGTGTACATGTTGATTTAATCGCCGGTCTTCCCTTGGAAACTTTAGACAGCTTTATATATGCCTTTAACAAAGTATTTGCCATTAAGCCGCATATATTACAGCTTGGTTTTCTTAAACTATTGTACGGAAGCAAGATGCGAAGCCAAATTGAAGAATACGGCATCACTTATAATGAACATCCGCCATATGAAGTTATATCAACAAAGCATATGAGTAGTGAGGATATACTTATATTAAAACGCGCTGAAAGAGCGCTTGAGCTGCTATACAACCGCAGGCGTTTTGTTAATACCATGCAGTTGTTAGCTGATAAGATGCCTGCATTTAACTTATTTCTTTCTCTTGGAGATGTAATACTTATAAAAGAAAAAGAGAAAAACTCTCCTCTTTCTTTGGAGGAGCTAACAGAAGCTGTATACAGCTATTTAATAGACAAAACGCCAGAGTACGCCACAGAAATTAAAAGCGCAATGCTTTTTGATAGGTTATCTAGCACTGCAACCTCTTTTATACCCCACTGCCTGCGGTACGAAAACCACACGTACAACAGGCTTAAGGATATAATAAACAAAAAAAATCCAAAGGAAAAGAACATACACAGAGCAATAGCAGTTACAGGGAATGATGACAAGGCTAAGGTTCTTTGGGCTGATTACGCTAATAAACACCCCGTAACAGAGCATTACAAAGTAAACTGCATAGATGTTAAAACTTTGCTCACAAATTAGGCGGGGTTGACAGGAGCTATAATGCCAAATAGAATTATACCGTTTTGATAGGAGGTAATTATGGAGATAAAACTAATCGCACTAGATATGGACGGCACGCTGCTTAACAGCAATGTTGAAATAACTCAATTTACAAAGGATACTATAAAAAAGGCGCAGGATAGCGGAATACATGTTGCAATATGCACTGGAAGATTCCCCGAAAATGTGCACATAATACTCGATGATATGGATATACACTGCGATGTAATATCCCTAAATGGCGCCGTGGTTGACGCAGGCGGCAAGCGCATATTCAGCGCATTTTTACCTGAAAAAGACACAAAAAATGTATATAATATTTTAGAAGAACACGATGCTAAATACATATTATTTAAAGACCATAAAATTTACACTAGAAAACCTGATACCATATACCATGCGGAAAAATTATACGGTGATAGAATGCACGATGAATACGGTGTCGATTTTTTTAGAGGAGAAGAGGCAGTAAAAAACGCCATTGACGGCGGAATTTCTAAATTCTTCGTGTTTGATGATGATACTGATAGTTTAGATATAGTATATAGTGCGGTAAAAACACTGCCTAGTGTAGATGTTACACGCTCCGGCAGGAACAACTTTGAAGTAATGCCCATGGGCACAAGCAAGGCGACAGGGCTTAAAAAGCTTGCTGAATACTATAATATCCCGATTGAAAACACTATGGCTGTAGGCGACCATGAGAACGATCTTGCAATGATAGAGGTTGCAGGTCTTAGCGTTGCCATGGCAAATGCCATAGATTTAGTTAAAAATGCAGCCGATGTAATAACCCAGTCTAACGATGAAGACGGCGCAGCAAAAGCTATAATAAAATACGCACTTAAGTGCTAGACCAGTAATGCACAAAAGAATCGCTTAGTATATAATCAGGCGTATCGTTTATAAGGCTTTGTACGGCTTCAAGCACCGCCTCGGCGTCTTCCTCTTTTACAAGTATGCCAGCAGTTACCTGAGCGGCATATTCTTCATTTTCCAGTATAATCCTATCATCCTGATTAAAAAAATACTTAAGCCTATCCCAATTAGGGTATGGCACATCGAAAACCATGCGCCTGCATAGCTGCATGGTTATTATTTTTGCGCTGTCTACCGCCAAAGTGCAGCCCCTGCTGTACGCGCGCACAAGCCCGCCGGCTCCAAGGAGTATTCCCCCAAAATAGCGCGTTACAACAACACATAGGTTTACAAGGTTTTTAGCCTGAAGCACGCCCATCATGGGGAGTCCGGCAGTACCCTGCGGTTCCCCATCATCACTGTAGCGCATTATACCCGCATTTGCGCCTATCACATAGGCATAGCAGTTGTGGGTAGCTTGGGCATGTTCTTTTCTTTTGCTTTCAATAAAGCTTAGTGCCTCCTCCTCTGTATTGCAGGGCATAGCATAGCCAATAAACCTGCTTTTCTGAATAATATATTCTTCCGCAGAGGAATTAAGTATTGTTATATAAGGTTTTACTGCATTATTACTCTGCAATAGTTTTTCTTGCCCCTTCTTAGAAGTATCCCGTCCGCTTTTTTGATATCGTCCTCACTTAGTCTTGCGTCTATATCGCTTACTCGCTCTCCATCTACATATACAGCGCCTTGCTTTATCATCTTCCTTGCATCGCTATTTGATGTACACAGTCCGCATAGGTTTAGTATAGAGCTTAGGCGGTTGTCCACATCAAGCTGAGCGTGGGTGATTATAAAGGTAGGCACTTCATCAGACAAACCGTCTTTTTCAAATAGAGCGGCGGAGGCTATCTGCGCTTTTTCCGCTTCCTCTTCGCCATGCACAAGTTTGGTACATTCAAAGGCTAGTACTTTCTTAGCTTCGTTTATTTCCTGACCTTCAAGCGCGGAAAGCCGCCTTACTTCGTCCATAGGCAGGAATGTAAGCATGGAAAGGCATTTTTCAACATCTTCATCGGAAACATTACGCCAGTACTGGTAGAAATCGTATGGAGAGCAAAGCTCCGCATCAAGCCATAACGCTCCTTTTTCAGTTTTGCCCATCTTACTACCGCTGCTTGTTAGCAGCAGGTTGAATGTGCAAGCAAAAGCCGCTTCCTGCTCCTTCCTGCGTATTAAATCAGCGCCGGCAAGGATATTGCTCCATTGGTCATCACCGCCCATCTGCAAGCGGCAATTGTGCTTACGAAACAGCATAAGGAAATCATACGCCTGCATAATCATATAGTTAAACTCAAGGAAAGTAAGCCCACGCTCATAGCGCTGCTTATAACACTCCGCAGCAAGCATTCTATTTACCGAAAATTGAGCGCCAATTTCACGCAAAAACTCAAGATAGTTAAGGTTAGTAAGCCAGTCCGCATTGTTTACCATCAGGGCTTTGCCGTTATCAAAGCTAATAAACTTTGAAAGCTGCTTTTTTATGCCTTCGGCATTTTGCTGCACGGTTTCTACGCTCATCATCTTACGCATATCGGTTTTGCCTGAGGGGTCGCCAACCATAGCCGTGCCGCCGCCTACAAGGGCTATTGGCCTATGCCCCGCCCTTTGCATATGCGCCATAGCGAGTATAGGTATAAAATGACCAAAGTGTAGGCTGTCGGCGGTAGGGTCAAAACCTACATAAAAGGTGGTGGATTCCCTTTCAAGCTGCTTGTATAAGTCCTCTTCAAATGTAGTCTGCGCTATAAAGCCTCTCTCTTTTAGTGTGTCAAGTATGTGCATAATTGTCTCCTTTAATTGTTATCAAAACATTCTTTTAGTATCTGCATACCCTTTTTAATGGTATCTATGTCTGAATTTGAAAAATTAAGCCTAAATGTGTTCTCATGCCCGCCCTCGGGGTGGAAAGGAGAACCCGGTACAAAGGCAACGCCCCTGTCAACCGCCTTGCGGAAATACTTTTCAACATTTTCGCCTTCCTTTATTTCGCCAAATATGAACAGACCTCCAGCCGGCACTGTGTACTTTACTACTGCTTTAATTTGGGAAAGCCCTTCAAGCATGGTATCCATCTGCTGCTTGTATACTTCGCAGGCTTTTTCTACATTTGGCTTTAGCAAACCCCTCTTTAAAAATTCCGCCACCACAGCTTGGTTTAATGTTGGCGTATGCACATCGGCAGACTGCTTGCATATAGTGCATTTTTTAATAAGCGCGGCATCCCCCGCCATAAAGCCAACCCTTAGCCCCGGGGATATAACCTTTGAGAAGCTCCCAAGAAGCGCAACTTTACCATGTTTATCAAATGATTTTATAGCGGGAAGGTTTTCTCCGCTGTACCTTAGAGAATGATAGGGGTCATCTTCCGCTACCAACATATTGTATTTAGCTGCAAGCTCCGCTATCTTTTCGCGCCTGTCTATGCTCATACTTATGCCCGTTGGGTTTTGGAATGTTGGTATGGTATACAGCATTTTTGGATTGTACTTATTTATAAGCCTTTCAAGGTCTTCAATTATTATTCCCTTATCATCGCTTTTAACGGGTATGAGATTAGCTTCATAAATTTTAAGGCATTGCAGGTTACCTATAAATGACGGGCTTTCAACTATTACATTATCGCCAGGGTTTAGGTATGCCTTGCATATTAAATCCATAGCCTGAGAAGAACCTGTAACAGGCAGTATTTCATCTTTGACAACCTCGGCGCCAAATTCTTCCAGTATATACTTTTGAAGTTCATAAACAAGCGGCGCATAGCCTTCTGTGGGACCATATTGCAGCATATTTTTGCCATTAGTTTTTAATAGCTCTTGTATTATTTCTGCAACTTCTTCATCAGGCAGGGAAAAATTACCCGGGTTTCCGCCTGCAAATGATATCATACCGGGTTTTGCAGTAAGCTTTAGCAGTTCGCGTATGGCAGACCCAGTAATCGGCTCCATGCGTTTTGCAAAAGTAAAATCACCCATATCTTCCTCCTAAAAAGCCCCCCTTCAGATGTCTGAAGGAAGGCGTATTATCGCGGTACCACTTCCGTTTAGTGCAAAGCACCCTCATGGAAAAATTCCTGCGCTATAAGCGGCGCACCGCCGAAGCCTTTTATTAAGCTTCGCGCTCCAAGGTGTATTCAGCTTTACCCGGCTATGCCCTTACACCACCCGGACACTCTCTTAAAACAACAAGTTAAGCCTACTTCTCCCCTTCAACGCATGGAAATTATATTAAATTGCGCATATGTTGTCAAGCAAAGATATCACAGCGCACTTAAGTATCTTTTTGGTTTTAGCATTTAGTTATCATTTCCATTTCCTAAAAAAAGTGAAACTCACCAAACAACTGCTTGAAATTTCCCCCTGCAACTGATATAATGCACTTCGTTCCTTAGGAACTATGGGGCATTAGCACAGTTGGTAGCGCGCTACATTCGCATTGTAGAGGTCAGCGGTTCGAATCCGCTATGCTCCACCATTAAAGGTCAAATCCGAACCGGGGTCATCTAGGGATTCACAAAGGCCGACATAGGAAACTTGTTGGCCGTTTTTTATGTTGTAAAATATGACTATTGTGTCATCATATAGATAGACACTATTTATAAAAACATCGATTATACGGATACGGAAATCAAGGTCAAGGGGATCGCCTTTGCAGAATTGGGTTAGCCAAGCTTTTACTTCTTCTTCGGTATAAGCTATCCCTACCGCAACTTTTAGCTTTGCTAGATCCGATTCCATTTCCTGTTTTTGTGCCTCAAGCAGCTCCATGCGCTCATAGATGCGGTGACGGGCAGCCTTAGGGGTATCAAGGAGAGTATCGACCAAAGTATTAAGGTCCGCATCTGCGCGGCGAATGGCGCGTTCCATTTCATCTACAGCTTTTACATTGAAATCTTTTTTATATTCATTAACTACAGCTTGAGCGATATAATCTATGCGCTCTGGAGATAAGACATATTCTTGCGTTTGTTCCACAACATACCATTCTATAAAGCCCTTCTTTTCTGCTGCTTTGTCGCACGATTTATCACGCTTACGAGCAGAACAGGTATAGTAGTAATATTTACTGCCGTTCCTACTAGTACCGCTTTCCCCTACCATATTCGCGCCACAAATCCCACAGAACGCTTTCCCTTGTAACTGATACTCTATCTTAGCCTTAGCGGTTGCAGGGGCTCTAGCGCTGGTTTTTCTGCGTTCCTGGACACGCTGGAAGGTTTCCTCATCTATAAGAGGATCGGCACAACCGACAACTTCCTGTCCTTTCCTCATAAGCTTACCGATATATACCGGATTTTTTAGAGCAACTTCAAAAGATGAATAGCGAAGTTGCCCACCTGAAGGGCTTTTTATCCCTTTTTCACGCAAATTATCAATTATTTTTTTCATAGGTACACCTTCAGCGTATTGTTTAAAAACACTACGGATAATTGGTGCTGTGCGTTCATTTTCTACCAAGCGACCATTTTCGCTTTTATAACCGTAAGGCACGACACCACCGGTAAAGCGTCCTTTTGCTATAGATTCACGCTGACCGCGCTTTACATTTTCTGATAGGCTGGCGGAGTAGTATTCTGCCAAAGACTCAAGCATACCTTCTAAGATGATGCCTTCGGGACTGTCGGTGATGTTTTCCATGACTGATAGAACCTTGACACCGAATTTCTTAAGCCTAGATTTATAGATAGCGGAATCGTAGCGGTTACGGGAAAAACGGTCTACTTTCCATACTATAACATACTGGAACTGCCGTTTTTCCGCGTCTTTTATCATGCGCTGAAAATCCGGTCTATCAGCGCTACGGGCGGACTTGGCGCGGTCTATATATTCGCCAACTACTTGTATGCCCTCTCTTTCGGCAAAGGCATGGCAATCCTTAAGCTGCCCTTCTATGGATTGTTCGTTTTGCCCGTATGAAGAAAAACGGGCGTATATTACTGCTTTAGGCAGGTTTTTCTTTTTTTGTTTAGACATGGTAGGGCTCCTTAAGATTTATGGCAGGCGAGTAATTAAAAGCTTAGTCGCAACCGTGCCTTCAAAGCGTTCAGTAATTTCTGCCTGATAACCATTAGAATAACTTATATCATCATTTTTAGGGTCTGCCGGAATATGTGCATCCATAACAGATAAGTCCATACCATCAGCGGGATTGGGAATATCACTTACAGCTATCATACCTGCTATAAGCATAGCAAAACCCATGGGGTCATCTACAGATAATTCTACTTCTTGAACAATTTCATTTTTGGCTTTACCTATAACAAGTCCGTTTTGAATATTGAGAGAAAACTGTAAAGCACCATCTGCTCCTTCTTCTCCAAGTATTAGTTTTGCCGGAACAGGGGTCATGCCTGAAGTTTCAAAATAGGCTTTCATGAATGCATTAAAGCGTTCTGTAAATACTTCAGGCGTAATGACAATGGGCTCAGCAACTGTTGTAAAGGCTTCAGCGGATAAGCCTAAAAGTAGCGTTAAACAAAGAATAATTGGTATTATGCGTTTCATAAATTAACCTCCTATTATGTGCGTTTTTTCCTTGGTCTGTAGACATAACCTCTGGCTTTTTTGGCTTCAATATCTGCTATGGCGTTGTCAATCATAGTCATATTCTGTCTGCCAATACCAGTTTCTACAGTACCTTGTTTGTAGTATTCACCATCTCTATATTTGTATAATTCATCAAGCGCATCGTCTAAGCGATTTTGCTTTACTATGGTATCAGCTAGCCAGTAATGGAAAAGCGGGTCTTGCGGTTGCATAGCAATTGCTTTGCGAATATAAAATTCACCTTCAGTCAATCTTTGTTCCTGCGCCAACATAAGCCCTAAATAATATGTATCAAAGGCTGATAGATTAGGGTTGTTTATTGTACTAGCAATATATGCTTGTCTTTCCTTGGAAGCATTACTCTTTGCTGGCTGAGCTGGCTTTTCGTAGCCTTCCTCAACCCTGCGCAGACATTCCGCCGCAATTAAACCGCATACCCTAGCATCGTCTAAGGCGGTATGATGAGCAAATTGTTGAATAGACAAATGCTCTGCTACTGTGTTTAACTGAAAATTTTTAAGTGCAGGGAAAAAATGTTTTGACATTCCTACAGTGCAGCACACGGTATTATCCATAATATAGCCTAATTTATTGAAATTATATAAAAGAAACTTCATATCAAAACTAGCATTATGTGCGAAAATTAAATAACCGTCCAAGAATTGATGCAGCTCTTCTGCTATATCATTAAATAAAGGAGCATTAGCAACATCTTTGTTTGTGATACCCGTCAGTTCGGTTATGAAAGCAGGTATAGGAATATCCGGATCAATATATGTTGAAAAATTCTGAGTGGTGCCGGTTCTTCTATCTACCTTTATTGCACCAATTTGTATTATTTTATCGGTTTCATAATATAAACCGGTTGTTTCTATATCTAATGCTATATATGAATCTAAAGCTTGAACTTCTTTTTTTGATTTATATTTGAACTTAGGAAGACTCGTATATTCCTGCATTGTCGGTCTATGCTGCGCTTCCTGCTCTATTTTATCAATATAATCTTCTATCCATCGCTCAATGAGAGCTTCATTTTCTGGAGAGCGTTCTATTAAATCAAACGCAAGGCGATCTAAGCGATCACGCTTACCCTTTATTGTCGTAAGTACTTTTGCTTTTTCCGCTTCTGCTGTCAGATTGCGAATTATTGCAGCTTGTATTATTGCAGCTTCATCATTAATTAAGCCACTATATACTTTCCGATATGCATCTAATACATTACTAACATTTTCCCGTTCGTTATAAGGCTTTAACGAGGATGTGCTTTCACGCAAAAAATTTTTAAGAAATCCAATTTTAGCTGTAACTGTATTGAAATTATTTGAATTGTGTATCAATTTCACGGTATCATCAATTACCTGATACTGGCTTTGCATAGACAATAAAACAACATCTTGATTTGTAGGTGTTTCGGGTGTTTGTTGATTTTCTTTCACATCGCGCATATCCTTTAGCTTGTTTATACACCACCACCCTAATATACTCAAAAGAATAATAATAAAAAAAATCATTAACATTACGCCCTTTCATTCGGAACAAACAAATTCAATGAAATAATTACCTTTTCGGTAATTTTTGAGGGGTTAGCTATCGCTTACTTTTTTTAACGCTAAATGTGAAAAAAAGCGTTTAAGGATTAAGTTTGTAAAAATCCTTGACAAGTTGTTGTTGAGTTAGCATAATGCCGGAAAGAGAACGAGTGTTCGGGTAGCGCAAGGGGGTGTGGCAGATGACGGAGAGAGAGAAACAGTTAGACAGAGAGATAATAGAGAGATTTGGCACGCTAACAGATAAGCAAAAGAAAAAGATTATTTTTGCTGTTCACTTTTTATTAGAGAAAGGAGAGCTTCCTTCTTCTCTATGCTAAGCTGTGAGATTGCCTGTATTAGTTGAGCATCGAGTGTCAAGGTTTCTTTTGTTGGTAGTGTAGCATATGTGGATATATCGTCATTGATAAAATTATTTGTAGGTATACAAAACAAGTCTGCCATTTTTTGAATATATCCCATCTTAGGTTCACGAGTTCCAAGTTCCCACGCCGAAATAGCTTTGTCGCTTGCGCCTACATGTTCTGCGACATCTAGCTGCGACATATTATAATATGTGCGCAAGTATTTTATGTTTTTTGCTATATAATTTGTCATTATTTCTACCTCCGTTATGGTTATGTTAGTATAATTATTTCACAATGTCAACAAATGTAGAGTTTTTTATCAAAAAGACTTGACATTCTACAAATGTAGAGTATAATGTGTTCAGGAGGTGAGAAAATGAGCATAAGAATGAAAGTGAGCACAGCACGATTTGACGCAGGGATAACACAAAAAGAAGCAGCGGAAACCCTTGGTTTATCAAGATGGACTTATATTCAGAAAGAAAAAGACCCCAGCAAGTTTACTGTGGAAGAAGCTGCCAGATTATCTAAATTAATTGGAAGACCACTTAATGAACTTATTTTTTTACCAGACAACTCTACAATTGTAGATAAATAATCAAATAGCAGATTAGAAAGGAGGTACAGATGGAGAAAATTAGCAAAGCAACATCAGATGGAACGATTGATTGCCCCGGATTTAAAGCCTCACGCATTAATCCACAGCGTGG
>DUQK01000038.1 GCA_012837835.1 Christensenellaceae bacterium | reverse complement strand
TAAACCTAAGGGCGCACTGTATACCGCTCAAGCTGCCGCTAAAGTAATGATTAAACAAAATACAGGCGGCAGCATTATTAACACAGCCTCTATGTGTGCTAAAATCATAAATAGACCCCAAAAAAGTTCTGCATATTGTATATCTAAAGGTGGCCTTCTTCAAATGACACGCGCCATGGCTGTGGAATGGAGCGCTTACAATATTAGGGTGAATTCCATAAGTCCCGGCTACGTTTATACTAATATTATTAAGGGATCTCCTAATGTGCCCATTTGGGAAAGCCTTGTTCCTATGAAGCGTCTTGCTTATGCTGATGAAATAATGGGAGCTCTCATTTATCTCGCAAGTGACGCTTCGTCTTACACCACGGGCTGTGACATCGTTATCGATGGCGGTTATACATGTTGGTGAAAAGAGAAGCTACCTACCTGTGCCTGATAATTAGAATAATGTGCAACTGTTTCAATAACAGTATCTCATTTAAAAGCGCTGAAATACTACACACAGATATTCATCACATGAATATAGAAGATGAATACTTTTAGATTCATTACATCTCGATAAAACCTATTTGGGGTATGTGTATTCTTCCGGAACTAATAGGCTTTATCCATGCATTGGGAAAATCCCATATCGATCGATTCAAAACGAGCTTTGGAAGGAGTAGGTTACATCGGCTATTTGGCTCTTGAATGCGTTCCGATTTCAAATTCAGATACTGCATCAAAACACAGAATAGGTTATATGCAATCCAAACAAAAATAAGCGAACCGGGCAACTACATAAGTTGGCTGCCCGGTTTGCTAAGGACGATTATTGTGCTATTTAATATCCGCAAAATGAACAGATGTACCCTTTATGCCGTAATTGAAGCGGTAAAGTCCTCCTCCTGGAGGCAATACATCGTACTCATAGTTTATAGGAATATCATCGAGATACGCCCAACGCTGAGCAGATGTTACGTAAATGTCGCAAAGATCATCTCCGCCAAATGCTATCGCAGACGTCTGTTGCGCAGGTGTACGCATAACAAAATCAATATTCCCGTCGGGTTTATATCTAACAACAACCCCGCCATACCACTGCGCTGACCAAACATAGCCTTCGGCATCTACCGCCATTCCGTCCGGTATTCCTTCATAGCGAGGAATGTTTACGAATTCCCTTCTGTTTTTGGGAATACCAGATTCTAAGTCATAGTCATATACATAAATTTTACGAGCAGCACAATCGGTATAATAAAATAGTTTTTGGTCAGGAGAAAACGCCATACCATTGGAGTGAATTATTCCATCGTCTACCTTTATGATACTCCTATCACAGTTCATCACATACAAATTGCCCAGATCACCATGATTGATACCAGGGTCATAGAACGATGTTCCGAACAAAAATCTTCCTTTTGCATCCGCTGTGCAATCGTTGCATTTCAGATAATGACCGTCTTTCGCTTTGGCAACAAGTTCAACTCTTCCATCTTTGTCAGCAAGATATACACCCGTATGTGTTGCGCATACGATACGACCATCCTTATTAAAGCAAAAGCCGCTCACATTTTTACCGATAAAAAGCTCGGCAAACTCATCACAAAGGGGATCATATACATTTAGCTTTTGCTCTGGTACATCAGTAAACCACAGCTTTTTCTGTTCGCAATGCCACCTTGGACTTTCGCCTACAGAAAAAGATTTATTCCCAACTCTCTCAAAGCTCATTTCAACCTCGCCATTTTTGCCATTTCCCAGTTAAGATATGGATTGCTTACCTTTTGGCCCTCTCCAATCTCGTAACCTCCTGTAACCAGAAGCTCAGCACCCGTGATAAAGCTCGCTTGATCACTTGCGAGGAAAAGTACAGCATATGCAACCTCCTCAGCTTTGCCAGGCCTTCCAAGCCACTGGACACCGTTATTCCACTCAACAAATCTTTCCGGATCCTGCTGTCGAGATGTTGTAATTTCAAACATCTCAGTTGCTATCAGCCCAGGTTTTATATTATTTACACGCACGCCGTTTTCCGCTTCATCTATGGCCAGCGTTTTGGTTATAGCGTCTATGGCACCTTTAGTAGCATCGTATCCTGCCGATCCCTGAACTGAAGTAGTGCCATGAACACTGCCTATATTTACTATGTTGCCCTTTGATGCGCGCAGGTATGGAAGTGCATACTTACTAGCAGCCAAATATGCCATAAGGTTCGTATCGATAATATCTCTTATTTCCTCAATAGACCAATCATCAAGACGGCGCTGTCCGGGAAAATATCCGGCACAATTTACCAATACGTCTAGTCTTCCAAAACGCTCAAAGGTGAGCTCTATAATCGAGTGTAGTCGGTCGACATTCTTGACGTCACATTCATAAAAAACACAAATCCCTTTGTTTTTTTCGTTTATTTCCCTTGCAAGAGCTTCTCCGAGTTCTACTCTTCGTCCCATAGTGACAACATTAACGCCTACTTCACAGAACATCCTAACGCATGCTTTACCAATCCCACTTGTACCGCCGGTTATTATGGCAGTTTTGCCCTTCATGTTTTCTTCAATAGAAAAGTATCCCATAAGCATCTCCTTCTTAATAAAAATGACCCTTGTATGAAATTATAGATGCAACTAAGTCGGATAGTCAATGAAATATTTTATATTCCTACCACATAGTTATTATAAGCTGAATGCCATTATTTCGTATGACGAACATGCTACCAATCTGTGGTGAAAGTCCACAAGGGGCGTAGTTGCCGACGAACCCCGAAGCGACTCTCAAGGTTTGTATCGTGAGGTATAGACGAGAAGAAGAGATAGCGAAATCGTAGCCTGACGAACAGAAAGCTGATAGTAAGGCGTATATGGTGGATAAGCTAGCACAAGGTAGCGAAGTCCAAAGGAGAGCAGTAACCCATATGCGTAAATCAGGCAGGTAGACGAGGAAAGATTGACGACTTATCCCGTGAGGTCTCACAGGCGGTCTCATTAGCCGTAGTAACAACGAACTGTGAGAAGTCAGCAGAAGCCATATTAGGCGAAAGCCGAAGGGCTGAACAACAAAACGTGCAAAACGAATGTATGTCTTTGTGGATATCCGATAGCGGATGTAGGCAAAACGTAAATGAGCCGTAAACGCATCAATATAGGAGTATACTACAAGGAGCGGAAAGGAGAGGAGCACACAGAGTATGTCAGAGTTACTAGAAAAGATATTGTCAAGAAATAACATGAATGAAGCATACAAAAGGGTCAAAGCCAAGAAAGGCGCCGGCGGTGTGGACGACATGGAAATTGAAGATTTACCTGAATACATTAGGGAAAATTGGGACAGTATCAAAGAGCAAATCAGAGAGAGAAAGTACAAACCACAACCCGTAAGGCGTACGGAAATACCAAAGCCTGACGGAAGCAAACGGAAACTTGGAATCCCGACCGTAATGGACAGGGTAATCCAACAGGCAATAGCACAGGTAATAAGTCCTATGTGCAAACCACTGTTTTCAGAGAACAGCTATGGATTCCGCCCGAACAGAAGTTGTGAAATGGCAATCAAAGAACTGCTTACATTTCTCAATGAGGGATATGAGTGGATAGTGGACATTGACTTGGAAAAGTTTTTCGACAATGTACCACAGGACAGACTGATGAGCCTTGTTCACAATATCATAAATGACGGAGATACGGAATCACTAATTAGAAAATATCTGAAAGCGGGTGTAATGGTACAAGGGAAGTATGAAAAGACAGATAAAGGAACGCCGCAAGGTGGAAATTTGTCGCCATTGCTAT
>DUQK01000037.1 GCA_012837835.1 Christensenellaceae bacterium | reverse complement strand
TCTGATCCCGATAATCGTCTGCATTTCTTGTCATCATGGAGCTTAACACCTCTAATATTTCTTGACTTATTATATCATATTCTGCTCATTTTATCTTGATTTTATTGACCTTTGTAGCTCCTTAAAACGACAAAATCCCAGCTGATACGCTGGGACTTTGTCGACAGACTGACAGCTTATTAAACAAGCTGTTAATTTTAATAAAATACTATTTATTTTACGCTTTATTTAGCTCAGAAAAAGCTTTTAACAATATATATGGCTAAAAATCGCCCAGTTCAAATAATTTGAAACCTAGATAATCACATGAAACCAGTTGATAATTAATCTCACTTTTTACACCGCAAAAGGCACTTAATGTTCCCCTATCATGCAGATGCCCGTATACTACATATGATACACCATGTTTTTCAAATAATGATGTAAAAAGCGTATCCTCACAGCTATTATCCAGCGGAGGAAAATGCATCATTGCAATTATTTTTCTACCATCGTTTATTGCATTTGCCCTATTTAGTGACATCTCCATGCGTATAAGCTCTCTATCATATATTTTCTTATCAGCCTCAGCCGTTTCGCCCTCTGTAATAGCCCAACCACGTGAACCGCATATTGCATAATTCCCTATCAATATCGCATCATTCTGTATTGCATACATTTTTTCCGGAAGCACACTTCGCAGCTTAGATATAGAGGACCACCAATAATCATGATTCCCTCTAAGCAATACCTTGTAACCAGGTAGTTCTCCTATGGACAGCAAATCCTCCACGGCGCCTTTCAGAGTCATAGCCCAGGAAATATCTCCGGGAATAAGCACTATATCGTCATCTTCTACCCTTGAAACCCAATCAACCTTAATCTTATCAAAATGACCTTCCCACTGAGCGCCAAATATATCCATGTACTTATCCTTGCCTCCCGGCAAGTGCAAATCCGATATGGCAAATAGACGCTTACGGTTTTCCTGCAATATTAATCCTCATCAATAAAGTCGTCTTCATCCTCAGCCATTTCGTCAAGGGAGAGGGCATCATTCATAGCTTCATCATCTATATCGTCAACTTCTTCATCAAGCTCTATATCATCATCGTCTTCATCTAGTTCGGTATCTTCATCATCATCTTCATCGCCGTTTAGTGTGTTATTCTGTGCATTCATTTCTCTAAGGCAAAAAAGGCACATGTCTTTACCCGGCATAGCGGGACTTTCGCCGCAGACAGAGCAAAGCTCTATTTCGTCCACCTGCTCCTCTCCCCTAAGTTCTCTTAGACAAATCGCACAATACTTATCAGTATCCTTCATATAATTCAGTTCACACCTTGGACATTTAATAAATCCCATGAAAATTCCCCCTATTAAATTGCTTTACCATGGGTAAGCTCACGGATTATACTATGTAGCGAGAATATCTGCAAGGTATTATTTTTTTACACTTCCTCGGAGGTATTAACATATACCTTTTTCTTTCTCTTGCGACGCTTACCGGAAACGGGGTTGAGCAGAGATACATTTATAGATGTGCTTGAAACAGCAACGCTCCTGTTTTTGGTTACATTAAGCACCAGAGATACACCTGCAACGTTTGTAAGAAGATTAGAACCCCCATAGCTTAGAAAGGGAAGAGGTATACCGGTTATAGGCATTATACCTATAGTCATTGCAATGTTTTGAAATACGTGAAAGAACATCATAGCGGTAACGCCTATAATTATAAGCCTTCCAAACTCGTCTGCGGTATAGCGCGCAAGATATAACATACGCAATACTATTAAAAAATATAGCAAAATTATAGCTACACAACCAACAAAACCAACCGCTTCGCCTATGGTAGCAAAAACAAAGTCAGTCCAGTCTTCAGGTACGAAATTAAGCTGACTGTGAGAGCCAGTGATAAAAAAGCCTATACCATTAAGCCCACCTGAACCTATAGCCTCTTGAGAATTTAATATCTGAAGACCTGCACTCTGTGCGTACTTGGTAGGGTCTATAAAAGAGAGTATTCTAAGAAGACGATAATCATCTGAACCACTTATAATACCGTAGCCAAAAATAAGCCCAATTGCAATTGCCGCCATAATGGCAAGCCCTAAAAGCCATTTCCAGTCCGCACCGCCGAAATATATCATCACATAGAATATTACCGCCATAACTATAACCGTACCCGCCTCGCCCTGAAACAACGTTAATAACGCCGGCAGAAGAAAGGTACCTATAAGCTTAACAGCGCTTTTAAAATTACTCATAGGTTTTTCATCTGATGAAATGCTGCGTGCAAGCATTAAAATCATGGCTAATTTGGCAAACTCACTGGGCTGAAACATACGACCTAAGGTGAGGCGGAACCATGCACTTACATTACGAATTGACGATGTACCTATAACAAGCACAAGCAAGAACATAATAATATAATAAAACAAACGCACAAAAGGTTTAATGCGTTCATAGGGTATTGAAACAATAAACCACACAGCAACAGGAGAGGCTATAGTAAAAATCGCCTGCCATCTGCCGGATTCTGAGCTCATGATTTTATTTATAAGTGGCAAATCCACACTTACAGATGGATTGTATGTGGCAACCGAAATAAAAAGCACACCCAAAAGCATCATATTATACATTAGTAATAGTAAACCCCAGTCAAAAAAGGGTTTTGATCTACTTGTATTCTCTTGGTTTGACATCATCTATGCACCACCTTTAAAAATTCGCATAATTTTGTTGAACATACCTTGATTTTCTTCGGGTTTAGCGGGTATTTCAAGCCCCTGCATTCTTGATGCA
This sequence comes from Christensenellaceae bacterium, assembly GCA_012837835.1. Classification (GTDB taxonomy): domain Bacteria; phylum Bacillota; class Clostridia; order Christensenellales; family Aristaeellaceae; genus DTU024. The sequence goes on along the minus strand of DUQK01000037.1, from coordinate 82,911 downwards.
ATTATATTAAGCGCTTTAAGAACTGCACTGTCGCCACATTCAGTTACAGATTTTCCTAACAGCATTGTATTATGCAGCTTATTACTCTCTGGCAAAGCGCCTAAAAGACACATATCAAGCGCTAGGGCGATTTTGTCCGGACTTTCAGAGGCGAAATCCACTTTATTTATAACAAGATAGGGGCTGTTTCTGCGCCTTATATTTATCACACTCGCGGTTTTTTCCGCATCTCTAAGCGACACCACATCAGAAGTGCTAACTAAAACACACTCATCATATAGCTCTATAAGGCTTTGAAAAACCTTTCCGATACCCGTTGGAGAGTCAATAAGTATAATATCAAAATCATTTTTTAATGTTTCAACTATCTTTTTAAGCTCCTCAACTTTAAAATCATCTGTCTTTGCCTCTTGACCCGCTATAAGCAGCTTTAAATTCGGATAAGCCAAATGAGCTACAAGTGCATCTTCAAGAAAACACCGTTCATTTATATAATCGTACAATTCGTAAAGCACCTTATCCTGAAGACCTAGCAGCAAATCAAGATTGCGAAGCCCTACATCCGCATCTATAACTAGCGTTCGTAAATCTTTTTCAGCAAAAATCACAGAAAGTGCGGAAACCAGCGTTGATTTACCAACACCGCCTTTACCTGAAGCTATAACCCAAACCTTACTCATAACAGCTCCCTAAGGCATAAGCTCATTACCGGGGACAACTTGGATATCAGTTGCCTTCTTAGTCCTATTGTCCATCCACCAAGTGAGAAATTCCTTAGTAGCAAGTACAGTTTCACCACCTGAATATCCGTTTGGAATAAGCGTAACTACCGCTACCTCCGCAGGTGTTTCAAAAGGCGCTAGGGCTATAAACCATCCATTGTTTTCAACGTCAAGTTGAACACCGCCTATGGTAATTTGAGAAGTACCTGTCTTCGCCCAAAGGTTATCCTTATATTTCCACCTTGAGAAATGTCTACCAGCAGTACCGCCCTGGTCTGCGTCAACAACGCCTTTCATACCTTCGCGTATATATGGGAGATATGCCTCAGCACCTTCAAGTACCCCTGAAAGCGTAGGTTCATATTTGTTGAGTATTTCGCCCTCCGGAGATACAACAGAATCAACTATTGAAAGATTATATACATTCCCTCCGTTTGCTATAGACATTGCATAGCGGGATACAGCAGCAGGCGTGAGTAAGGTAATAGATTGCCCTATACCCATTTGTACTTCCATTGAGCCACCCCATTTGATATCGTTAAGGTATATCCATAGGTCAGTCATTATAGCGCGCTTATACACCATATCGCGCGTCATATTAAGCTCGGTCATAAGTATTGGACGCATAGCCTCAACCCACTTATCAGAGTGAGTTTCTATAGCCATATCCATTAGCTTTTTTATACATCTATCAAGGCTTTCTTCCTGATAAGAAATACCGTAACTTGCAGCAACATTGTTAAGATGCTGTTTAATTGAGGCAGCAACCAGTATAGGCACTGAGGTTTCTTGATATTGCAGCTCTGTTTCAGTGTCATACAAAGATGTCTGGTTGCCTACTATACTCCTTATTTCGTTAGGAAGCTGCAGACCCGTCTTAGTTGTAAGCCCCATTTTCGCAGCGTATTTATATAGGCGGTTGCTGCCGGTATCTCCATACAATCTGCCTGTAATCTCATAGAAGAAATAGTTACAGGAGTTTTTTATGCCCTGTATTATTGTTTGGTTGGCATGTTTCCAGCGAGCGTTTTTTGTAATCCAACAAACAGGTGCATCTTCCTCAACATTAGTGAACCTAGTATATGCTCCTAAGTCACTAATCTGTTCGTCAACAGTAAGAACACCGTTAGTAAGAGCCGCCAGTGCCGTTACCATCTTGAATATGGAACCCGGTTCAGCTCTCTCCTGTATACACAAGTTACGCATCATATTTCTATCATCTGCCAGATAGGGTATTGCAGCAGCTCCGCCCGCGGTTAGCGCGTTTGAATCATAATTCGGATACTGCGCCATAGCAAGTACCCTACCGGTGTTTACGTCTACCACCATCATTGCGCCTTTTTCCGCAAGGCGCAGGGGGTATTTATCAAAATCCCTAGCCTCGAGTCTATCCCTATATTTTTCAAGCCAATCCATGCTGACGAGCTTTTTTTCCTGTACTTTTCGTGTGCTTGCCACGTTATATGCTATCGCCTGCTCTGCCACCTGCTGATACGCTGCGTTTATAGTAAGCTTTACATTATTTCCATCGCTTGGCGGGGTATAGGAAATTTGCCTAGTAAGCCTACCTAGGTTATCCCTCTCCATAACACGGCTGCCCTGTCTACTTGTAATATTAGGCGTCAGCCAGTTTTCCATGCTCTTCTCTATGCCTTCTTTACCAATTATGTCATTCAGGGCATAACCAAGAGGCTTGAGCTGCTCATAATAATTATCAGCGTCGCTTATTTTACCAACATAGCCAACAACCTGCGATGCCATAGTTCCACGAGGATAGACACGTTTTTCGCCTATTTCTATATCTATTCCGGGGAGCATCATCTTTCTACCTGTAATTTCACTTACGGCTGCAAAAGGTATGTCTTCTGCAATAACTATAGGTACAGAGTTATACAGGTTCATCTGCATTTCTGAGTATATGGCTAAAACTTGTAGTATTTTTTCCTCTGATAGACCCCTATCCTGCAAATCGTACAGCTCTACCAGATGATTATAGCATTTTTCGGCAGTGTCGTACTTAGGATTGCTCTTTGGCATATAATGATTGTTGTGCCACTGGTTTGAGCGTATTTCAAGCGCTTTTTCAGATATACCCTTACCGAAATTAAATACCCATTCATTTGTTTCTGGGTTTCGTTCTATAACGAATTTAAGTTCTACCTCTCCCCCGTACTTTTCTATTATGTCCATGGTTTCTAAAATGGAATCGGTAAAAGCAACATAATCCTCCCTTGTATTCTGCCTCATATTACGCTGGAAAGTTACATTGAATATATCCTCGCTCATTGCAAGCACAACAGAATCTACGTCGGTAATCATTCCGCGTTTTCCAGTAAGACGAAGGGTTTTTACACTTTTACTGCCGGCATCCTGTTGGTATTTGTCAGCACTTAGCACTTGCAAGTTGTATAAGCCCGCTATAATTACAGAAAAGCATAGAATTACAGCAAGCACAAATGCTATAAACCTACGGCTGATATTCTTTTCAATCTGCATCCTCTATCACCTTTGTATCGTCTGCATGGCTACTGGTTTCATCAGTATTATCATTGTAAGCGGATATTTCATCCGTATCTGTACTTTCTTGTTTCTTATCATCATTAGTTTGAGGATTATCATCCGGTTCTGCCTTACTATTATCAGGCTCTTTACCATCCTCTTTATTATTATCACTCGAAATGTCGATTTTTTCAACACCTGCGCTCATACGCATCTCAAAGCCTGCAAGGCTATCCGCCTCAGGCATCTCAGGTATTATGGCTATTTCCTGTAGATTTTGAGGCGACAGTTCATACTGTTCATAGTCGTCCCCCACATCTTTTACTGTTTTTTTACGGTACATGCCAAGGAAATACCGCACAGGGAACATAAGTAGCGACAAAAACGCAGTATAGCTCATTGCCTTTATAGCATTCAGCAGATGGTTCCAAGTAATACTCACACCATTTAATGCTACAATTATAATCATTATAAGTTCATATGCCGCCTGAAGACTAACTGCATTTAGCAATATGCGTATATGCGGGTTTATATCGTCAGCTGGTGAAGCTCTAAAAAATTTAAACCATTTGTTACGTCTTTTTATTGTATCAATCTTTTTGTTCTGTTCGTCACTTTTTATCCTTATGCGCCTTATCTCACGTTTGATTTCGCTCATATCCGAAAACAGCTGCGCAAATATAAGCGCCAGTGTCGGGTATATAATAATATAGAAGGACGGCATGTTCCTTTCAACAGATTCCATTATAATACCGACTATTGCTGCACTTACAAATGCATATTTTTTCCCAAGGGATACTGTTAATATGGCTATTAAAACCAGATTAAGGTTGCCTATAACGCCACCTATTCTAAAATAAGGCATTACACAGCTTTGCAAAAGGTAAAACAACAATATTAGAAACGCAACCTTTATTGGTCTTGTTATATAAAGCCTGCGTTCCCCTTTATCCCTGTACACTGATAAACCGGACATCTAATCGTCCTCTACCGTCATCTGTTCCACAGAGAAAGTTGAAGTAGGTTCAGCCGAAGGGGTTGGGCTTGCTTTTTCTTCATCTATCTGCTCAGTTTCCTTTGAAGGAATATAGTCATTATATGATACATCATCGCTCGCAGCCGGTGTTTCCAAAGGTTCTGTGGTATCCTCAGGTGGTGTAGGGCTTGGAGATGGGCTAGGACTTGGACTTGGCGTAAGAGCCGTCTGCTGACCTATAAATGTAGCCATGGGAAACTTGGTCGGAAGCGGTATAAATGTAGCTTCGGTCATTGCCCCTCTGTTATCCGCAGCTTCGGCAACAGTAGGCGTATATCTATATACGATTACATATTCAATATGATCAAAATCCGCAATAGGGTCTACAACTATGTATTGCTTGTTAGCATCTAATCCCCTTGTACTCTCTCTTACATAGCCTATAGGAATACCTTTTGGGAACTCCATGCCAACGCCGGAGGTAACCACCCTATCGCCCGGACGAGGCAACGTTGAAAAGGATAGGTAGTACATACGGCACTCATACATTCCGTTTATAGAGAGTGTTCCCTGTAAAGTCCCTTGGTCTCTGCTGGATTCTATTAAAGCGGAAATACTGCAATCAGAATCCACTATACATTTAACCAAACAGCTATCTGGTTTTACATCATAAGTGTAGCCTATTAGAGCTCCGGGAACGGCAACCGCCATATAGTCCTTTATGCCCCTATTAGTACCTATATCTATCCCAAGAGTAAAACTATAGTTATCCGAATTGCGGGATATTACCTTTGCCTTTACCCCATCCAGCCTTGGATTTCTTACAATTTCGTCATCAAGGTCGGCAAACTGTGCAAGCTGATATTCTAAAGCTTCAACACGCATTGCCCTATCAGTAAGTTCGTCAACCTTTTCTTGGAGTTTTATATACTCATCCTCTAGTGTGCTGCGATATTTAAGCTTCCTAAGATATGTTGCAACAGTATCCGTGGCGCCAGAAAACGCTTTTTGAACAGGCGTTATAACCCTTGAAACTATACGGCGGGGAGTGTCTAGCATAGTAATTTCAGGAAAAAATTGCGAAGCAATCATAATCACAATGGTAAACACCAATACTGATATAATACCATAGCCTATAAACTTGCGTAAGCGCTCTCCCCTCTCAAGGCGTTTTCTCTCGCGCTTAAGCTGCTTACGTTTCTTCTTTGTAGGGGACATTATATATCCTCGCTTTGCATTATACTGGAGCTGCCTATCCTTGAAAGTAATTCAGGGTTTTCAGTCAGTTTGCCAAGACCGCTGACTGCGCAAAGTGTCGGGTTTTTAGCTAAGGTTACCGGTAATTGCAGTTTTTCTGCTATTAGATGATCAAGCCCGAACAGCTGAGATGCACCACCCATAAGAAATATACCCTTGCGTAGTACATCAGCGGAAAGCTCAGGAGGCGCCTTTTCAAGCACGGATATAATTGTGTTTACAATCTCTTCGCATATTTTACTTAAAGCTTCATATATTTTAGAAACTGGTATTTCGGATATCTGGGGAAGCGCGGTAACAAGATCTCTACCGCGTATTTTAATATACTTGTCCTGCTTTAGCGGCATAGCAGTACCGTAGTCTATCTTGAGGTTTTCAGCAAGGTTGTCGCCAATAAGCATTTTATATTCGTTTCGTATCATATCTATTATGGCTTCATCCATCTTGATTCCACCAAGCTTTATTGACCTGCTCGCTGCAGTTCCTCCGCAGCTTATAAGAGCAACTTCAGTGGTTCCGCCGCCTATATCAACAACAAGGCTACCTTCAGCATCAAACACAGGCAAACCCGTACCCAAGGCAGAGGCAAATGGTTTTGAAATAAGGTGAACCGCATTCTTCCTTGCACCTGCGCTAACACATGCTTCCCTAAGCACCCTGCGCTCCACAGGGGAAACATGGCAGGGAATAGTAATAAAAACCTCGGGTTTTATTATATGTGAAGCACCTATCGCCTTGCGCATAAAATACCTGAGTATGGTTTCTGTCATGCGATATTCTTTTATTGTACCGCCTTGCAAGGGTCTAACGGCAAGGTCCCCACCAGTTGTGCGACCTATAAGCGCTCTTGCATCCTGTCCTATTGCCTTCAAGGTACGCTTAGCTCCCCCTGAAACTATAAGCAAAGTAGGCTCATCAATCAAAATAGCCTTCTTGCTTACATATACAAGGGTATTTGATGAACCTAAATCTATTCCTAAAGAAGGAGCAATTATCGCCATACGCTAATGCCTAATTAAAAAACGATGTAAAAAAGCCTATGTCTTTCAACATCTGCCTTACCATAGAAGTTGGAAGCCCAATAACATTTGAATAGTTGCCTCTAATTTCACTAACGAAAGTTCCACCTATTCCCTGTAAGGCATAAGCTCCAGCCTTACCCATAGGTTCACCGGTGTTTATATAGTATTCTATCTCCCCTTTTGAAAGCGCCATCATATACACATCCGTTTTACAATAGTTTTCGTACACTTTATTCGTTGGCAAAATCAGCGTAACACCAGTGTATACAGAATGCCATCTACCCTGAATTAGTGAGAGCATGTTAAAGGCATCTTCCCTATCATGCGGCTTACCTATTATTTTGCCATCAAGGTATACAATGGTATCGGCAGACAATACCAATCTATTCGGGTAACGAGAAAAAACATCCTCAGCCTTGCGAAGCGCGTTTAGAGAAACCGTTTTAACTGGGTCATCAAAAACATGTTCCTCCGCTTCGGGAGCAACCGCCTTATAAGTTATACCTATATCCTCAAGTAATTTGAAACGCCTTTCAGATGTTGAGGCTAATATAATTTCCTGCATTTCGCCCTCCTACTAGTAGTGCACAATTATCATTATAACACATATTCAACAAAATATGAATATTATGTGTCAATTATTTCAGCAGTGTTAATGTCAATATTATATACATTACATGCATTCCTGAACGTAAGACTTGCAAATTCTTCGACATCAAGCTTTCGCAGCTTGGAAATAAATGAGCATATATGGGCTACATTCGCAGGCTCATTTCTCCTGCCACGTACAGGCTCGGGCGATAGATAAGGACTGTCAGTTTCGATTAGTATTCTATCTTGAGGTACAAATTTAGCTACTTCCTGTAGCTTTTTTGCATTCTTAAAGGTTACAGGACCTGCAAAAGATATATATAAACCTAAATCCAAATATATTTCGGCACTTTCAACACTGCCTGAAAAGCAGTGCATTATGCCGCCTTTAATTATATCTCTGTGAGATTTTAATATTTCGATAGCATCGCCATGCGCATCACGCACATGTATAATTACAGGCATATCCCGCTTGCCGGCAAGGTTAAGCTGCTCAATAAATACTTTCGCCTGCAAAATGCGCGGAGAATTATCGTAGTAATAATCAAGACCGATTTCGCCAAGAGCAACACACTTATCTTGACAAAGCATACTATTAAGCTCAGTTAAATAATCCGCCTGCACACTCTTAGCTTCATGCGGATGCACGCCACATGCTGCGTATACACCTCTATACTCTTTTGATAGCCGTAAAATTTCATTAGATGTATTTATATCACTTCCGGCGCATGTACAGCAGACTACACCGGTTTCCCTCATTCGGGAAATAACTTCATCCCTATCGCCGGAAAACCTATCGTCTTCTAAGTGGCAATGGCTGTCAAATAGTAGCATCAGCTTATATATGAACCATCGGGTACATCGTCCATTATAGTGAGCAAAGACAACTCTTTATCGGTCTTAGATGCTGCAGAAAGTAACATACCCTCAGATAGAACGCCCCTTATTTTGCGAGGCTCAAGGTTGGTAATCAGCACAAGTTTTTTACCTATAAGCTCCTCCGGCTTATAATGCTCTGCTATGCCGGACAGCACGGTGCGCGTTTCATCGCCAAGTGACAGAGTGAATTTAAGCAACTTATCACTTTTTTCAAGTTTTTCGCAGTTAATTACTCTTGCTATACGCAGGCTAAGCTTATCAAAATCATCTATTGAAACTAACGATTTTTCTTCCTTTTCTTCCGTTTCTTGAGTAGGCTCTTCAAACATTTTTTCAGAAGCCTTTGCAAGCTCCTTAAGCTCCTTATCTACATCAAGGCGCGGGAATAGGGCATCCTTCTTTTTAACTCTAGTACCACCCTGTAAAACCCCAAATGATGAAAGCGATTCCCATGTATGAAGTGAACTATCATCAGCTCCAAGTTGCTCAAATATAAGTTTCGGAGTGCTTGGCATAAAGGGCTGCAACAGAACCGCAACAAAGCGTATGCCCTCAGCCAACAAATATAGAACTGTCTTAAGCCTAGGTTTTCCACTCTCATCTCTACCTAGTATCCAAGGCGTGGTTAAATCTATATATTTGTTAAGCTCCCCTATAACATTCCAAATTTCTATTAGAGCCCCTGAAAACTGGAGCTTGTCCATCTCTATCTCTACCTTTTGGGGCAAGGCAAGTAACTGCTCTATAAGGCTATTGTCAAGCTCTTCATATCCGGTGGGAGATGGCAAAATTCCATCAAAATATTTTTCTATCATGGCTACGCTGCGGCTTAGCAGGTTGCCAAGGTCATTAGCTAAATCCGCGTTTATGCGGTTTACAAGCGCCTCATTTGTATAGTTGCCATCAGCGCCAAAGGGCATTTCGCGCATAAGATAATAGCGCAAGGGGTCACAGCCGTATCTTTCAACTATGGGCTGCGGGTAGGCAACATTACCCTTTGACTTGCTCATCTTGTCATCGCCAAAGAGCAGCCAGCCATGGGCAAAAACCTGTTTTGGAAGCGGAAGCCCAAGAGCGTGCAGCATTATAGGCCAGTATATTGTATGGAAACGCACTATTTCCTTACCTACCAACTGCACATTTGCAGGCCAGAATGTGCGCATAAGTTCATCATTTTCAGTTCCATATCCAAGCGCAGTAATATAATTTGATAGCGCGTCTATCCAAACGTATATAACGTGTTTGGGGTCAAAATCAACCGGTACACCCCAAGAAAATGAAGTACGGCTAACGCATAAATCCTGAAGTCCGGGTCTTAAAAAATTGTTGAGCATTTCATTCGCACGGCTTGTGGGCTGTATAAACTCGGGATGTTTTTCTATATAGTCTATAAGCCAATCCTGATATTTGCTTGTTCTAAAGAAATAACTTTCCTCTTTGACAAGCTCCGTAGGTCTTTTACAGTCCGGACACAGGGAATGGTCTAACAGCTGGGTCTGTGTCCAAAAAGCTTCGCACGGCGCACAATACTGCCCTTCGTACTCACTTTTATATATATCGCCCTGCTCATATAGCTTACGGAAAATTTTCTGTACTATTTTAGTATGACGCTCATCGGTAGTGCGTATAAAATCATCGTATTCGATATTCATTAGCTTCCAAAGTTTTTTTGTGTCTTCTACGATTGCATCTACATATTCCTGAGGATGTTTCCCCGCCTCCTTCGCAGTGCGTTCTATCTTTTGACCGTGCTCATCTGTACCGGTTAAAAAATATGTTTTATAGCCTGTAAGCTTCTTAAAGCGTGCCATGGTATCCGCCGCAACGGTAGTATATGTATGCCCTATATGCATCTGCCCGCTAGGGTAATAAATGGGTGTAGTTATATAAAAAGTTTTATCCTGTTGCATAAAAGTACCTCCCTTTTCTCCGTCGGTATTATACGTAACAAAAGCTCCTTGGTCAAGCTGAACAGTATGCGACCTACACATTCATATTCTTGTCATGCTGCATAGTCGCTATAGCTTTTATAACCATAAAAACTCTCCAATCACAGCCATTTTTCACTCCCCTTTTGTTTGACAAGGGATTGTTCTCATGCTATAGTATTTCCTGCGACTTTGCCAATATAGCTCAGCTGGTAGAGCAACGGTTTCGTAAACCGTAGGTCAAGGGTTCGAGTCCCTTTATTGGCTCCACGAGGTGTAGCGCAGCTTGGTAGCGCGTTTGGTTCGGGACCAAAAGGTCGCAGGTTCAAATCCTGTCACCTCGACCATCGTTTCTCAAAACGGTAAACCCCTTGAAGTCAATGATTTCAAGGGGTTTTCAATTAGTTAACTTTTACAAATTGCGGTTGTTTTAAACACGTAACTAACAAGCAATTATTAAAAAACTAACTGCTACATCATAATAGTTTGTATTAATATACATCCGGGTCCTCCATGGGTTATAAGCGCAGGTGGCAGTGTAAATACCTTATATACCGATGACGCGAAATGCTCTTTAAATTGCTCAATAACAGCAGCAGCCTTATCCTTTATTCCCCCGTGGGATACTGTTATAAGGTATTTTTCGTTAACCCCTAACTCCTTAAAATGTTCTATAAGCGCCTCAACAGCTCTTTTGACTGTACGCTTAATTGAAAAAAGTGTAATTCGTCTTTTGTCCGCCGTTTGCGTAAGAATAGGAGCTATTTTAAGCAGCGTGCCTATTTTAGCAGCCACAGGCGTAAGCCTTCCGCTGCGCTTTAGAAAATTAAAATCAAGCGGAATTACAAACGAAGCCGATGTTTCAATACATTTACGTAACGCACTTTTAATGCTCTCAATATCAAAACCTTGCTCGCGCAGCTCCATAGCTTTTTGTACCAAATACCACTGAGGACCTGCCAATGTCTTTGTATCCATAACATGGATATTCTTTTCTTCCTCAAGCATATTCTTTGCGCTTACCATATTCTGATATGTGCCTGAAAGCCCATCGCCTATAGGAAGTACTAACATTTCCTCCTGACAACTCTTATACACATCAAGCACTTCCGCAATTGATGCCTGAGATGTGGTAGGCGTTTCCCCCGCCTCTATTATTTTAAGTAGTTCATCGCTGCTTATGTCCTCATAATCTTTGTATGCTTTATCACCAATTATTACGCAGGCGGGTATCATAGTAAGCCCCATATTTTCGCCTTCAGCGGGAGTATATAATGCCGATGTATCTGCAATAATTCTCATAATACAACCTCCAAAATGCATACTTATGCAATTAATTACATTAGTTTATTCTTTTACCGCACTATTGTCAATTTGTTTTGTCTATGTATATTTGCTTGTTTAGAAACAACTGCATGGTATATTTATAAAACATCATATGCGTAAAACTCCGTTACCCTACTATCCCATTCTTTACCCTTAGCACACACTCAGGTTTAGCACCGCGCAGGTCTTCCATATCGGTACAGGTAATTATTGTCTGAATATCCTTCATATATTGTATAAGCCTTACCCTTCTAAATTCGTCAAGCTCACTCAATACATCATCGAGCAATAGTATTGGCTTTTCACCCTGTATAGATGAAAGTATGTCAATTTCTGAAAGCCTAAGCGCTAGAGTTGCGGTTCTTATCTGCCCTTGGGAAGCGAACGCCTTAATATCTATACCGCAAAGATACATGTCCATATCATCCCTATGAGGTCCATAAGTTGTGCTTTGCCTGCGTATATCGTCCTCTCGGCTTTGTTTAAGCAGCTCAAACAATTTTTCTTCGGGGCTATCGGTTTCATTTATGCGGCAATTATATTCCAAGGTAAATTCCTCATCATTTTTGCCGGATATATTATTATAATGCTTTGTTGCAAGCTGGCTTAGCGCTTCAACAGCATTGCGTCTTTTTATTATAACAGGTTTGCTATATTGACTTAACTGTTCATCCCAAACATCCAGCTGTTTGGCATTGCCGCTCTTTGCCACCACTTTAAGCAGTGCATTTCGTTGTTTTAACGCCTGTTGGTACCTCTGTAGGGCGTAAAAATACGATCTGTCGCACTTTGAAAGCAGCATATCGAGGTATTTTCTCCTGCCTTGAGGAGAGCCTTTTACTATATCCAAATCCTCAGGTGAGAACATTACACAGCTTACATAGCCTATCATCTCACCTATGCGGGGAACTATTTTACCGTTTACATATATAAGCTTTTTCTGCGCCTGTTTTTGATATATTCTTACCCCTACTTCGTTTATGCCAAGCTCCCTCTCAACGGTAGCGTGCACTGCACAGGTTTCGCTTTCAACGCAAATCATGTCCCTATCGTTATTAGTTCTGTGGCTTTTTCCAAGGCAGCATAGATGTATAGCCTCAAGCAGGTTAGTTTTGCCTGCTCCGTTTTCCCCCATAAGCACAGTAACGCCTTTGGGTGGGGTGAATGATAGCTGTCTATAATTTCTGAAATTATGCAGCCTTAGTTTAAGCAGATACATCTATTTATGGTAACGCTCCTTTGATATCATTTTATATGCCCTGTAAATTTGCTCAAGTAGTATCACCCGCATAAGTTGATGTGGAAAGGTGAGTTTTGAAAAGGACAGCCTTATATTTGAGCGCGAAATAATATTATTTCCAAGCCCGTTTGAGCCGCCTATCACAAACACTATATTCCTTGATAGATTACGCAGCTCCAGTAGTTTTTCTGCAAACTCCTCGCTTGATAGCTGCTCCGCCTCTATACATAGCGCTATAACAAAATCATCTGGCGAAATATGAGATAAAAGCTTAATTCCTTCCTGCTCTTTAATTTTATCTATATCAGCTTCGTTCATATTAATTTTTTCAGGGATATCGGGAACTTCTATAAGCTTTATTTTGTCATACCTAGACAGCCTTTTTGTATATTCATCGCAGGCTGCCCTAAGGTACTTTTCCTTAAGCTTGCCAACCGAAAGCACAGTTATAGGCATTAGCTTAATAGGCTCATAACCTGTTTAAGGTCTTTAAGCACGCCTTTAGTAAAAGGAGCTAAAGAATTATCATATGGAATTAAATCCGGCACCATATACGCATCCATATTTGCAGCATGCGCAGCTTTAAGACCTGCGGGAGAATCCTCAAGCACTAAGCAGCTTTCAGGCTCAACTGAAAGCTTTTTTGCAAGCAATAGGTACATATCAGGCGCGGGTTTTGATTTGGCGCCGTCATCGCCTGTTACTATTGCATCAAAAAAACCTAACATATCACTAATTTTGAGGTAACGCATAATGCGCTGCTTAGAGTTTGAAGAACAAAGCCCGCAAAGCAGATTTTTCTCATGTACTAAGTTTATGGTTTCCAAAGCAAATGGCATAAAAGGTACATTTTCTGCAGTAGTTGTATCCATATAATAGTCGTAATCTTCCTGAAATTTATCTACATCTATATTAGGATAGCTAAGCTGTATTATTTCCATAGAACGCTTAGCAGTTTGCCCTAAAGTGCTGAGCGACACCTTGCGCAACATATTATAACCCTGCTCCTTTGCAGCATATATATTTGCATTAACACCTATTGGTTCAGTGTTGAATATTATTCCGTCCATATCAAATAGTACTGCTTTATACTTCATCTATATCTCCTAAAATTATTTTAACAACATCACTTGGAGTTTGGGCAAAAAAATCAGGGTTTTCACTTAAAAGCATTTCCTTATTTTGAAAGCCCCATGTAACCGCAATACTAATAGCCCCAAGGTTCTTGGCACACTGCATATCTGTAATAGTATCGCCTATATAATAAATCTTATATGGCTTTTTTATGTTTAATTTATTTATTTCGTTTATAAGCCCTGCGGTATCCGGCTTAGGCGCAAAACCTTCTACCTTGCCCGCAACATGACTTATTTGAGGTAGATAATAGCTCATTACGCTTTTAACATCAGAATCGTCTTTATTGCTGTATACAAGTATATGACAATCCGCATTTTTAAGGGCAGCAATCATATTTACTATACCGTCATAGGGTTTAGTATCCCTACGGCTATTTTTAGCATAGTCCTCACGGTAAAGGGTATGGAGCTCATCAAAATACTGAATATTATCACCCAGAGCCCTTTCTGTAAGTACTTTTGATCCGTTCCCCGTGAAAAGCTTGTATTTTTCAACATCATGTTGAGGGAGCCCAATTTTTTCAAGTGAGCGGTTCATACTACCAGCAATATCCGGAAGGGTATTTAATATAGTTCCATCAAGATCAAATATTGCGATACGTTCCATAATACCTCCTTATGGCTTTATTCTACCATGCTTTCTGGCTTCCTTCAATGTTGACAGACGGTACAAGGCTTATTATACTTAGCGCATGAAAGATTAAGGAGGGCATATGAAAAACAAACAGATAAGCTTGTTTTCCGCCATACTCTTGATAGCGATTATAGTTATTTTAGCAGTATCAACTGTGTTTTTGATGCAGACAGATAAAATTAATAAACAATATGAAGTTGAAAAAGCTATAACCCCCACACCCAGCCTTGCTCCGCCGCAGCTTTACGCAAAGGCAACCGAGCCGCTACTCCGCATGGGTTCTATAAGCAATGAAGTAAAAGACTTGCAGCAGAAATTAAAGGACTTAGGCTATTATGATGGCGATATAGACGGTCAATTTGGTAGCGGCACAAAAAACGCGGTTATACTGTTTCAAAAACAGCATGAACTTACAGCAGACGGGTTGGCGGGTAAATCAACGCTCAACATGCTGTACAGCGAAAAAGCCCATAAAATAGTTGTAACGCCTGAACCTATATTACCTGATGTAAAAAAAGAAGAACTGCCAATGCTTGTAAATAGGACTACACCCATAGCGGATAACTATGCCCCTGATGACCTTATTACCATAAGCTCACTGCTTGATGAAAAGCTTGCAATTATTAAAGATGAGGGCGAAAAAGCAAGCAAGGTAGCAGTAGTAGCGCTTAGTGAAATGCTAAAAGCCGCCCACGCTGACGGGCTTACAACTTGGCAGATAAGCGAAGGCTACCGCACTATGGAGGAGCAAAAAGAACTATTTGAAAAGCGCAAGGCGGAATACGAAAGCGGAGAAGAAACAGGCAACAATATGAGCGCCGAAGAAGCTACAAAAAACGCAACTAAAGATGTGGCGCCACCTAATACCAGCGAACACCAAACAGGGCTTGCATTTGATATAACTGTACCCGGAAAATCCTTTGCAGATACAAAGCAAGCGAAATGGCTCTCAAAAAACTGTTGGGAATACGGCTTTATAATACGCTATCAGCTTGGCAAGGAGCATATAACCGGCTTTAACCCCGAGCCTTGGCATATAAGGTATGTAGGTAAGCAGCACAGTATATTTATGCGGGATGCCGACATCGCACTCGAGGAATATTTGCAGCTGCAACAAAACAAAGCTAACTAAAGAACAACTGCCTCTTTCTTTCTATCATTTCATCTATGCGCTCAATATATCTGTAAGGGTCCATCATATTTGGTGAGCGCTTTATTAGTTTTCTGTTCTCCCACACCCTTTTTGATATTCCGCCCGCTCCAAGGGCTATAACGCTGCAAGTATCTTCCATAGTATCTATGTTATACAGGCATGCCTTACCCTCTTTTGTAAAGCCTATGTTTTCAAGGTTTCCAGCTTGGTTCTTCTGTCTATATAAATAATATGGGTTCATTTTGTTGTTAATACAATGTTCAAGGGCGCTATCTATCATACCACTTACTATATCTCCATCGGGTAGGCTGTCTTTCCATAGATGCATAAGACTTGCGCGCTTTATACTAAGCGTATGCACTGTAAGGTTTTCAGGATTCATATTGCTTGCCCAATTTAATGTATCTAAAAACATATCTATATTTTCTCCCGGCAAACCGGCAATTAAATCCATATTTATGTTGTTAAAACCCATATCCCTAGCAAGATAAAAAGCCTTTTCTATATCCTCGCTTGTGTGGTTTCTGCCAATTGCTTTTAGAGTTGCCAAGTGTCTTGTCTGAGGGTTTATAGATATTCTGTCTATATTAAAGCTTTTTATAAGGCTTAACTTTTCTCTGCTTATGCTGTCGGGTCTTCCGGCTTCAACAGTAATTTCCCTAGCGCTACTCATAATAGTTTCAAGCGCAATAAAAATACGCTCAAGCATATTTTCACTTAGCGCAGTAGGTGTACCACCTCCAAAATAAACGCAGCGAATACTATATTCGCTTGATTTTAGCATAGCCTTTACTGCTGAAATTTCCTTTATTAAACAATCTGTATAGCGCTCCATAAGCGCAGTATCACCAGCAAGCGCGCTAAAAAAGCTGCAGTACCTACAGCGGGACAGGCAAAACGGAATGCCTACATATATATTTACATCTCTAATGCTTGAAAAACCGTACTTCTGCTGCTCTAATATTACGGCTTTGAGCAGCTCGGTTTTTTCACTTGAAACATCAAACCGATTGCTTATCTTATTTAGCGATTCTTCAAGCGTACCGCCCTCCGCCATATAAGCATATACAAGGCGGGTAGGTCTAATACCTGTAAGCGCACCCCAAGGCGGGGTTATTGAAGTTGCTTCCTTAAGCGTATTATATAGGTTAAGCTTTAACTGCCTTTTATGTATGCGTTTGTTTATTATTCTATCTGAATATATTTTTTCTTCAGAAAAAGAGCTTGTGTTATATATTCCGGAAAGTGTTATTTTTAGTTTTCTAGTATCAGAAACAATGCTTTCCTCGTGTGAAATTGTGATATCAGCTAAACAATCCTCATTTACATGCAGAGTGTAGTCGCTTATAAAAAGCGAAACAACATCCCCCACATCCTTTGAATATTCCTCTGTGGGAGTGATTAAAAGTACATCCATTATATTATGGCGTTAGGTCCATGCCCTGGGTATATTTTATAGCCTTCATATGTAAAAAGCCTTCTTAATGATTGTCTTATAAGTTCATGGCTTCCGCCGGGAAGATCCGTCCTGCCGTAATCTCCATCAAAAAGAGTATCACCGGTAAATATTTTATCCTCGGCAAATATACATACGCTACCCATGGTATGCCCAGGGGTTTCCATTATGGTTATTTCAACGCCCGCAAGAAGCAGCTTATCCCCTTCTTTATAAAAGTTGGTTGCTTCAGGGCGTGGATTATTATCCAGCATAAGCCTTCCCGCGCTTAAGTCAGAATCATTAAGCATGGGAGCATCTTTATCATTTATAAAAATAGGGTAATCAGAGAAAGCGTAGAGCGCGCCAGTATGGTCAAAATGCCCGTGGGTGAGTAGCGTAGCAACGACTTTCCTATCACCTATGGCTTTTTTTATTTTATTCGCTTCTGCTCCGGGGTCTATAATAAATACTTCGTTAGAATCCGCACTCTTTGATACTATGTAGCAATTTGTTTCAACAGGTCCTACTACCAGTTTTTCTATATGCATATTACACCTCAAAATAGTTTATTGCTGTCAAGCAGTATAGTTACAGGTCCATCATTTACTAGGCTTACATCCATAAAAGCTTGAAATTGTCCAAGCTTTACAACTATACCATGTTCTTTAAGCCTATCCGCTGTTACATTATATAGCTCATCTGCAATTTCCGGTCTTGCAGCTTTAATAAAGTTCGGGCGGTTCTGCCCCCTTGCATCGCCAAGGAGCGTAAATTGGCTCACTAAAAGCACTTCGCCTTCAATTTGTTTTATGCTTAGGTTCATTTTGCGGTTTTCATCCTCAAATACTCTAAGTTTTGCAATTTTATCAGCTATATATACGGCATCCTTTTCAGTATCGTTCTGCTCAACTCCTAGCAGCACCAAATAGCCCTTGTCAATTTCGCTTATTAGTTTACCTTCTACCTTTACATTAGCGCGCGATACACGCTGAACTACACACCTCATAATTCCTCCTAACCAGCAGTCCTATGTGCCTCTATCACATCCGGTCGCTTGCGTATTTTAAGCAACACTTGGTTTAGCTGCTCTTTACTTGAAACTTTAACCACCATAAGTATTATACATGTGCCATTTTTATTAAGACGCCCTGAAACGGCAGTAACAGGGGCACCCGCATCAGAAACATATACGGTGATTTCCCCAAGCAAACCCGGACGATCATAAGCGATTATCCTAAGCCTCGCACTGAAAGCGCCCATGTCCTCATCCGCCCATGATACATTTATTCTGCGCTCAGGTTCGCAGTTTAATATGTTTACACAGTCCGCCTTATGTACAGTAACGCCTCTACCACGGGTGATATAACCGGCAATTTCATCTCCAGGCACGGGGTTGCAGCAATGCCCAAAACGCACCAACATACCTGAACCGCCCTCAACATATATGCCATTTGTGGGCTTTCCTTTTTGCATATATTCATGCGGCTGGGGAAGGCTTGGCGTCTTTGGCGTTTCTTTAGCCGAATTTAGCTTACGTTCCTCTTCAATAAGCTGAGAAATAACATACAACGCAGTTACCACACCATAGCCTACAGCACCATATATGGATTCGAGATCTGAAAAGGAATATTTTTTTAGTATATTATCATAGTATTCAGGCTTTGTAAGTTCGCCAAGCTTTACTCCCCTGCGCTTTGCTTCGTTTTCAAGCATGGCTTTTCCTTTAGATACATTCTCATCCCTAAGCGCACGCTTAAAAAATTGCTTTATTTTGGTTCTGGCTTGCTGTGTTTTTACTATGTTAAGCCAGTCCATACTTGGACCCTTTGAGGACTTATTTGTTATTATCTCTACCCTGTCGCCTGTCTGCAGAGCAGTATCAAGGGGTACTATCTTGCCGTTTACCTTTGCTCCAACACAGGTGTTACCAACTCCAGAGTGTATCCTATAAGCAAAATCTATAGGAGTTGCTCCCTTTTGCATGTTTACAATATCCCCCATAGGGGTAAATACAAAGACTTCCTCGCTAAATAAATCCGTTTTAAGCCCGTCTATAAACTCCTTAGAATCCTTAGTATCGCTCTGCCAGTCAAGTATCTGCCTTAACCAATAGAGCTTTTTATCAAGCGTTTTATCCTTACCGCCTTCTTTGTAGTTCCAGTGCGCTGCTATACCGTATTCAGCAACCTTGTGCATCTCATATGTGCGTATCTGCACTTCAAAGGGAGTAGGTATAGTTCTACCGCCCACAAGCGTAGTATGAAGGCTTTGATACATATTGTTCTTCGGTACCGAAATATAGTCCTTAAAACGCATGGGCATATGGTTCCAAAGAGTATGTACAGCACCTAGCACTGTATAACAATCGGGTATATTCTCAACCAATACGCGAACGGCAATCAAATCATAAATCTGTTCAAAATGTCTGTTTTGCAATACCATCTTACGGTATATGCTGTATATATGCTTAGGCCTTCCAGCTATTTCGAAGTTCTCAATACCCATCTCATTTAATTTGGATCTGAGTATTTCAATTATGGTATTTATTTGCTCTTCTCTTTCAGCTCTCCTAGCGCCAACACGTATGGCGACATTGCGGTAACCCTCCGGATCTATAAAGCTTAGGGTAAGGTCCTCAAGCTCCTGCTTAATAGTATATACGCCAAGCCTGTGGGCTATAGGCGCATATATTTCTAGCGTTTCGCGCGATATAGATAGCTGTTTATCTTCTGATAGATAGCCGAGAGTCAGCATATTATGAAGCCTATCCGCAAGCTTTATTACAACCACTCTGATGTCCCGCCCCATGGCAAGTATCATCTTACGGAGAGATTCCGCCTGCTGCTCTTCCCTGTCCCTAAAATTGAGCCTTCCTAGCTTTGTAACGCCGTCAACCAGCATCGCCACTTCATCGCCGAAATGTTCGGTTATAGTTTCGAAGGTTACATGCTCGCAGTCCTCAACCGTATCATGAAGCAAACCCGCAACTATTGTGGGAATATCAAGCATAATTTGTGTCAGTATACTCGCAACAAAAACCGGATGCGTAAAATATGGCTCTCCGCTCTTGCGCATTTGACCGTCATGAGCGTTGGCTGCAAATTTATACGCCTTTTCTATTATGGACACATCTTCATCAGGATGTGCTTTTTGTACCCTGTCCATCATCTCCTGCAGGGTCATTGCCCTAAAAGCTGAGCGAGCCATTTTACACCTCCTTGCTTAAATAATTAAATAGCTTACTATCCATGGGGTTACATTTCTTCATGGGCAGCATTGAAAATGCCGTAGTATCGCCGAATAAGCTGATTAGTTTAAGCTCATCCAGAATATAAAGACAGACTTTTTTCTTTGTACTATTCCAAGATAGATTATCCAGCGTGCCTAATTGCTTCGCGCTTATATACCCTTCCCTTAATTCCTCAATAGAAACTGAAATGCTGCGTAGTAATTCTGACATTTCCTGCGTTCTTTCAAGTGCAATTACGTTTACCTCCGGGATAATGCCCTTTATTACGTTAGCTTCTTTAGGGTGAAGAATTCCATCGCACAGGTATACGGTTTTATAGCGGCTTTTAATTCCGCCTAACCCTGAGGAATACAGAATAGAATTATACAACCTTACATCCTTAACATCAAATATAAGCCTGTCCATATCGGGGTAAAGTTTTGATATGCGCGTTGCAGTTTCATATGTTCTGCAAAACAGCAGAGTTCCCCTAATTCCCGATATTTTAGGGGCTTCCGACTTATATGGTACAGAAACCCTATTACTACTATTCGACAAGCATAACATTAAATCCTGCAAAAGTATTTCCTGCTGCGCGAACATATCTTTAGTAAAAATATCATCACCACTTATTATATGCTTTACCTTACACTGGACTGTAGTCTTTCCCATATATTGATTTATATCAAGGGTATATAGTGCATCCATATTCCCACGGAGTGAGTTTATCTTATCACCTTTGTTAAAAGCTATAGCGTCTACCATACTACTATCCTGCTGCAATACAAGCTTTAAGTGCTTGCCATCAGCGCCCACTGCCCTTGGGTATAGCGCATTTACATCCCTAGATAAAAATTGCGGTTCCGGATTGCCTATTCCAAAGGGAGCAAGCCTATATAAGCTTTCTACCATTTCTAAATTTGCATGGTTTAAATCAAGCTCAAAGTCGTAGTAAGCTTGGGGGATAATATCGCCTGTGGAGAGCTGTTTCTTAACCTCTTTATCGAACCGCTCAATAAATGCTTCAATATTTCCCTTATTTATACTTAGCCCTGCTGCCTTTTCATGCCCTCCAAATCGGGTAAAAATATCGCTACATGTATTAAGCGCTTCATATAGGTTAATATCCCCCGCACTCCTCGCCGAGCCCACGCAATTTTCGCCGTCTATCGAAAGTACTACTGTTGGGTAATTATAAAACTCGGCAATTTTGCCTGCGACAAGTCCAAGCACGCCGCTGTTCCAATTTTCACCCACTACTACTATAGAGCGATAACTGTAACTATCAAAAGATTTAAGCATATTCTTAGCTTCTGATAGAACGTTGTTTTCCTCCTGCCTTCGGAGGGAATTTAACCTGTCAAGCTCACCCGCAAGATTAAAGGCACGCCCCGGGTTTTTCTCCATCAAAAGCTCAACTGCAAGCTTAGCACTTGATAACCTTCCGCTTGCATTAAGCCTTGGCGCCATATAATACGCCACCTGTTCACTGCTTACTTCACCGCCCTCAGCTATTCCCGATACAGTTTTAAGCGCTATGAGTCCCTCACGCTTTGTCCGCTCTATTTGTTTTAAGCCGTAGCTTACTATTACTCTGTTTTCACCTAGCAAAGGTACCATATCTGCAACTGTGGCAAGCGCACATAAATCTATCTGAGCTAAAGCATAATCCATTCCTTTAAGCGCAGCGCTTAGCTTCCAAGCGAGCGCCGCACCGCATAGACTTTTAAAAGGATAATCGCCTATAAGCTGAGATATTATAGCATCAGCAGCGGGAAGTTTATTAGGCAATGTGTGGTGGTCTGTAATTACAACCTGCATGCCGAGTTTTTTGGCGAGCTCTACCTCTTTTACACTTGTAATACCGCAGTCAACTGATATGAGTATATCCGCCTCTTTTGATAGCTTAGTTACAGCTTCTTCATTTAAACCATAACCCTCATCAAACCTATCGGGTATGTATATAATAGTGGCTATTCCCATAGTACGCAGAGTTTCATGTAATATAACACTTGCGCATATGCCGTCTACATCGTAGTCGCCATATATAACTATTCGCTTATTAAGCTTTTTAGCGTTATTTATTATAGAAACCGCCTTATTCATATCGCTAAGCAAGTAAGGGTCATAAAGCTGATTTAAATCGGGCGATAGAAAAGCGTCCGCCTCTTTTCGGCTTTTTATACCCCTAGCATATAAAAGGGTACTCATCCACTTTGGCAGACCTTCTATATTATATTCTGTATTTCTGTTGACTATTTTAAGCATAAGAAAAGCGCGCTTAAATTAAAGCGCGCATTGTAAATCACCTAGATTGTTTTCCGGGTCTTAGTTTTGATACAGCTAGCGCCCAAAAATGGCTCGCCAGATTTTCTGCTGAGTAGAATGATACCAGCGCTATTATAATTATAGGGATAATTACGGCAAGCATTCCCTTACCGCCAAACAATAGCGCAACCATGAAAATCAGTTCAACAACGAGTATCGTAATACGCTGACTTCTGCTTTCTTTAACTGAATTTACAACAATATCTTCTACAGGCATATCCCTTCTTGAAGTGCTGCGGTACAGCTGAGCCGCCTTGTTTATTACAGGCAGCGCCTGAGCCAATGTAAACGCAATTGCGCTGACCAATATAAAGGGAACTGCATTAGCTGCAGGAATTTGAGTTATTTCAGGCACTAGAAGGCTTACTATGCTTATTAGTGCAAGGCTCATAAGATAATCATGCAACACACTTGTTGAAAGCGCGATAGCGTACACCCTATCATACCTTACAAAACCAAATAAGAGCGCAAACACAACTCCCGCGAACATACACAGCCAAATTTGAGAAAACTCCACAACATATTTTGCAGGACCTTCAAACGTGAATGATATACCGGCAAAAGCAAGTGCGATGCCAATTATGATTACAGCTACAGATATTAACAAAGAAGTTTTGAATTTAGCGTTCATTCCCTCACCCCCTGAGTATTAGCGGTTATGTATAGGCTGGTTTTTTCTCCAAATAGATTAAACATACTGTTAAGCATAAGTCTAAAGCCTAATTGCACCATTATTATGTTTACCAACATACATACTGCAAATAGCTGCATGAAATGCCCTATAACACCAGTATCCATTATTATGATTATAAGCGCGAAGAAGAACAGAGCGAGCATTATATCAAGCCCCAGCTTTCCATTTGAAGCATAGGAATCCTTTAGGGACTGCTTTGCAGACCTTCCGCTCTTTAAGTCATCCGACATACCTTGAAACAGCATTAAAATATTACATACCAATATTATAGTTGACAAGGTAAAGGCTAGTAGTGAACTTAGGTTAAAACCAGCTTGTATTAATGCAATAATAAGCCAACTCAAACATATGTTTGAAGCAACAGTCCACAGCCCCGCAAGACCTGCAAGGCGATATTTAATGAGGAATACCAGCATTATAACCGCTATAACTATCCATAGCGCTATAATTACCCCATTCAGAGAGTTTTCGCCAAGCATAGGTTCGCCTTCAAGGGTTTCACCAACATTTAATTCATAGGGCAGCGCGCCTGATTTCATTAGTATAGCGTTTATATACGCATCATCAAATGTAAACCCAGGTATAGAAGCGCCGCCGTCTACTAAAGGCTCCGCTATGCTTGCCCTTACTAGTTCTACCCCATCTCTTTTAACCAACATCATCTCGTTCACAAGCTCGGTGGTTTTTTTGGCAAATATGTCTTTTCCCTCACTATCAAGCTCAAATGCTAAATACCAACTGGAGCCTGTCTGATCTGCAGGCGCCACATTTGCCCTAGTTATATGCTTACCGGACAGAAAGTCCTCACCATCGGGACCTGCAAAGCTGAATTCACCCTTTGAAAGTAGAAGCTCAAGTTTATCTGAATTTATGATATCATTAGGCAGCTTTAGCTGGTAATTGCCTTCATGTTCTTCAATAGAAAAGCTTGAAAGCCCGTAGTTTGAAAGCCTGCTTGAAAGCGTACGAACTACTTCACTCTTTTCTTCCTCTACTCCCTCATTAAATGTGAAGCTTATAGCTTCGGTTACTCCAAAATCCGCCCCGGGAACAAGCGCTGTACGCCATTCAAATTTTTCGCTCGGGATAGGTATCCAAGGCAACAGCTTATATAGACCTATGCTATCTAGCTTTTGACCTCTCACGCCTAGGAAACAAGATACAACCGTTAACAGGAACAATATCACAACGGTTACAAGCGCTATATGCTTTGATTTAAAATTTATTTTCTTTAACATATTTTTTCCTTTCTATAATTTATTTAAGTATGCGCTACTAATCACCCTGCGCTCTCATGCAATCGAAAGGAAGTAAATGCAGCTCTATAATATACTTTATCACTAAGCACTACGCCATTAGCATCGGTAAAAGCCCTATTTGAAAACATGTATTCAAAATTAGGCTTATATATAAGCAGCATTTTTGTATTTATTTCATGCGTTTTACATGATAAATTACAAGGCTCAATTGGCTTTGAAACTATGTACGGTACAACTTGTGCGCTACGCACAATTATAGGCTTTGTATCACTTTCACTATATACCATGAGGGAGATAAGAAAAAACACCGCAACGCAAAGGAAAGATAACAACAAAATGCGTTTAAACAATGCTCTCCCTCCCATACAAAAATCAGGCTTATTATACCGCAGCGTTTTGTTAATGTAAAGAAGTGAAAGCTTTATGTTTAGTGTTTTATAAAACAATATGCTTATACGCACCATTTAAATAATTGTTAGTTAAATTATTCAAAATAATTTATGCGAATATGAATTATATATGCATGCATAAAAAATTTAAGCAAAAAAAATTGATTACGGAAAATTTCCACACAACTTATCAACACACAGTGTATGAATATTTATTCGTTGTATGTGATAATTATTATACATTTCGACCCGAACAGGTAATAGAATACGCAAATTAAACGTATAAGAATTATATGTTAAGTCTTCTGTGCAACTATCCACCTTATCCACATCATCCACAGAATTATCCACAATTCACATTTAAAAGTGCTGATTCAGCCTTGATTTACAAAGCTTTTGTAAATTTTAGGTTAAGTCGAGAAAAAGTTATCCACAATTTGACCCTGAAAACTTTGATTAAGACATTTATTGCTTATGCATATTAATATACAAAAAAAAGGCCGCCTTATACAGGCAGCCCAAGAGGTGAAACATTATCTATTTAGAATAGTGTTTTCGGTATCCTTGTCAAAGAAGTGCAAGCGTGTGGTATCCATAACGCACCATGTATCATGACCGGTTCTGGTTGTAGTGCGCGGGTCAACCCTTGCTACTACGTTATCTTCCTTGCCTTCGGTGGTAAGATAGAGATATGTTTCAGAACCCATCTGCTCGGTAACATCTACATGTACCTTGAACTTAGATTCGGGATTTGCAGCAACGATTTCAGGATCGTCTGAAATGTTTTCAGGACGGATACCCATTACTACTTCCTTTCCTACATAGCTTTCGTCAACGAACTTTTTGACCTTGCTGTCGGGAACGAGTATCTTGCTATCGCCAAAGAGTGCGTATACTTTGCCATCTTCCGAAATTAGTTTAACATCAAAGAAGTTCATCTGCGGGCTGCCTATGAAGCCGGCAACGAATTTGTTGTGAGGATAGTCGTAGTTGTTCTGAGGAGTATCAACCTGTTGGATAAAGCCGTCCTTCATGATTACAATGCGGGTACCCATAGTCATCGCTTCAGTCTGGTCGTGGGTAACGTATATGAAAGTGGTTTGCAGGCGCTGGTGCAGCTTGGTAATCTCAGTACGCATGGCAACACGCAGCTTAGCGTCTAGGTTTGAGAGCGGCTCGTCCATAAGGAAGACCTTGGGTTCACGGACTATTGCACGACCAAGTGCAACACGCTGACGTTGACCGCCTGAAAGCGCCTTGGGCTTTCTGTTTAGTAGATGCTCAATATCAAGTATGTGAGCAGCAGCTTCAACACGGCGTTTAATTTCATCCTTGGGAGTTTTGCGAAGCTTAAGACCAAAGGCCATATTGTCAAACACAGTCATGTGCGGATACAGTGCGTAGTTCTGGAAAACCATCGCAATGTCCCTATCCTTGGGAGCAACGTCATTTACAAGCTTGTCGTCGATGTAGAGTTCGCCATCGCTAATTTCTTCAAGCCCTGCAACCATACGCAGCGTAGTAGACTTACCGCAGCCTGAAGGACCAACTAGGACGATAAATTCCTTATCTTCAATTTCGAGTGAAAAGTCGCTAACAGCGGTAACGCCACCGGGGTATACCTTATATAGGTTTCTTAGTGATAAACTTGCCATTATATACCTCCAAAATTTATTATGCTCAGATTATATCTAAAATAGGTAGATATTGTTAGTCCGGAAATGTACAAATTTGCGTATTTTATTTGTGCATATCTTATAAAACATATAAACCAGCTTGGAATACTAGCTTTAATGTACAATCAGGATAAACCTTAAATATTGGCGAATTTTGCTTGACAATACTCGGTAAGGTGATATAATTATATTGAAGGTCAGAGAAGGTCAAAGTATCTGTCTTCAGGAGGATTGTTAATGAGTAATTTACAATATACACAAAAAAGTTTAGAAACACTGCAAAACGCACAGAACATCGCCGGAGAGTACGGTAATCAAACGCTCGAGAGCGCGCATATACTATATGCACTTCTATTAAAGGAAGATGAACTTATCCCCCAGCTTATAAAAAAAATAGGGAAGGATTCTGGAAACTTAAAAAACAGCGCCCTTAAAGAAATTGAAAAGCTTCCAAAAGTACGCGGAAGTGCTCAGGAAGCGGGCAAAGTATATATATCCCAGACGCTTGATAAGGTTTTAAGGGAAGCCGGGAATATTGCTACCCGCATGAAAGATGAATATATATCAGTTGAGCATATATTCATCTCTCTGCTTGATAATGCAGATAACAGCATAAAGAACATTTTTTCAAGATTAAGTATAAATAAAAGCGATTTTCTAAACGCATTATCCAGCGTTAGAGGACAAACTAGAGTAACGAGCGATAATCCGGAGGATACCTATGATTCGCTATCAAAATACGGTACTGATTTAACCAAGCTTGCAAAGGAGCAAAAGCTTGACCCCGTAATAGGCAGAGATGATGAAATAAGAGATGTAATACGCATATTAAGCCGTAAGACTAAGAATAACCCCGTGCTTATAGGTGAGCCCGGCGTTGGTAAGACAGCTATAGCAGAGGGTCTTGCCCAGCGTATTATTAGGGGCGATGTACCAGATAGCCTTAAAAACAAGACCATATATTCACTAGATATGGGTTCACTCATTGCAGGTGCTAAATTCCGCGGAGAATTTGAAGAAAGACTTAAAGCCGTGCTTGCGGAAGTTAAAAACAGCGACGGCGATATACTTATGTTCATAGATGAGCTGCATACTATAGTTGGCGCAGGCAAAGCTGAGGGCAGCATGGATGCGGGAAATATATTAAAACCCATGCTTGCACGGGGCGAACTTCACTGCATAGGCGCAACAACTTTAGATGAGTATAGGCAGTATATAGAAAAAGACGCAGCACTTGAAAGGCGCTTCCAACCTATAATGGTTGATGAACCTACTGTTGAAGATACTATATCCATACTTAGGGGTATAAGAGAGCGCTATGAGGTGTTCCACGGAGTTGAGATACAGGATAATGCCCTTATAGCTGCAGCTACGCTTTCAAAGCGCTATATTACAGATCGCTTTTTGCCAGACAAAGCGATAGACCTTGTTGATGAAGCCTGCGCGCTCATACGTACAGAGATGGACTCTATGCCAACTGAGCTTGACAGTGTAAGGCGCAAAATAATGCAGCTCGAAATAGAAGAAGCCGCCCTTAAAAAGGAAGATGACAGGCTATCTAAAGCACGCCTTGAAGAATTGCAGCAGGAGATAAACAACCTTAAGGAAGAATTTAAACAAATGCAGGCTAAATGGGAGAACGAAAAACAGGAAATCGGTGAACTGCAAAGGCTTAAAGAGCAGATAGAAAAAGTAAACGCTGAAATAGAAACCGCCGAAAGAAACTACGATTTAAACAAGGCTGCGGAGCTTAAGTATGGAGAGCTTCCTAAGCTAAAGCAGCAGCTTGAAACCCTTGAAAAAGAGCGCCCTCAGCATGAAAAAGCTACCTACCTGCGTAACAAGGTTACTGAGGAAGAAATCGCAGGTATAGTTGCTAGATGGACGGGAATACCCGTTACTAAGCTTGTAGAGAGCGAGAGGGAGAAGCTTCTACACCTCCCGGATGAGCTACACAAAAGGGTAGTCGGTCAGGAAGAGGCTGTACAATTGGTATCAGATGCTGTACTTCGCTCAAGAGCCGGAATTGCGGATGAAAACAGACCCATAGGAAGTTTCTTGTTTTTAGGTCCCACTGGCGTTGGTAAGACAGAGCTTGCAAAAACGCTTGCCGAAGCTTTGTTTGATGATGAACATATGATGGTTCGCATTGACATGAGCGAATATATGGAAAAGTTCTCCGTAAGCCGCCTTATAGGCGCACCTCCTGGATATGTAGGCTATGAGGAAGGCGGACAGCTTACCGAAGCTGTAAGGCGAAAGCCCTATTCTGTAGTGCTTTTTGACGAGATTGAAAAAGCGCATCCTGATGTATTCAACGTACTTTTACAGGTGCTTGACGATGGCAGAATTACGGACAGCCAAGGTAGAACTGTCGATTTTACTAATACCATACTAATCATGACCAGCAATATTGGCTCTGCCGATATTTTAGAGGGAATACAGCCTGATGGCAGCATTGCGCCTGAAGCTAAGGAAAGCGTAAATATGCAGCTGCGCCGTACATTTAGACCTGAGTTCCTAAACCGCATAGACGATATTATTTTCTTCGCACCTCTTACTAGGGACAGTATACGCAAGATAATAGACCTTATGCTTATAAACTTAAAAGAAAAGGTTGCCCAGAAAGAACTAAAGCTTGAGCTATCAGAAAGCGCCATTGAAAGCCTGATGAACCAAGGCTATGATGTAAGTTATGGTGCAAGACCCATGAAAAGGCTCATTCAAAGCAAGGTTGAAACCCTTATTGCAAGGACCATAATTGAAGGCAATATAGAACCTGAAAGTACCTTGTATGTAGATATAGATACAAATGGAAACTTTATAGTAAAAATAATAGAAGAAAAATAAGTTTTCTTGAAAGCCTTAGGAAATTTTCCATAAGGCTTTTTTGTTGGTGTGTCTTATGATATAATTACGCCATGCAGGAGGTTTTGCTTTATGTCGGATAGATGGAAAAACATTATAAATATTCCAAACACATTAACGGTATTAAGGCTTCTTCTTATTCCCGTTTTTTCTTATCATATACAGAACGACAATATAAAACCCGCCTTTATAGTTTTCCTTTTTGCGGGGCTAACTGATGTAGTAGACGGTTATGTCGCAAGAAACTTTAATCAAATTACATGGGTTGGCAAGCTACTCGACCCTTTCGCCGATAAGCTAATGGTAGTTGCGCTTATGCTTAATTTTTTCAAGAAGGATATTATTCCCTCCGCAGCATTTTTCATAATACTTGTAAAGGAATTGCTTATGGTTACGGGTTCCTTATATCTTCTTAGAAAAGACAAGGTCGTTCACAGCAAACACATAGGTAAATTAGCCCAGCTTACTATTTTTACTGCTTTAACGCTATGTTTTTTCCATAAATACTTTGACAGTATAGGCTTTCCGCTGCACATGATACTGCTATGGATTGGGGTCATCCTATCAGTAAGCGCTTTTGTGTATTATGCACACTCTATATATATTCTTGAATTTAAAAAGAATGAAGTCAATTAACACATTTATTTATATAAGGAGGTAAAATGTTAAAGAATAATCTACGGGAAGGGCTTACATTCGATGATGTGCTTCTTGTCCCCCAAAAAAGCGAGATACTCCCAAATGAAGTTGACCTTACCGTTCAGTTAACAAAATCTATAAAGCTTAATATTCCCATTATGTCCGCCGCTATGGATACAGTTACAGAGGCTAACATGGCAATTGCGCTTGCAAGGGAAGGCGGCGTTGGAATAATCCATAAAAACATGTCTATAGAAAGCCAGGCATCGCAGGTGGATAAGGTAAAACGTAGCGAGCATGGCGTTATTACCGACCCCTTTTACCTATCTCCTGAACATATCGTAGAAGATGCAAAGAAGCTTATGGCAAGGTATCGCATTAGCGGAGTGCCTATAACCGATGAAAACAAC
Organism: Christensenellaceae bacterium; assembly: GCA_012837835.1. Classification (GTDB taxonomy): domain Bacteria; phylum Bacillota; class Clostridia; order Christensenellales; family Aristaeellaceae; genus DTU024. The sequence continues at coordinate 52,618 of DUQK01000037.1, read as the reverse complement.
ACGCTTGTCGGTATACTCACTAATAGAGACCTGCGCTTTGAAACAGATGACAGTAAAAAGATAGGTGAAGTGATGACAAGTAAAAACCTCATAACCGCAAATGAGGGTATAACACTTGAAAAGGCTAAGGATATTTTAGCCGCGCACCGTATTGAAAAACTGCCATTGGTTGATGAAAACTACCGCTTACGCGGTCTTATAACCATAAAGGACATCGAAAAAGCTATAAAATACCCAAATAGCGCCAAGGACGAAAACGGACGCCTGCTCTGCGGAGCGGCTGTCGGTATAGCTAAAAACACCCTCGAAAGGGTTGAGGCGCTTGTAAACGCGAAAGTGGATATCATTTGTATAGACACAGCTCATGGACATAGCTGCGGCGTTATAAACATGGTTGAAAAGGTTAAAGAAACTTACCCTGAACTTACTATAATAGCCGGCAATGTAGCCACCGCTGCTGCAACAAGAGATCTTATTAATGCAGGTGCAGATTGCATAAAGGTTGGCATTGGACCCGGCTCCATATGTACAACTAGGGTTGTTGCGGGTATAGGCGTACCGCAGGTTACTGCAATAGCTGACTGTGCTGAAGAAGCAGCTAAAAGGGGTGTTAGCATTATAGCAGACGGCGGTATTAAATATTCCGGCGATATAGCTAAGGCAATTGCTGCAGGTGCTTCATGTGTAATGCTGGGCAGCCTTTTTGCCGGCACACAGGAAAGCCCTGGTGAAACGGAGCTCTACCAAGGACGTTCATTTAAAGTATATAGGGGTATGGGCTCTATGGCGGCAATGTCGCAGAAAGACGGCTCAAGAGATAGATATTTTCAAGAGAACAGCAATAAATTGGTTCCGGAAGGCGTAGAAGGCAGGGTACCTTTTAAGGGCGTACTTTCAGATACAGTGTTCCAGCTTGTAGGCGGTCTGCGCTCAGCAATGGGCTATTGCGGCACAAAGAATATTTTAGAGCTGCAAAAGAACAGCGAATTTATCCGCATAACAAATGCGGGTCTGCTTGAAAGCCACCCGCATGATATTTATATTACTAAGGAAGCGCCTAACTACTCCCGCATGGGCTAGAATTATTTCGCGTTTTTAACCTGCGCCCATAGGGTATTATATGTGGGCAGAAAATCGTTTATATCGTGGAAGAATTCACACCTGTCTATAACCTCCTGCGGGGGGTTTATGGTAGGGTTGTTTATGTACTCATCCCCCATAAGCTCTATAGCAGCATCATTTGGTGATGAGTATTCTATATATTCACAGTTTATTTGAGCAATTTCAGGTCTGCACATAAAGTCTATAAATTTATATGCGTTTTCCTTATTCTCTGAGGATTTAGGTATTATAAAGCAGTCAACCCATACATTACTTCCCTCTTTAGGTACTGAATAAGCAAGGTTGTCATTAAGGCTAATAGAATACTGCGCATCTCCTGACCACATAACCGCAAGTATAGCTTCGCCCGCTACCATCTTATCTTTGGTTTCATCAACTTGGTACGCTTTTACAATGCGGTTTTTCTTCTGTTCTATAAGTAATTTAGTGGCTTTCATAAGCTCGTTAGGCTCCCTTGTGTTTAATGAATAACCTAGATATTGAAGAGCCAAGCCCATGGTATCCCTTATAGAATCCAGCATAAATACTTCCCCTGCATATTCATCGCTAAAAAGCACTCCCCAAGAATCAATCGGACCGTTTACGCGCGTTTTATCATACAGTATTCCTACAGTACCCCACATATAGGGTACAGAGTGTACTCCCTTTGGGTCATAGGCGGGATCTTGCAGCCAATCTGAAATATGCTCTGCATTTGGAATCTTTGAGTAATCAAGCTCTTCAAGCAAGTCTTCGCTTATAAGCCTTTCTACACAATAATCAGACGGAAATACTATATCAAATGCGCCGGGGGATGTTCTAACCTGCACCATCATATCTTCATTTGTAGTAAAACGCATATAATCTACCTTTATGCCCGTTTCTTCTTCAAAAAGTTCGAGTGATTCCGGACTAATGTAGTCCTCCCAATTGTAAACTCTTACAACACCGTTCGCCTGCCCTGATACGAGCATCATGCACAGCAGAGAGATTGTTAAAAACAGAACACCCAATTTTTTCATGTTTACCTCCTATTTGTTTGAATTGGTTTTTATAGACCTATAGTTAATTGCTAAAAGCAATACTAATAGTGTAACAAACATCAAAGCGGATAGTGCATTCATAGTAGGCTTTATACCCTTTCTCGCCTCAGAATAAATTAAAGTTGAAAGGTTCTGTACAAGCGGGCTGGTAGTAAAATAGCTTACGGTAAAATCATCCAAAGATAGGGTAAATGAAAGCAGCGCACCGGTAATTATCCCAGGTCTTACAGCGGGTATAAGCACATGCCTTAGAGCATAGCCCGGCGTTGCTCCAAGGTCCAGCGCGGCTTCGTATGTATAGCGGCTCATTTCCCTAAGTTTTGGCAGCACAGAGAGCAACACATACGGCGTATTAAAGGTAATATGCGCAAGTAACATGGTAAAATAACCCCTATCCACCTTGGTAAATATAAAAAGCAGCATGAGAGAAATACCGGTTACTATATCAGGCATGGTCATAGGTATACTGGTGATAGTCATCATAGTGCCTTGTGAACCTTTTTTCATGGCATTTATACCTATCGCCGCAAGAGTTCCCAGTATGGTTGCAAAAAACGAAGCAAGCGCAGCTATGCTTACGGTAACCCAAAGAGCCTTTTTTATAGCAGGGTCCCTAAATAGTTCTACATACCATCTCAGTGAAAAACCCTCCCATTTAGCGCGGCTTACTCCCGCATTGAAAGACTGGAATATAAGCACTGCAATAGGCAGGTATAGAAAAAGCAGTATTAACATCAGATAGAAGCGTTTAAACACCTTGGTCATAATAGGCTCCCTCCTTCCCCTTGAGGATCAACTCGCCTAAGTAGGCTTATGCTGAACAGTATCAGCACCATCATTATTAGGGATAGCGCTGAACCTACATTCCAGTTATCAGCAGTTAAGAATGTACGCTCTATAAGGTCTCCGAACATCTCCGTATTTCCGCCGCCTAGTACCCTAGGTATAAAAAAAGTAGTAACTGACGGCATAAACACCATAGTAATACCGGATACAATGCCAGGTATACTCAGCGGAAACGTTACCCTAGTAAAGGTTTTAATTTCATCCGCTCCAAGGTCCATAGCGGCTTCGGATAGCTTAATATCCTGCTTACTTATTGAGTTATATACAGGGAACACCATAAAAGGCAAGTAGTTATACACCATACCAAGCAACACTGCGTTTGAATTATACATTAGTTTAAGTTTTCCAAATCCAAGGGATTCTAGCAGGGTATTTATAATGCCGTTATCTTCAAGCAGTGTCATCCAAGCTATTGTGCGCAGTAGGAAGTTCATCCACATAGGGATTATGAAAAGCACAATAAGCGTTGGTCCCAGCTTAAAATTTCTATCCGACATAAAAAGCGCTGCAGGATAACCTATCGCAAGGCATATTACGGTACACTTAAATGCCATCCAGAGTGAATACACCAAGGTATCTACATTTACTGTTCCCCTATCGCTAAGTTCCATACCACTTACATCAAAGCCCATATCAATTAGCTGTTTTTTCATCTCATAGTTGCTGTCCCAGAAGTTTTTAAAATTATCCAGAGTAAAGCTACCTGCCTTGTCAGTAAAAGCATAATAAGCTATTAAAAAAAGTGGCACAACTGTAAATACTATCATCCATAGAGAATAAGGCCAGGCGAAGAGCGATCTATGCACGCCCCTGTGTTTCTTTAGGCTTAGTATTATCATAACAATAAATATACCAAGACCAAGAGCCATAAGCCATATGCCCCAAGCGGGCATGCTCATAGCGCTCATTGCTCATCTCCTGTTAGTTCATCGTCAGTCAGTTTCATAACATGTATATTAAAGGGAACTACTGAAAGCCCAACCTTAGAATTTTCAGGTACCATAACGGTTGAATGTACCTTCCACAGGTAATTACCTGCATCTATTACCATTTCATAATGAACACCCTTAAATATAACGCTACGAACTACACCTTTAAGCGGTACATCTTCTGCATCTGTTATAACTATATCCTCAGGGCGTATAAGCACGTTTACAGGTTCGTCCTTTTCAAAACCGGAGTCAACGCATTCAAAATTCAGCCCGCAAAAGTGAACAACTTCGTCCTTTGGCATTATGCCCCTGATAATATTGCTCTCACCTATGAAGTTTGCTACAAAGGCATCCTTAGGTTCATCATATATATGCTTAGGCGTACCTATTTGCCTCATAAAGCCGTCCTTCATTACAACTATAGTATCGGACATTGTAAGCGCTTCTTCTTGGTCGTGCGTAACAAAAATAAATGTAATACCAAGCACCTGCTGCATACGCTTAAGTTCAAGCTGCATACCTTTGCGAAGCTTATAATCAAGCGCCGCAAGGGGTTCATCAAGTAAGAGTACTTCAGGCTCATTTACAAGCGCCCTTGCAATAGCAATACGTTGCTGCTGACCGCCGGACAGCGAATCAACGCTCCTCTTTTCATAGCCTAAAAGATTTACAAGCTCCAGCATCTTCCCCACACGGCTTGTTATCTCAGCCTTTGGCAATTTTGCAATTTTAAGACCGAAGGCTATATTTTCAAATACATTAAGGTGCGGAAAAAGAGCGTATTTTTGAAATACGGTGTTTACTCTTCTCTTATATGGCGGTTCGTCTGTAATATCTTTACCGTCAAAGAGCACTCTTCCGGTTGTTGGAAATTCAAAGCCGCCTATTATACGAAGCATGGTTGTCTTTCCGCAGCCGCTGGGTCCAAGCAGTGTTAAAAATTCATTCTTTTTAATATAAAGGTTTATATCGCTAAGTACAGTATGCCTGTCGAAATCTTTAGATATATCTTCAAGCAGTATTAGACGATTGTCTTGACTCATAATACCTCCCTAAAACGCCGGCGGCGTTGATACCCATAAAAATCTGGCTGTTTCATTGCCGCGGTTTTCTATATAATGCGGCTCTCCCGGATGCAGACAGAAGCTGCCCCCCTTTGAAACTTTATAAGAGTTTTCACCCTCAACAAGGACGATTTTACCTTTAAGCACGTAGCCTATTTCTTCGCCTTCATGTGCAGAAATAACCTGCGTTTTCCCACCTGGAGAAAGGCTAACAAGCACAGGCTCCATATCGTTTTTCTGAGCATTGGGGACAAGCCATTTAATATAGCCCCTTAGGTTTTCAGAATCCTCTTTAAGGGACATCTCATCAGAAGAAAATACTATCTGCTCCGCATCATCATCTGCAAAAAAGCTTTTAAGGTCAGTGCCTAGGCTCTCTAAAATATCTGCAAGCGTCGTAATTGATGGAGAGGTTAAGTCCCTTTCCACTTGGGATATAAAACCCTTGCTAAGCTCACACCTGTCCGCTAGTTCTTCCTGAGTTAGATTGCGCTTTTGCCTAAGACGCCTAAGTTTATTCCCAAGCTTCATTTACTCTCCTCCTCTTTTTAAAAGTTCTCAAGTTTAGTATTGCTAAACACACGAGCAGCATTTATTAAACCACAGCTTGTTTTTTATGTCAACTGTTTTTATTAACAAAAATGAATTACGCAAAATTGAAGACAATCATCCTAAATTTGTGCTCTCCATGGACAGGGTGAATTTCAGCCAAGATGGAATCATTCACCAAAATATTCTTGATTTTTTTGGATGAAAACAGTCTGCAGGATTAAGCGCAGACTGTTTCATAAGTTCAGTTTATAAAGCCTGTTTTTTTGCAGCGGGTGAAATTAGAAACCCTAAGTAATACTCCTCCAACATGGGAGAAATATGCTGATATCATCCGTCTATTGGAACCATTTGCTTGAAAGCCGGATATATGCTGCAAAATCTCTGATAATATTTATTATAGATAGCCGCTGCGGCTGCGTTGGGCTCTATTACTTTGCCTTCAGTTTTGGCTGAAATGCTAGTAGTAATGAATGTTTCATAGTCAGGTATCTTTCCTTGGGCGAGTAGGACTGAAGATGCTATAGCCATTGAGGGAAGATATTCAGCATCATGAAAGACAACGAGAGGTATATTTAACATGTCTGCCAGAATTTGGCACCAAGTATTTGACTTTGCACCACCACCTACCAGCGTCATTTTTTTTGGTGTTGTTCCGATTACCTCAAGACCCTGTCGGATAGAATATGCAACGCCCTCAAGACACGCTCTTGCCATGTCTGCGGTAGTCGTATTGGGACATATATCTATAAATCCACCTGTAATTTCAGTATCCATCACCGGGAAGCGCTCTCCGAGCAAATAAGGAAGGAAAAGGGAACCACCACTTCCAGGTGTGCTTTTTTCAATCAACTTCTCCAAACAGTTATACCGATCGGTTAAGGGCATATCTGAAAAGAAAAAATCCGCAGCCCACTGATAAACATTACCCGCATTAAAAAAAGGTACAACATTAATATATGTCTTCTCAGGCATGGCAGCAAGATTAGATACACTTTCCTGAAGAAGTGGCTGTTCAGATATACAGGCTATCCAACCTGAGGTTCCTAAATTGATATTAAATTCTCCTTTCTGAGAAACACCGCTGGACAAAGTCGCACTACCTGCATCACCAGTCCCTGCATAAACTGGCGTACCACTTACATACCCTGTTTCTTCTGAAGCTGGCTTCAATACTTGTCCGGCCTGTTGATGGGGATACATAATACATGGCCAACTAATGTCATCGATTCCTATTTTCGTCAACCAGTCTTTGCGCCATTTTTTTGTAAGAATGTCCATTAAACCTGCAGTAGAACAACTAACCACATCAGAAACAAATTGCCCAGTTAGTCTAGTAATGATGTAATCCTTTGAACTAATTAATACATGAGCAGCCTTGGCAAATATATCCGGTTGATTTTGCTTGACCCACAATAGCTTTGCCAGTGGTCTAGAGCCATCGAAAGCATTTGCTGTTATCTCTTGAATTGTCTCTTTGCCGATGATTTGACTGATAATATCCGCCTCTTTCTGTGCGCGACCGTCTGAATAGAGCACAGCATCCATAATTGGTCTGCCTTTTGGGTCCAACAAAATCAGGTCCTGCATTTGACCGCTTAAAATTATACCGACAACTTCCTCGGGAGGACAAACATCAAAAAAAGATTTGCTGATTTCACAAAAAGCCTGGTACCATTGTTCAGGGTTCTGTTCAATCAAGTTGTTTTTCTCTCCCTGTTGAAAGGTATCTATCTTTTGGCTTTGGGTATGCAATACTTTACCTTCAAAGCTGACTAAAACACCCTTTACATTACTAGTTCCTATATCAAATGTTGTGATGGCTTTCATATTCTCGCTCCTTGTTAGCGGCAGACTTAATTTCATGAACAAACTGAAACAACGCTTCCTGTGACTGATTTTGATGCCGAATGACAGCAGTACCCAAAATCACTCCATCAAACCCCTGATTTAGCAATTGTTCAACACGCTGAGGGCTATCGATTCCAAACCCCGCAAAAGAATAAACATCTGGATAATCTTTGGCGATTTGTAATATTCCTTCGTAGTCATCTTGAGCAGCCTTGCAACCTGTCTCCCCAACATACAATTGCACATATATTAAGCGGTGAGTGGCGAATACTTGTCGTATTGACTGCTCTTGCATTTGACCATTTACAAATCCAAGAGTCTCACATCCTTGACTCTTTAGCTTCTCATTTAATTCTAGGTTTTTATCTATATCTAACCCCGGAATTACAAAAGCATCGGCAATAGAAAAAGAAACTAATTGTTCATAACGAGGATTACTTATCAGATCAGATTGATATCCCATAATCCAAAGAGGAACATCTACTGCATTGCGAATCTTTTGCCAATATACCCAGTCATCCTGTATCGACATATCCACTTTCTTATGGGCATCACGAATAACTTGACCATCGTTGCTGGGATTAGCTGAAGGAAAACCCACTTCAATGATATCTACTCCAGCATTTGCTACTAATTTCAATGAAATCAAAAATGCTTCTCGGTTCGGGTATCCAGCAAGAAGATAAGCAACTATTAAATTACCACGCTTTTTTAATATGTTTTTCATTCTTGGTATTTGAAATTCATTAGTCATCAGTCTTTGCTCCAATCTTTTGCAACACTAAAGCAAGGATGATAATACAGCCCGTCAGAAGGTCTTGCATAAAAGTAGGCACCTGCATGATAGTTAATCCATTGGCCAAAACACCAAGGATAATAGACCCAACTAAAGTCCCCCAAATATTTGCAACACCACCACGGAACATAGTTTTCCCCAAGAAAACAGCAGCGTAAGCTTGTAAAAACAACCCATCACCACCAGAGGGGTGCGCAGAACCAAGACGAGAAGAAAGGAGTACGCCAGCTAGACCGGATAATCCTGCACATAGCGCAAAAGCAATCACCTTCATTTTTTTGACTGGAATACCAGAAACAAAAGCAGCTCTTGGGTTTCCTCCAATAGCATATAGTTTTCTGCCAAAGGGCGTATGACGCATAATAAACCAGAAAATCACCGTCAGTAAAATCATAATAATGGTCAATAGCGGTACACCGTAGACCATAGTGGTACCTATGCTCCGATAGCTCTTGGGTACACCCTGAAAAACCGTACTACCGCCAGTAATAGCGAAAATAATTCCGGTAATAATTGTACTCATCGCTAAAGTTGTGATAAAGGATAAAATATTAAACTTGGTAATTAGCCAGCCGCTAAACAAACCAATAAGAGCACAACATAGCACTGCTATAAGCATAGCAAAAAAGATAGGAAAGCTTTTTACTGCCAAAGTGGCTCCTATAATACCGCCCAAGCTGGCTAAAGACCCTAGGGATAAATCAAATTCCTCCATAACCATAATGAGCGTTGCTCCAATAGCGACAATTACAAGAAGAGAAATCTGTCTACTAATGTTCACCAAGTTTTGCAGGGTAAAGAAAGCATCAGGACGAAGTAAACTGAAAATCAGTATAATGATAACGGCCGCCATCATCGTACCATAATGCTTTAGAACATGTCGGATTTTTTGTTGAGTAGTCATTTTTCTTATCCTTTCAATGCAGAACCTTTAGCACACTTCTCATTCATAACACAAAGACAGTACTTGTTCTGATGATAATTGATGATTAGGCAACTTTGCCTTGGTTTTGCCATTTGCAATAACATTAACGGTGTCTGAAATATCTAACACTTCTTTCAAATCGGAGGAAACAAAAACAATAGCATTTCCTTGATTAGCTAATTCTCTTATGAGCCGATGAATCTCTGCCCTAGTTTTAATATCTACCGCTTGGGTCGGCTCATCACATAAAAGAACTTGGGGTTGAGACATCAAAGCCTTAGCAAAGACTATCTTCTGCTGATTGCCGCCACTTAGTTGGTCTACTGGTTGTTCCGTTCCGGTTGTCACAATCGTTAATGATTCAATTTTATCCTCCGAATCCTTTTTCTGGCGCTTGTCATCCAACACATAAAAATGTGCGTAGTCATCAATAGTAGATAAGGTGATGTTTTCCCTAACATTTAAAGATGTTATTAGAGCCATTCCACGCCTATCCTCACTGATAAACGCCATTCCCTTCTGAATAGAACGGGCAGGGGTGGGAGAAACATATTCCTCACCTAATAGTTCAATATATCCGGACTTTATTTTCCTATTACCATATATGCACTCAAGGGTTTCAGTTCGCCCACTACCTCCAAGACCAAAAACACCCGCAATCTCACCTGCACGCACACTAAAACTTACATCATTTACAACACCGTCTTGACTGGAGAGGTTCTTTACCTTAAGTAATTCCTCTCCAAACTGCGTTTCAATGTCAATTGATTCACTACGCCAGTTATCAGTCATAAGTGAAATTAGGTTTTCGATATTGACATCTTTTGTTTGCACCGTATCTACCCACATTCCATTCTTGAGTACGGTAATCCTGTCAGTCAATTGAAAGATTTCCTCCATACGATGCGTGACATACAAAACAGCAGTTCTTTTGTTCTTTAACTCTCTTATAACCCGAAAGAGTATATTGGTTTCTCTGTCCGTCATAGAGGCCGTTGGCTCGTCAAGAATCAACAACCGACAATCCGTCATTAGCACCCGTAGAAGCTCAATCAAGGTTTGCTCGGGAGGCTTAAGCATAGAAGCAGGAAGCGATAAGTCTATTTGTATATTTAGTTCATCTGCAAGGGCTTTTACACGTTTATTCATACGCTTCCAGTCCACCTGTCCCCAGGGCTTTTTTTTATATTGAAGCCCAAGGTATACATTTTCAACTCCGTTAAAAGAAGGTATCAAATTCCGGTCTTGGTGAATAACATTGATGCCAAGCGCCTGACTATCAGCCGCATTGTTAATATGGACTTCTCCACCATTCCAGAACAATTGTCCACTGGTAAGTTGATATACACCTGTTAAGATTTTGATCAGGGTAGATTTCCCTGCTCCATTCTCTCCAACAAGACCATGTACTTCCCCAGGTGCAATATACATAGACAAGTCGCTTAGTGCACGAACATTGCCAAATTGTTTAGAAAGATTTTTAATTTCCAATAACATTGCATATACTCCTCTGTTTTGGAATTTCTCTAGTTGATAATTAGATTAATTGGTTTGAGAGCCGTGCAATAATAACATCGCACGGCTCTGGAATAAGTTTATTCAGTCTTAGTAATCAGAAGCGCAGGAGCATACTGGTCTCCAGGAACAACTTCCTCGCCGCTAAACAGCTTCACTATTTCAGTCACCACGATGTTGGCCATTCCCTCGAAGTTCTGAGCCATAGTAGCCTTTAAGTTAGTACCCTCATTGATTAATTCCACAGCTTGGCTGTTTCCATCAACACCGATAACAAGTACTTCGCTTCTTCCAGCATCCATTAGTGCCTGTGTTGCTCCAATAGCTGGTTCATCCCAAGCACACCAAACTGCTGTGATAGAATCTTTTTCTGAGTTGGATAAGAGTAAGTTTTCCATGATAGTACGAGCACTCTCAATGGGACCGGGCACTTCTACATGCTGTTCTGTAATCAATTTGATATCCGGATATTCTTTTAGAAGATCATCAAAAGCAATGCTGCGCTTGACAACTCCAGGATGAGGACGGTGCGTCAGTGCGATGACAGTCCCTTTTCCGTCCATCAATTCATCAAACAGATATCGAGTAATATCTTCACCCATCATGTAGTTATCGCTGGTGGCGTTCACCTGCATACCTTCAACAAAGCCACTATCGCATCCAAAGACTGGAATACCTGCTTCAAATGCTACTTCCAACTGACTGAGAACCAACACAGGGTCTGCGCTGATGAGCACAATAGCATCAGTCTTTGCGCTGACACTATCTTCAATACGACTGGCTAATTGACCAAAGTCGCCCTTCGTATCAACAATTGTTACTTCAATCCCATAAGATTCTAGTCCTTGTTTCATATACTCAGCCATTTGGTTGGTAGTAACAGAACTAAGGTTTGCGGTCAGTAGAGATACTTTCCTGCCTTTTAAGTCTTCAGCATTGATAACCAATGTCATGGAAAGCATCAAGGTACACACCAATAGTAGAGACAGTAGTTTTTTCATAGTAGTTCTCCTTTAAAATGATAATATATGTTGTGCCGTTTCCACATTAGTCATGAAAACGTCAACATGTCCAGTTTTTAGTGCCGCATCAATGGCGGCTTGCTTGCTTTTTCCAATAGCCACAGCTATTGTTTTCGCACCCCGTAAATTTTCTAAAGGTTGTCCAATCATTCGTTTTTCAATTTCCGGGTAAAGAAGGTTACCATCACGATCAAAGTAGGAAGTACACATAGAGCCGATAGCACCAATGTCTTTTAATTCAAAAATATCTTGTTCCGTCAATCCCCCAGCCAATACATTGCTCGCTCCGATTTCAGCCTGCCCAATGCCAACAATGGCTACATCACTGACTGTTCCCACTTTGAGAAGTGACTGAATACCGGGTTCTGATACCAACATATCTCTTGCAAGCTGACTCTGCATTACAGAAGGCGCATTTAGTGTATAGGATACTGAATGTGTTTTATTCGCAAATTCTTCTGCTATGGAATTAGCATGCCATGTAGAGTTTCTACTCCCAAGTCCACCAACCAAAGGAACAATTTTTAGGTTCTTATGAGGAAAATTTACAATCCCTTGAACTAAGCTAGCGATAGTTCGTCCGCTCATTATGCCAACTATATCTTGATCTTTGATATATCTTACTAAACGCACTGCCGCAAGCTTCCCAAATTCATCTAGCACAGCTTCTTTCATTGAGCCTGCTGTGTTAACAACAACGGCATCCTTCAGACCGTATCGTTGGATTAGCTCATTTTCCAGCAATGACTCATTGAGATTAGGATCATTAATTCGAATAGTGACAATATTTTCGTTTCTGGCTTTTTGCAATAATCTGCTTATTTGGGCGCGGGAAATACCTAAGACTTCGGAGATTTCTTTCTGACTCAAGTTCTCTTCATAATACATGCGACTTAGTTTTACCAATAAATTACTCGTAGACATTGTTTATCCTTATCATGAAATTTCGTTCATTCAATGTAATTAATTTCATGTAGATTATAGCATCAATAAAACTATTTGTAAAGGGGTAATTGCGCAAAATTTGTAAAAGGCGAGTTGTATACAATATTTATCCGTTTGACAACTAGGAAAAAAAGATATATACTTTTTCTTACCTTGTTGCGGCAGAACAAGCTGATTATTATTCTCTTTCAGAGACCCTGCGCTTGCTGAAAGCAGGGAGGGAAAATAAGACAAGTACCGCCTGCCAAAAGGAACGGTTTACGCCCGTTATCACGTTGCGAGTGGCACATGCAATTAGGGTGGAACCGCGGAGACATCCGTCCCTTAGGGGGCGTTTTTATTTTATCAAAGGAGATTATTATGAAAGTTGTTGTAAACGAAAAAGAATATGAAGTATCGCAGGGTACAAACGCACTAGACCTGCTCAAAGAATTTGATAATGAGCAGGCAAAAAAAGCACTGGTAGCACAAGTAAATGGACATGTACAGGACTTGCAAGCGCCTATTAAAGAAGATGCTAAAGTAAAATACCTAACATTCGACGACGAAGAAGGTAGGCACACGCTGAGGCATACTGCTTCCCACGTGCTGGCAGCCGCGGTAAAAAACCTATACCCTGATGCCAAACTCGCCATAGGACCTGCGATTGAAAACGGCTTCTACTACGATTTTGACCGTGATGAATCCTTTACACCCGAGGACCTAGTCAACATTGAAAAAGAAATGAAGCGTATAATAAAGAAAAACGAGCGTGAAGAACGCTTCACCCTGCCAAGGGATGAAGCGATTAAGCTGATGAAAGAAAAAGATGAACCCTACAAGGTTGAACTTATAGAAGATTTGCCCGAGGATAAAGAAATATCTTTCTACTCTCAGGGAGATTTTGTTGACCTATGCGCAGGTCCTCACCTGCCCTCAACCAACAAAATAAAGGCAATTAAGCTGCTCAGTATTGCGGGTGCATACTGGCGGGGCGATGAGAAAAATAAAATGCTCCAACGCATATACGGTACCGCTTTTACTAATAAAGAAGATCTAGATAATTACCTTAACATGCTTGAGGAAGCAAAAAAGAGAGACCATCGCCGCCTAGGGCGTGAGCTAGACCTATTTGACTTGCACGAAGAAGCTCCGGGTTTCCCCTTCTTCTACCCCAACGGCATGATAGTCCGCAACATTTTAGAGGACTATTGGCGAAAAATCCACCGTGAAAACGGCTATGAGGAAATAAAAACCCCAATGATACTATCCCAAAAACTTTGGGAAACAAGCGGGCACTGGGATAATTACCGTGAAAACATGTACACAACCAAGATAGACGATGAGGACTATGCTATAAAACCTATGAACTGCCCAGGCGGAGTGCTTACATACAAGAGAAAGCTTTGGAGCTATAGGGATCTCCCTATTAGAGCAGGTGAACTGGGTCTTGTACACAGACATGAAAAGAGCGGTACGCTTCATGGGCTTATGAGAGTCCGCTGTTTCACTCAAGATGATGCGCATATATTCATGACACCTGAGCAGATAAAGGATGAAGTAATAGGCGTATATAAGCTTACTGATAGTGTATATAAAGTATTCGGCTTTGATTATTCGGTTGAACTTTCCACCAGACCCGAAAACAGTATAGGCACTGATGAAATGTGGGAACAAGCTACTGAGGGCTTAAAATCCGCGCTTGATTCACTAGGCGTTGATTATAGAATAAACGAGGGCGACGGTGCTTTTTACGGCCCTAAAATTGACTTTCACCTTAAAGATAGCATAGGTAGAACCTGGCAGTGCGGTACTATACAGCTTGATATGAGCTTACCTGAGCGTTTTGACCTAAGCTTTATAGGCGCTGATGGCGAAAAACACCGCCCTGTTATGATACACAGAGTTGTGTACGGTTCTATCGAGCGTTTTATGGCAATACTTGTTGAACACTTTGGCGGCGCTTTCCCGATGTGGCTGGCACCCGTACAGGCTATTATACTTACTATAACAAACAGGTCTGATGATGCAGCAAATGAGCTACTCAACAAGATGTTATTTTCCGGTATACGCGCGCAGACAGACCTTAGAAACGAAAAAATAGGCTTTAAGATACGCGAAGCGCAGATGCATAAAATACCCTATATGCTGATACTTGGCGATAGGGAGGCTGAAAGCGGCACAGTATCTGTACGTACAAGGGACGGAAAAACTATAAACTCTATCAATCAGGACAAAATAATAGAGCTTCTTCAAAAAGAAGCAGATGAAAAAACTCTTTCAAGAAACTGGGATTTATAGTTTTAAAGCCGTTTTCTTATCTAGCCTAGCGCAAATAAACATTATTGCTGCTGCAAATGTAAGCACTACCCAGCTTACATGCAGCAGTGCATTTATTCCTATACCGTCAATAAGCACACCTGCTATTAGATTACCTATAATTGCGCCAAGGTAGCTGGCAAGGGAAACTAGACCTTGCGCCCTTACCTTCTCTCCTTGAGCAACTATGTCATTTGCAAAGTAAGATGCACTAACGCCGTAAAGACCATAGCAAAGTAGGCTTAGGAACATGGCAATATATATTGTACTCATGCTGTTTGACATGGCAATAATTAACATCTTCACTGCATAGGCAATAAAAGAAAGCAGAAGAAGCCGCCTTGCCTTATACTTTTTAAGGAGCGCCGGCGCCACAAACATCGCAGGCATTTCCACTCCGGATTGTATAAGCATACATATGCCAAGTTCCTTTGAGCCGCCACCAAGGCTGTTAACCACCTTTACCAAGAAAAGCATATTAGGCGTCTGCCCCACATATAGAAGTACACTGGCAAACAGGAAGCAAAACAGTGTTCTATTCCCTTTAAGTATCTGTAAATATGTAGTACGACCGCTGTTCTTCTCCTGCACATACAGCGCCGCGCTTTTACTTGCAACCGAAGACACATTAGGCATAAGAAGACAAGCAATAATAGTTAGTAATATAAGCAAAATATAAAGCGGCATGAGGATAGAAGGAGAATGCTTATCAAGCTGGGTACCTAGTATAAATGCTGCAATTGCATATGCCATGGAACCTACTCCCCTTGGCCAGCCGTAATTTACATCTAAACCTACATTTACATATTGCATAATCTGGGCATTTATCAGCGCACTGTTTGTATTGTGTATTCCTCCGCCTATAGTATATACAATTGCAACAAGCAGTATGGAAAGTGGCAATTTAATAAGCATTGCACTTGCTATCATGGAGCAGAGCATAAGACTTGCCATAATCTTTTTTATGGGAATATCGCTTCTATAATCAGAAAAAGAAGATACTACCAGCTGAAAACATATAGAAAGCACACTCATTACCGAATTGGTTACACCTATTTGAGTATTTGAAAAACCCTTGTAGGCAAGGAATACTGCAGAAAAACCTTGGAGTGCAAGGTGCGCCAACCAGAAACCCGACTGTACAAAGGCATAATTTAACTCTATACGAAATAAAAGCTTTTTGCTTTTCTTCATATACTATTTCTCTGTATAATTAGGGTGATATATGCGCCTATCCAAGGACCAAATCCTCTCACTGAATATACCCCTTGGAGTACGCTCAAGTACGCCTTGCATTTCATTCATGCGGGCGTCCATTACGTCTATAAGATGCAGCATTTCCGCCTCCGGAAACATAGGAGGACGTGTACTGCCATATTCTGCTATTCCGTGGTGGCTAAGTATCATATGCTCAAGAAGGAGTGTATATTCATCATCCTCCGGGATATTTAATTGCCTTGCGGTATCCCTTATTAGACTTACTCCCCTTACTAAATGTCCAAGCAGCAAGCCATCTTTAGTATAGTCGCTCACATTGCCGAAATTATCGGCTTTAAGCTCTAATATTTTAGCTATATCGTGCAGTATTACGCCTGCATAAAGAAGGTCTTCATCGAAAAATGGATAGCAGGGAACTATGGACTTAGCCACATTTAACATACTGGTTATATGGTTAAGTAAACCAGAACGCTCTGCATGATGCAGGCTCTGCGCAGCAGGATAATATATCAGCTTATCCTCATGCTGCTTTATAATGCTATGCACAATTTTTTTTAGTACATCATTTTGCATAGTTTCTATAGTGTCATACACCTGTTTTAGCATTACTTCCGGCTTTTCAGGGGCACAAGGCACTAATAGGGATAAGTCAACCTCATCTTCCTCGGTAACGAGCCTGAATTTCTCTACCCTTAATTGAAGTCTACCGTTAAACTCCGTAACTCCGGCGCGCAGCTTTATAACGCTGCCGCTTTCAGGTGCAGTTTCTGCTGTGTTCCACACTTTAGCATTTATATCACAGGAGTTATCTGCAAGCATCATATCAAGGTATGGGCTTCCGGTTGAACCAACTCTATTGCTTGCACTTCTTACAAGCAAAAAACCTTCAAACCTGTCGTCTTTCTGAAGTTTTGAAACCTTGTTCTGAGATTGCATCTTATTCGCTCCTTGTGTCTTCGTAAAGTAGATCTTCAAATAGTGTATATTCATCATGCCAATAGAGTTTTACAGTTCCGAGAGGACCGTTCCTCTGCTTGGCTATTATTACTTCTGCAATGTTTGTATCCGAGCTGTCTTCTTTGTAATAGCTCTCTCTATGTAAAAACATTACAACATCAGCGTCCTGCTCTATTGAACCGGAATCCCTAAGGTCTGACAGCATGGGTCGCTTAACAGCGCGCTGCACATTTGCACGGGATAGCTGAGCGCAGGCAAGTACGGGTACTTTAAGTTCAAGCGCAATAGCTTTTAATTTCCTTGATATTTCACTTACTTCAAGCTGACGATTTTCAGCCCGCGTATCCGTACTCATAAGCTGTAGATAGTCAATTACTATAAGATCCAGTCTGCCCTTTTCCATCATAAGACTACGGCTGCGGCTCCTAAGCTGTGTAGGTGTAAGCGAAGAGGTGTCATCTAAATAGAGCGGCGCCTTGGCAAGAGGCGCTATTGCCATAGCAAGCTTACTCCACTCCTCAGATGTAAGCGTACCGTTTCTGGCTTTTTGCATATTAACCCTTGCCTCACAACATAATATACGAGTAGCTATATGTTCACTCGGCATTTCAAGGCTGAATATAGCAGTAGTGAAACCTTTAAGCGCAGCATGGGTCGCAATATTAATAGCAAAACTAGTCTTACCCATACTGGGTCTTGCGCCAATCAGCAAAAATTCACCCGGATGCATACCGGTAAGCAAATCATCAATAAGTGTAAAACCTGTAGGCACCCCAAGGAGCGCGCCTTTGTTTAAGGCGATTTCCTCCATTGTCTTATAGCTTTGCTTCATCACCTCAGATATGTGTATAAGCCTTTGGCTGCCGGTGCGGCGCATTACTATATCAAATATGGATTTTTCGGCATGGATAAGTATGTCTTGCAAATCCATCTGCTGCTGATAGCAGTTTCGGCTTATCTCATTTGATGCATTTATAAGCTTCCTTAGCGTGGATTTTTCAAGGACTATATTAATATAATGCCTTAGATGTACGGTGGTAGGCACATAGCGCACAAGCTCAACAAGATAGCTTACCCCGCCCACCCCATCTAGTTTGCCTGTTCGGGAAAGCTCAGCATCCATGGTTACAATGTCTACCGCCCTTGTCTGATTATTAAGCGAAACCATTGCTTCGTATATTGCAATATGGCGGGGATTATAAAAATCCTCGCTATCAAGCAGTTCCAGCGCTTCAGAAAGTGCGTTTGAATCCTGCATCAGTGCGCCCAGAACTGATTTTTCCGCTTCTTGACTATTTGGAGGCGTCTGCACATCCAGAGGAGAAAAGTTAGACATATTTTACTTATCTTCTACCACTTTTAATATCATATTAGCCGATACGCCAGGGTGCAACTTTACTTCTAGCTTGCTTTCGCCAAGCTGACGGACGGATTCTTTAAGGTCTATCTTCCGCTTGTCTATATCTATGGCGAAATAGCGCTTTAAAGCATCAGCCACTTCTTGTGCTGTTACACTACCATATAGCTTACCGCCTTCCCCCGCCTTTGAATTTACAACTACAGTCTTGCCTTCAAGGGTATTGGCAAGATCCTGCGCTTCTTTAAGTTTTTCAGCTTCATTGCGTCTTTCTATTTCCTTGCGGCGCTCTACCTCTTTAACTGCTTTATCGGTCGCCTGCATTGCCCATTTGCGCGGAAAAAGAAAGTTGCGCGCATAGCCATCGGATACATTTAATATCTCGCCTTTTTTACCTGTACCGGGCACATCCTGTAATAAGATAACTTTCATTATAGTTCCTCCTGTCTATTATAATTACTTGGTTTTCTACGAGAACGGAATTTAAAAATTAAATCAAACAGACCTATCCATGCAAGGCTGTTGGTAAATATTAAATATAGCAACAACATCAATAAAAGCTTTAAATAAAAACGCTTTGCAAAATTAGAAACAAAAAATGCAACAAGGCTTAAACCCTGTATGGATAGCAGAGTGCCGAGTACAGTATACATCATTTTACCTGCGGTATATAGTTTGCCCCTTGGCACAAATAGACTTATTAAAAAACCAATAAATAACACTCCCATTGCCTTTTTTAAAGTAGGGCTCAATGTCCATTTTGTAAAGCTCATCATACCGGGAAGCTGAAAATCTCCTTCTTTTAGGCTGTTATCATATCTTCTGCCTATGTGTAAAGCTAATGCAGTTCCGCAATTTGCAAGCATAATGCTTTCGCCCGTTAAAAGCGTGGTAGGAAGCGCCCTAAAAAGCACTTCAAGCCTGATTAAAAGCTGGGAGAAAAGCTCTTTCCTAGCGTGTGGCATAAGCACTACGCCCGCCATACTGTCGTCAAATATAGGTACGCCTTGGGGCAATGCATCAAGTGATAATAGACCTGCATTTGTAAGGGCATACAGCAGCACATCCCTTTGCGGCTGCGCATCAAGCGTTTCTATGCTGCTTTGTGCAAGATTGCTCGCAGAAAAACCGGTGTTTATTAATCTTGCATAAACAAATAGCATGAGCACAGAACAAATATAGCTAGCAAACACCATGCTTATTGCTCTACTATACTGAGCTTTCTTGTAAAGGCAAAAAATCCACACAACTAGCATTGGTATCTGAAATAGGCTAAGGGGTAGTGCAAATGCCATATCAGTTTTTATAAGCCCTGATATAAACAACACTATAAACCCAAAAAGCGCCGTAATCTCCCCACCTACTGCAGCTGCAATAAGCAATATTGGCGGAAATATTATAAAAGCAAATAGCGCAAACTGAAGCGTTGCAAAAGGCGAAATCACCACAAGCGAAGAAAGCGCCAACATGATTAACGCTATCACAAGGCTTGCTTTTATATTTTTAACCTTTATTATCATGCCGCTCCTTCCTTGCTGCTTTTATTAATTTTAGATGCAGAAGGAGTATTTGTCAATTGCCCTCTATAAACATATCGCACACCACATTATCCATAAGCGCCATTGTTATATTCCGCCCCCTATCGGGCAAGGCTTGGTAGGCTATTTCATCGCTAGATATTGGCGTCATATTATCCTGCGTCTGTAAAAGCGTAACTATACTTTGGGAGGATATAACCCCTTGCGCTGCAATGTATGAGCCGTTTGATGCGTTTTTGTAAAAAGCAAAAGCACGGGAACCCTTACCCGCTCTATGCTGTACATCTATAAAGCTAGACATTATACGTTTTGCATAGCCGCGCTCGGAAACTAGTATGAGTTCATCACCTTCTCCAAACATAGCGCCGAAGCAAAGGCTGTCTTCCGTATTTAGTTTAATAGCAGCAACGCCCCTTGTCGCCCTGCCGGTTGAGGGAACTTCATCTTGAGGGAAGCGTATAAGCATAGCTTTTCTAGTAAGCACTATTACATCCTTATCATCCTGCATATTGCTTACGCTAATAAGTTCATCGCCCTTACCAAGTTTAATGGCAATAAACTTGCTGCGATTTATATCATATTCCTTAGCAATACTGCGTTTTATATAACCCTTCTTTGTAAAGAATAAAAGGTCCGGCATATGCTCTATATCTTCAGCGGGGGTACAGAATATGCTTACAGGTATTTCTCCCTCGTCTAAACCTGCAATAAGACCGCCTATTGAAATGCCCCTATCTTTAGGTTTATTGCTCTCCTCTATCTGTTCTACTAAAAGCCTAAAGCAGTTGCCCATATTTGTAAATATATATAGGTATTCGTCAGTCATGGCACGGAATGTATAGCGAACAAGCTCCTGCGCATTTTCGGGGGACGCTATTTTTTCAAATGCCTTGGGCAACATACGCCTAAGCTGCCAGTTGTACGTAATTATTACTACAGTCTGCTCAGGCACGGGTATTTCATCAAGCTCTACCTGCGCTTTGAGCTTCTTGTTTTCCTTTACTATTTCGGTACGCCTATCATCGCCAAATTCATCGGCTATTGCCTTCATCTCTTTCTTGATAACGGAAATGAGTTTCCTCTCGCTTTTAAGTATAAGCTCAAGCTCCTTTATTTTTACAAGTATTTGCTCGTACTCTTTTCTAAGTTCAAGTATTTCAAGACCGGTAAGCCTTTGAAGCCTTAAATCAAGTATTGCCTGAGCCTGAACTGCCGTAAAGGCAAAACGTTCTATTAGACGCTCTTTTGCTTCCTTGCCGTTTTTAGAACTGCGTATAAGGGCTATTACCTCGTCCAGATTATCCACCGCTCTTATAAGCCCTTCAAGTATATGCGCCCTTGACTTTGCCTGTTCAAGGTCAAACTGGGTACGCTTTGTTACTACATTTTTTTGAT
Organism: Christensenellaceae bacterium; assembly: GCA_012837835.1. Lineage (GTDB taxonomy): Bacteria > Bacillota > Clostridia > Christensenellales > Aristaeellaceae > DTU024. The sequence goes on along the minus strand of DUQK01000037.1, from coordinate 31,266 downwards.
GCGCTATATAGTGCTCAATAACTTCTATCAAACCTAGCTGTTGGGGTTTTCCTTCAGCTATCATAACCATGTTTACACCGAATGTTACCTGTAAATCGCTATATTTGTATAGATAGCCAAGCACAAGCAGCGGGTCCGCATCTTTTTTAAGCTCCACAACCGCCCTTAAGCCCGTTCGGTCTGATTCATCCCGTATATCATATATTGAGCCGAGTGCAGCCTTTTTTTCGCTTGAAAGCTTTAGTATTTTCTCAAGCATTTGTGCCTTGTTCACTTGGTAAGGTATTTCTGTTATGCAAAGAAGGTGTCTACCAGCTCTGCCTTTTTCTACATGTACTTTCGCCCTTAGAGTGAGCTTACCTCTACCGGTTTCATATGCCTCTCTTATTTCGGGAGTATCAAGAAGTTGTCCGCCTGTTGGAAAATCGGGCGCCGGCAATATCTCCATTATTTCATCAAGTGTAGCAGTAGGGTTTTCCATATAGTATATGCAGGCGTTTATAGTTTCCCTTAAGTTATGGGTAGGGATATTAGTAGCCAGCCCTACCGCAATACCGGAAGCGCCATTTACCAGAACATTTGGGAACCTTGAGGGAAGAAGATCCGGCTCTTTTAATGTATCGTCAAAATTGAGCCTGAATGGTACCGTATCCTTATTTAAGTCCCTAAGCATTTCAAGGGCAAGGGGGGTCATTCTAGCTTCAGTGTAGCGCATAGCAGCGGCGCTGTCGCCGTCTATTGAGCCAAAGTTTCCATGCCCGTCAACCAAAGTATTCCTAAGAGAAAAGGGCTGAGCCAGTCGCACAAGCGCATCGTACACGGAACTATCTCCATGAGGATGATATTTACCTAAACAATCGCCCACAATGCGCGCGCATTTCCTATGAGGTTTATCGGGAGTTATTCCAAGCTCCTGCATGGTATAGAGTATTCTTCTTTGTACGGGTTTTAAGCCGTCCTCAACCCTTGGCAGAGCTCGCTCCATTATTACATACTCCGCATAGGGCATCATGCTGTTATGGAGTACTTCCTCAAGTGGGGCTATTATAATGTCTTCGTTCTTTTCTATATCGGTCATTTATTCACCTCAAGTTTAGCTCAAAAAGTTATCAGGTCTATCGAAATTCGCGTGTTTGCTTATATAATTACGCCTTGGTTCAACCTTATCGCCCATTAGTACGCTAATAAGCCTATCCGCCCTTGCGGCGTCCTCTATGCTTACCCTAAGCAGCTTGCGGCTTTCAGGGTTCATAGTAGTATCCCAAAGCTGTTCAGGATTCATTTCACCAAGACCTTTATAACGCTGCAAGGTATAGTTCTTAAGCTTTGAGGTAATGCGGTTAAGCTCTTTATCATCGTACACATAGCGGGATTTGTTCGCTGTTTTAACAAGATATAAAGGCGGCATTCCTATATATACATTGCCGTTTAGTATTAAGTCCTTCATATAGCGGAAGAAAAAAGTGAGCAGTATAGCGCGTATATGCGCTCCATCTTGGTCTGCGTCTGAGAGTATTATAACCTTGTGGTATTTTAAATTATCTATATCAAAAGATTCGTCTATATTGGTGCCAAGCGCGGTTATTATTGACCTAAATTCCTCGTTGTTCAACACTTGGTCTAACCTTTTCTTTTCTACATTTAGCGGTTTACCTCGAAGCGGCAATATGGCTTGGAAACGCCTATCCCTCCCCTGTTTTGCGCTACCGCCTGCACTATCTCCCTCAACTATGAACAGTTCGTTTTCTTCAGGTTTTCTACCGGTACAGCTTGAAAGCTTGCCTACAAGGGGAGCTGCTTCGATTTCATTCTTGGTGCGTGCAACTTCCCTTGCCTTGCGTGTTGCCTCCCTAACTTTTGCGGCTTTTATGGATTTTTCCACAATGGTATTTGCAAGTTCGCTATTACTAAGCTGCTCTAAAAATAGGCTAAGCTCATTTGATATTATAGCTTCTATCGCAGGGCGCACTTCAGTGTTTCCAAGCTTACCTTTTACCTGTCCTTCAAACTGCGGGCTTTTAACCTTTACATTAAGCACACAGGTAAGACCCTCTCTAAAGTCCTCCCCTGAAAGGTTATTGTCCTTCTCTTTAAGCGTACCTATGCGCCTAGCATACTCATTAAGAGCTTTTGTAAGGGCTGCCTTAAACCCTGTTTCATGTGTACCGCCTTCACTTGTAGGTATGCAGTTTACATATGAAAACAGGTTTTCGGAGTATTCCGTAGTATACTGCAACGCGGCTTCGCATAATATATCGTCCTTGGCTCCGAATAATACTATGGGTTCATCATGAAGAATGGTTCTATCTGAATTTAAATATTTAACATAGTCAGATATACCCCCATCATACTGAAAGCTTTCCTCGTATTTATTAGCACTGTCCCTCTCATCTAAAAAGCTTATATTTATACCCTTATTAAGGTAAGCCAGCTCCCTAAGGCGCCTTATAATATTCTCCTCATTAAAGCGTACATCTTCAAAAACAGCAGGATCGGGTAAAAAGCGCACTAGTGTCCCACGCTTTCTAGTATTGCCTACCTTTTCAAGACCGCCTATTACCTGACCTGCGTGCAGTTTACCATCTTTATCTTTTACGGTTTCAAAACGCATACGGTGATGTTCCCAGTCCCTAAAGCTATCTACCACCATCCACTTTGAAAGCGCGTTTACAGCAGCAGCGCCTACACCATGCAGGCCGCCTGAATATTCATAGTTATTCTGACCGAACTTACCCCCTGCATGAAGGCGTGTATATATTACCTGTATGCCGGGTACTTTAAGCTCCGGATGCATATCAACCGGCACGCCCCTGCCGTTATCCCATACGCTACAAGAGCCGTCGCTATGCAATGTTACGGATATTTCACTTGCGTAAGAGTTGCTCGCCTCGTCTATTGAGTTGTCAACTATCTCCCATAATAGATGGTGCATGCCTTTAGAGCCGGTAGTACCTATGTACATACCCGGGCGAAGGCGCACAGCATCTAAACCTTCCAGTACCTGTATATCCTGCGATGTATATTCCTGTGCCATAATACTCCTTTACTTGTAGATATGCTCCACAAAATAATCCGAATAATTATAGCATTTTACAAAACCCTTGTAAAATAAGCGTTTGTATCAGTACCTTTTTAATTCGTTTGACAAATATAATTCCTTTGGTATAATTAAGCCATATTTATTAGCAGGGGTGCTGAATTTATTCGGCTGAGATTAAGCGAAGCTTAGAACCCTAGAACCTGATCCGGGTAATGCCGGCGTAGGAAAGAAAAGTTTAACTACATGCTTTGCTTTCCGCAAAGCATTTTCCTTTTCTACGGATAAAGAAAGGAAACATTATGATTAAAACAGAAAACAGACACCAAAACACAATAAGGCTTGTTGAAACCGCCTTGCTTCTTGCAATTTCAACCCTGCTCTCGCTCCCCTTTTTAACGCTGCATTCGCCTTGGCTTATGGGCGGGAGCGTTACCTTTGGCAGCATGCTGCCGGTAGTTTTAATAAGCCACAGAAGGGGCGTAAAATGGGGAATGTTTTCCGCATTCGTGCTATCATTAATACAGCTAATACTTGGCATAAACAACATTACATATGCCCCAAACGCCACATATGCAATAGCTATAATATTACTTGACTATATAATAGCTTTCAGCGTTATAGGTTTAAGCTCCATATTTAAAAATATAGGCAGGAATAAACTGTTAAACATTCTTATTGGGATAGTATTTTCCTATTTTCTGCGGTTTATATGCCATTTCCTGTCCGGCTGGCTTATATGGGATGCTCTCTGGCCTAATGAAGGGGGGCTTGCAGGTTGGCATTATTCACTTATATATAATATATCGTATATGTTGCCTGAAACCCTATTGGCGCTTGCCATATGCGCTGTAAGTTACCCTATGCTTAAAAATCTGTGGGAAAAACAGACACAATAAAAGAGGATAATATTTATTATACTACCCCCATTAAAAAATATTATTTACTAAGCAAACGCTACACATGCGCCATCAGGACGCACATCTACTATACTACAAGCGCCGAAGCCAAATGCAGCGTCCATCTCTTCTTTGAATACCTGTATTTTATCATTCGGCACTATATGCAGAGTAGTACCTGCAAAACCGCCGCCATGCACCCTTGAAGCGCCTGTTCCGCTAAGTATTTCATTTGCTAACGCCTGAGAAAGCGCAAGCGGCTGAGTGCTATCACATGGCACTACAACATTTTGAAGCATAGTCCAGCTTGAAATTCCGGACTTATTAAGCGCGTCAAGGAAGCTTTCAAAATCGTCATTTTGAAGTGCGGCCACCGCCTGCTGCACCCTGTCATTCTCATTAAAGAAATGCAGTGCTCTAAGTATAGCCTTATCGCTTACGGACTTTCTTAATTCTAAAATAGAATGAAGTACCTGTTCGCGCCTTACTTTGCGAAGGCAATCCTCATTAAAAAACCTTGCTACGCTTAACATATCCTCAGGTATAGAAGCGTATTCATCAGTTAAATCATCATGGCTGCCGCCTGGCGCTACAATCGCCATAGCATGGTCATGCTCCGCAAATGAGTGTGTTAGATGAGTGATTTGTGGCTCATCATTTCTAAAATCTATAGCGACTAAACCGCCAACAGAAGCTGCCATCTGGTCCATAAGCCCACTTGGTTTCATAAAGTAATTGTTTTCAGCATATTGTGAAACCTTAGCACGCAGCGGAGCTGACATAGAAAAGCCGTTGTATAGATGGTCCATAACAGAAACGCATAGCACCTCAAACGCTGCGGAAGATGATATACCGCTGCCGCCAAGCACATCTGATGTTATAACGGCATCAAAACCGCCTATCTTATAGCCCAGTTCCGCCATGCGTGAAGCTATCCCTCTAACTAGCGAGGCGCTTGTGCCCTCTTCGCCAACAACAGGCGATATGTTACTTAAATCTATATTTACAGGTTCATAGCCTTCAGAGTAAATGCTGACAATATTATCATTGCTTTTTGAAACGCAGGCAAGCGCATCTACATTTATTGCCGCGGCAAGCACTATACCCTTGTTATGGTCTGTATGATTGCCTATAATTTCGCAGCGCCCGGGGGAGCTTATAATGCAAAGAGATTCTTCGTTATTGTATATCTCCTCATGCCGTTTTACAAGCTGAGAATACCTTGTCATCTGGTGAGAATATCCCTCATTTTTAAGACCGTAAAGGCGCCTAAACACCGCCATAGCATCGGTTGAAGTAAGTTTACGCCTCAATATATCATAATTCACTATTTAGCTTCCTTTCTGTTGTCCAATAATTGCTGCCAAAACGCCATAAAGCTTTCAAGCTGCCTTTCTCTAAGCCCGCTTTCAAATTCTTTGAAACTTTCATCGTCTATATCCCATTCGCCTATTACCCACCTAGCGATAGACTCATCTACATATCTGCCTATCTCGTCCTGCATGGGGATAAGTTCCTCCTCCTGCTGAAAGCTCAGATTAATGGGCGGAAAAGTGCTTACAACATAATCGCTCATAAGTTTTATTTGCTGAGTTATATGACGAACATTATCATCAAAAAACTTATCCTGAAAGCTTGTAGAAGTAATTCCTGGAGGAGCTGCGCCTGTGGTGATTGCAGTTCTTGATAGAAAATCCGCGCTCTGCGCGCTTGCGGTCTTGCGCCAGCTACCATCGCCGTCTATTACATAGTCTATATTTTCTATGCCTTCGCTTGCAAGTATCGCGCCATCTAAACTATAAAGGTAGTCAACCCATTTAAGCATGGTTTCCGGACTTTCACATTTTGATGTTATGACAAATGTTCCGCTTGTAACAGGCGATGAAAGGCGGCGGTATATTTTATTACCCTCAAACTCAAGCGGAGGAATTACTGAATAATCCTTAGACCATTCCTGTGGTAACACTTGAGATACTATAGGACATACTAACACACCGTATTTTTGAGTGGATTTAGCATCGGTAACGCGCCTTAGCATATCCGCCTGAAAGAAGCCCTGCTCGTCCAGCAGTTTATTGTCGTATAGTTCTCTTAGCCACTTGATAAAATTGCGAAACTCATTATCAAGCGGGGCAAAGTAAGCCTTACCGTCTTTCTCGTATATATTAAAATCGTTAGCTACAATGCCAAAGGAATGAGCTAAATACTTTAAGTCATAAGCGCCAATAAAGCTTAATGGTATTTCATCGCTTGAACCGTTGCCGTTAGGGTCTTCATTTTTAAATGCTATTAGCATTTCAGTGAAGGACTCTCTATCCTCCGGCATAGATAAACCAAGCCTATTCAGCCACTTGGTATTTACCCACATGCAGTTTTGCAGTGGCATAAAATCTATATGAGGAAGCGCTACTATTTCCCCTGTTGGAAGAGAGGTTTCCTCCATATATTCAGGGTTATCATTAAGCAGTTTCCATAGATTTGGAGCATGTTCAGCTAGATATGGCTTTAGGTCAATAATAACGCCTTCACTATAAAGCTCAATCATCATAGCGGGGCTTAGCTCCGCCTTAAAAAGCACATCAGGCAGATTTTTACCCGATTTATAGCGCTTAAGTTCGTCTTGCCATGCTTTTTTATCGGTAAACTGATTAAAATTAAAGGATATGCCGCTGCGCTCCTCCATGCGCTCAAAAAAGAGGTTGCTCTCCCAGCTGCGGTATACGTCCTCAGGGTCATAACCCGCCATAGTAAACTCGCTGCCCGCCAAAGCAGGAATTGCCGTAATGCATATTACGGCAATAAAAGATATTAAGGTACGGAAAAATTTCATCCTATCGATTACCTCCTCAGTGGTTCATATGGAACTAGAGGCGTCCAGTCCTTAGTGGGCAGGTTCAACATATTTGCAGGGTATACGCCTGGGCTTACAAGCTTAAAGCCAAGGTCTGCATTTAAGTTGCGCGCTTTGCTCGGCACCATAACGCCCTCCGCCTTTACTTCGCCCGTTTGGTTTTCGGGTAATATGCTCCCAACCAATACAAACTCAGTCTGCCGGCGTGTTGACGCAAGTTCTGCAGGAGCAATAGCCACAAGCGTATATTCTCCGGGATAAAGGGATTCAAACATATACCTGCCGTAAGCATCGGTTTTGGTTTCTGCAGCAAGCTCGCCGTACTGATACATGCGTATAGTAAGGTCAGGTATACCGGGCTCACCCTCATCCTGCATGCCATCGCCATCAAGGTCTAACCAAGCGAAGTCCCCAAGCTGACCCATAGCCCCCATGCCTATGTCTTGATTTGTCTTAAATTCGCCCATGTTGAGCGAAATAATATCGGACTGCCCACTTTCAGCCTTTGTATTTACACCCTCTGACAGTATTATACTAGTACGAGTTGCCGCATCAACTGCGCGTGCATAGCGGTAGCCTGCATGTATCTGAGATTTAATATAATATTCCCCGGGATACATATTTGTAAAGCTATAATTACCCTCAGCGCCGGTTAACGCTTTCGCTGCAAGAGTACCATTTGCATAGTATAGCTCTATAGTTACATTAGCTATGCTTTCATTGCCCCCGCCTATGTTCCATACAGCGCCGGATAGCCCGCCAAACTGCACCGTTGCAATATTTAGCATAGAATTAATATCATTTACAGAAAATGTACCTTCCCACGCGCCTTTGTTTGGCGTAGCCTTAGGCGAAAATACAGCATGGTCATTTGGCAGTGTAATACTAAATGTATAATCACCTATATGAAGCGCAGGTATAGTAGCGAAACCTTTTTCATCTGTAGTAACCTCATATACCGCATCAAAGCTTTTATTTGAAATCACCACATTTGCCATCTGATAGGGTACATCATTTTCATCAACAGCTGCACTTAAGTTATTATCGTAAAAACTTGAAATACTTAAGCTTGCTGAGGGCGAAGCCGCTGCATCTATAGTTATGTTTTCGCCCATATTTACTATGATTTCACTCACTGTGCTGTTTGATACAGCCGGAACAAAGGGGCTGCCATTACATAGCGCAACTAGATACCCCTCAGGCAATGTAAGCTTAATGCCATATTTTCCAGGTCTAAGAGCTGGTATAATATAGTTGCCTTCTGCATCCACAGTAGCTATATACATAAGTTCATTACCGCTAGTTAAGCTGATTAATTCCCCAAATAGAGGTGTATCGCCTTCAGAGAATTTGCCATCAACATCGTTATCCACAAAAACCTTGCCTGTTATGTTTGAAGTTTTAACAGCATAGACTGCATTTTCCTGCCGTAAATCGCTGCTTTGCAGTGTGAAAGAATCCGTTATCATATTGCCTGATTCTAACTTGGGGTTTGAAAATACCATGCCTTCAGGAAGTTTATAGCTTAAATAGTATTTCCCCGGCAATGCTCCCTTTAATGAGAAATTACCGCTTGAATCGGTATAAGCTACAGTATATTCAGATACAGGCATTAAATCCTCATTAAGAAGGGAAACGCTTACACCTTCAACCCCTCCTAAATTTCCGGAGAAGCCTTCATCTGGGTAACCAAATAGCACGCTCCCATTTACAAGTGCAGATTTGAACACTGCGGCATCAACATTGAGATAATTCTCCGCAGGGGACAACATAATAGCATTGGTTTCACCATATTCAGGGGTTTGAAGCACTACTTTATTTTCCATTGCAGCACCCGTATTTGACGTATCAGAAAAGATATACGGGGACTTAATCACAAAGCGTACTTTATATTCACTAGGTAAGAGGTTAGACAATGTATAGTTACCATTTTCATCGCTGGTGGCGCTGGAAACGATATTTCCTGCTGAATTTACAGCGTGTATCTCTACACCTTCTATAAAGCCCTCGCCTTCATCGTATATGCCGCTTATATTCGCATCGTCAAACACAGCGCCGGAGATTGAAGATGGCAATGTAACCGCAATAAAGAAACTGCTATCCGTTTCAGGCTCTATTTTGATTACTCTGCTCAACTTACTTGAAGCAACATCGCTGTATAAGAAATTAGCATTTTCCCCTTCGGCTGATACGCTGAACACCTGACCTTGCGGGAGCGTACAAGTAATAGTAGCTTCACCTGAAGGTACAATCGGGAAAAATGCTACGCCATTTTCATCAGTAGCAATATTTTTAGATTCACCGGCGCAATCAAGCCTTATATCGGCACCTGAAAAAGGCCGCTCCCCTTCCGAATAAAAACCATCAGGCATTTCATCATGGAATACTTTTACTCCTATACTTGATGCAGGTACAACACCAACCACAGGTACGTTTGTCGTTTGTCCAAGTGCAACACTAAAATTAAGCGACCCTGAAGTAGAGAATGCAGAGCTTATAGCTGACTCCCCCTTAGGGGCAAACATGTACCCCTGTGGAAGTTCAATGTTAAGCGAGTAATGCCCTTCCTGAAGCTGCTCAAACAAGTAGCTGCCTTCAAGCGAGGTTTCTATCTCTCTTTGAACGCCTGAAGCGGGGTTTGAAAGCACAAGCTTTACGCCCTGCATTCCACCCTCGCCGGCATCTTTTATACCGTTGTGGTTAGAATCAAGCCATATTAAGCCATTGGCTTTGCCCGTAAGCACGCCGCCAGCACCAAGCCCTAAGCTTCCGCCGCCTTTTAGATAAAGCGGTTCAGACATGCCACGGCTTGAATCCGAAGGCACTATACAGTTATAAAATGTGTTTATCTTTTCGCCAAGCGGTCCTATTATATACGGGTCGGGCAATGTAACTGCGATACGGTATAAACCGGGGCTTAAATTGCGCAGAGTAGCTATTCCCTCTTTATTTGTCATGGTGGAAGCGATTACATATTCCATTCCACCGTATTCGTATATCGCTTCTACAAGTGCATCACGAATGAACGGCTCAGAAGAGAACCTTCCGCCGTTTGCATTTTCATCGCCAAAGGCTATGACCTTAACAGAACCGCCCTTAATTGTAGCGCCAAGGTTTATATTTATGGAACTTCCGCCTACAACGTTAAACAAAGGCGTTCTGCCGGAATTACCGGAGCTTGGCAGAAGAAAGCTTCCCCCTTCCACCATAGGCGCTGCTATGTAGTTACCAGTTAGCAGCACTTTTACATAGTATGTTCCGTCAGCCACGCCGGGCAAATTAAAAGCGCCGCCCTCACCGGAAATGGCTGTTGCAACCGTGGTTTCAGAACCATTATCGTATTTTATAAGCGAAATATCCACCCCGCTTAGACCTTGCCTGGGGCTATCCGCAAAGCCATCCTGATCTTTGTCTATAAAAACTTGCCCGCTTATCTGCGCAGCACCCTCAGCAAAAGTATATGGTACTATGCTGATTAAGAGTATAAGTACAATAAGCGCTACGCAGAACCTGCCACCTGCTTTAAGCATTCCTACCTCCATTTACTTCCTTACAGAATAAAGTCAGTAGAATTATAACACGAAACGAGGGAATATAGAAACATATTTGTATTATTTTACAAAGCTGATTTTTCCCTCTTTATGTTGATGTGCAGGCTTATCGTCTGTGGGCGTACCTATAGATATAGCTATTTTAAAGCTGTAACCCTCAGGAAAATTGAGTATTTTTTCAAGTTCTTCTTTTTGGTCGCTGAAAAAAGCATCGCGGGGAAGACCCAGTATTACGCTTCCAAGCCCAAGGCTCTCAGCAGCAAGTGCAATGTTTTGCACGGCAATTCCACTGTCTATCTGAGAATATCTGGAATCATCCGCGGAAATAAATATTACAGTTGGCGCATTATAGAAAATCTGGAATGAATCGTCTTTATACCTAGGGCTGCAATCATCTCTGGTTATGGCTACGGATTTTGCGGCTTCATGTATACGTTGCAATACATCTGCATCTTGCACCACTGTAAAATGCCAAGGTTGACGGTTTACAGCAGACGGAGATTCCATGGCAGCCTTTAGTATTTTATTAAGCTGTTCATCGGTAACTTGGGTATCGGCATAGCTTCTGTGGCTACGTCTTTTTGAAATTATGTGTAAAACTTCGTTTTTCATATGTACTCCTTTCAATAATGTGTTAAAATATCCTAAACGGAGGGATTTTATGGTTCACGAGAAATGGATGAAACTTGCAATAGATGAAGCGAAAAAATCCGGCGATGATGTGCCCATAGGCGCTGTTATAGTAAAAGACGGAAAAATCGTATCCGCCGCCCACAATGAAAGGGAAAAGCTAGCCAGTCCAACAGCACACGCGGAAATGCTGGCTATAGAATATGCAGCACAGAAACTTGGTACAAGAAGACTTACAGGTTGCACACTTTATGTAACGCTTGAGCCCTGCCCCATGTGCGCAGGGGCTATTATGCTATCCGGTATAGACACCCTTGTTTTTGGCGCATTTGATGAGCAATACGGCTGCTGCGGAAGCCTATACTGCCTGCCAGAAGACCCCGCATTTTCAATAAATGTTAAAGTAATAGGCGGGGTATTGGAAGAAGAATGCGCTGAACTACTAGATGATTTTTTCAGCAAAAAGCGGCTTATTTAAGAGCTGCTTTGTATATTGCCAAAATATCTTCCTTGGTAAGTGGTTTAAAGAAACCTATTGTCCCTTCATCATTTAACTTTACATCGTCAACCAGTTCGGGCAGAGCTTCTTCAGTTACACCGAAAGTCTTTAGAGAATGCGGAAGACCTAAGGAATCAAAAAATGTGCGCAGTTTATTTATGCCTTCTATAGCTGCAGCTTCATGGTTTCCCTGCTCATCTACACCCATAACTTTTACAGCAAAGCGATAGAAACGTTCCACATCGTGGTGTAATTGGTGCAACATCCAGAAAGGGAACAACACAGCAAGCGTTGCTCCGTGTGCTGCGCCAAAGCGTGCGGAAATACCGTGCGCTATGCCGTGGCAGCTCCAATCCTGCTGCCTGCCGGTTGCCAAAGTATCGTTATGTGCAAGAGTTCCTGCCCACATAATATCCGCATGTGAAGCATAATCCTGCGAATTAAACAACATTTTTGAGCCTGATTTTATTATTGTTCTTAGAACCGCTTCGCATAGCTCGTCAGTTAAAAGTACATCCTTTGTGTTTGTAAAATAGCGCTCGAATATATGCGCCATCATATCGGCAATGCCGTAAGCCTTCTGTATTGCAGGTACCGTGAATGTAAGTTCCGGGTTTAAGAACGCCAATACCGGACGAATTTTTTCGGTTTTTAGCCCTTTTTTAAGCGGTATTTCCTCTTTGGTTATTACGCTGCTATTGCTGCTTTCGCTACCTGCAGCAGCTATTGTAAGCACTGAAATTACTGGCAGCGCTTCCTCTACAGTGGCTTTATCTGCATAGAAATCCCAGAAATCTCCATTGTAGGGTATACCGACAGCTATAGCCTTGGCGGTATCAAGCGCGCTGCCGCCGCCAAGCCCAAGCACACAGTCTATATTATTTTCCCTGCCAATGCGTATGCCCTCGTATACAGGTCCATCAACAGGGTTTGGCACTATGCCCCCAAGCTCCAGAAAACTAACATCGCTATCTTTAAGAGATTTTTTAACCCTATCCAATAAACCCGAACGCACAACAGAGCCTGTACCATACACTATAAGTACATTTTTAAGCCCAAGTTCCTTAAGCTTTTTTCCTGTTTGCATTTCCGCAGACTTACCGAACACAAACTGCGTTGGTATATGAAATGTAAAATTATCCATACTATCCCTCCGTTTCTTATACATATTATACCATATGAGCAAAATACGGGCAATTATTGGATAGTATGTTAGTTTTCCTTATATAAAAAGCCTCTTTTTTTCATAGCAAGTAACATGAGCAAAATAGCACCCAAAAAAGTAAGCCTTATTTCGCTCGGAGTACTGTCCCCCGTTTGCGGAAATACGAGGATATTTTTAAACTTAATTTCACCGTCATACGGTATGCCATCTTTTAATATATTAACAGTAGCCTTGAGAGTGCCATTTTCTACTATAGTACTTACCAACAATGTGTATATGGTTTCATCATAAATAATAGACGAATCCGCACCTATTATCTGCTTAACTATAAATTTATAGTTCTCAACCTCAAGGCTGAATGTACGGTCGGGAAAAACGAATATACCACTATTATTGTTCTTGGCGCTTGCAATTATTTCACCGGAACTGCTCAATAGCTCAAATCCGAACTGATTAACTTTAACATTTCCATTTAATAACATAACAAATCCATCAATGGGCACATTTATTTGAGAATTCACATAACCTCTATAAGTTGCTGTAGGCGTTGAGGTAGGAGTTGGTGTTGGGGTTGGTGTTAGCGTTGGGGTAAGTGTAGGCGTAGGGGTTGCTGTAGGCGTTGGAGTTGGGGTAGGAGATGCTGTTGGCGTTGGAGTTGGGGTAGGAGGTGCTGTTGGCGTTGGAGTGGGCACAAACTCCCATTGTGCATACAGAGTAATGTTATTATAGGGGAAAATACTATCCCCAGCTGCATTGGCAATACCAGTACCATCGGGATTGGTATTCCAACCTGTAAACGAATAGCCATCTTTAAAATAGTTAAGAGAAACATGGTCTTTCACAATTGTCGGAGCAACTAAATCATTTTCATTATATATGTTGCCTTGTCCCCCATTTGGATTGTATGTTATACAAATAGGCACTCTATAGCCCGCTACTAATTCACATTCGCCTGAAAGAGTATCGTTTTGTATAGATTCAAATGCTTCTGTAGGATTATTGATACCCCAACGGTTACCGCTGACATCCTTATACCAGCCGGTAATTGTTTTGGTATAAGGTATTGTTTGCTTTTCATTCATAATATCTTTATCAGGCAAGTAAAGTTTGTTTCCTTCAGAACTTTGAAAATAGATGTCAGAAGCTGAAGTATCCGCAGTATTGAACGCGAGCAAAGAGTTATTGATTGTTAAATCCGTATCAATTGTTAATATACCACCCCCGTAAGCAGCACCCCCTGAAGCATAGTTGCCTGTGATATAACTGTTATTAATATTTATTATGGAATCCCACCCACATATTGCTCCGCCATAGGCTTTACCACCGGCGGTACCATCAATACTGTTTCCGGTAATTTTAGCACCTTCTATTTTTATTGTGGAATCTATCCCAAATATAGCAGCGCCATAACCCGTTCTTCCATCTTGCACAATAATTTTATTGTTTGATATTACCCCTCCGGTAATGTTTACTTCACCGTTTACTTTACCGTTTTTATCATCATAGGATGCTGCTGATATAGCTCCACCCAGCACCATTGTGCCCGGCGGAAAACCGATTGGGGTTATAGTTAAATCTTTAACGGTATTATTGCTTATTTCGCCCCCACTCATATTGAATGTACCACCATAAACCATTACCATTCCATTCCACCCAGGACCCACACAATTATCCTCAACATAGCAATCTTTTATAGCGCCACCCTCCATATTAAATGTTCCTCCCGAGTGTATTTGTGCTACTGTCCCAAGAGAAGATGTATAACCGATATTTCTGTTAGAAATCTCCACACCCTCATACATATTTAAAACACTGCCATTATTTATAGTCAGCATCGCATAGGGAGTCATAAAAGCATGGGGATATTCACCATTTAGTTTAAGCGTATCGGTACCATCCGGGTTACCTAGATTAAGTGTTGCTGTATTCACTATAAAACCATAGATATTACTAATCTCGTAACCGTTCCCTAACAAAGTAGTATTTCCACGTTTGAAATCAATAAATTTTGCAGACGGAAAATCTATATCATCTTTTAAGCTGATGATATAAGAGTCATTTGTCGTATCATTATTTATTTCTTCAATGGCATTATAAAACTCAGCAATATCCTCGATTTCAAAAGTTTTAGGAGGATTACCGGAACCGGAGGCAAAAACAGAAAATGGCATTAAACAAAATACATCAGCAAAGATAACCAAAGAGATTATGAAAATAATTAGTTTTCTTCCAATTTTCACTGCCATCACCTCCAAATTTATCTCTTTGGTTGTGATGCCTCGCCTATGAAACCAAATCACGTACAAAGAACGATAATATAGCACACCGTTTATTTTAAGTCAAAAAAACTTCTCATACCGTATTTTGGCTGTAGAGAAGTCAAACATTTGTAATACAGACCCCTTGGTTAATAGTATTTCATAAAAACTATTTGCTTATATCTGTTTTCTTTAATTGGTTAGTCAAATGCTGTATGGGGCTGTTTTCCTATGACGGATTTCGAACCTTATTAGAATATTCCGAAAACTATGTAACTTTTTATTATACGATATTATTTTCATTACCCTTTTCAAATGCATAATATAGCGAATATGCGAGAAAACCTGCACATGTGGCAAACGCAGCGCCTGTAGTACATTCCCCGGTGTCCTCATGCACGCTTTCACAGGCAATGCCATTATCCATGCTGGTCAGCATTAAATGTTTTATTGCATCATCAGCATAGCCCGAAAGCAAACTGTTGCATATTGAAAGTATCCAAGGGTGCGGAGCATGTTTGCAGCCTATTTCAGCAATCCTATGCCCAGCAAATGATAGAGGATAACTCTTATCACGTATCAAATTCTGTGTGTTTACCCATACGGGGTCGTTTAATTTACAAAATCCATAATAGGGTAATAGCTGCAAACTGCCGGGCGGCTCATCGTATATATCCCAATTACCCAACAAATCAACAGACCAAGCAAATATCAGTTTTCCTTCATGGATAAGTACACAGTACTTTTCAATGGCTTTTTTTACATTATCAGCTTTTTTTACAAGCTGAGGGTTTCGAAACCATTTGCTAAGAATAATAAAAGTTTTCCACACAAGAACATTGTTATAGGTTAAATATGGGTAATTGTGCATATCGTCTGTGGGCTGCAAGAATGTGCTGTAAAGCTCTATTTCAGGGTGTTTTCGACTCTCCAACTTTGGCAAAATACTTTCAAGAGCGTCTACAATTTCTACTCGTTCAAGTATGGTATAATCATTTGTATGGTTAACATATCTATAAAGCGCAATTACAGGCGCGCATAGTTCATCAAGTTCAAAACCGGGTTCAAGTACCGTTCCATCAATAAATCTGCTATGTATACCGAAATTTCTGCCCTGTTTTTTGAATACTGATATTAACAGTTCTTTGGCGTATGCGGGGTCTGCAAGCAGTATTGCAGGAAAAGCCCATAAGAGGCTATCCCTATCCCAATATGCGGCGGAAACATAGTAACGAGGGCTGCGGGAGGTAACCATGCAAAGCTCCTCAGTATCTATAGTGCGCCCTGATGAAAAAAACAAACAGAAGAAAAGGTTTGTATTGAGTATCTCATTTATTTTAGGCAAATCAACATGTTTCTCACGCGCTGCAAGCCATTTTTCGGTTTTATGTAGCATGGCATCAAAACCATGGCGCAGCATTTCTAGCGCTGATGTTGCAGCAGCAACTTCTTCATAGCCTACACCGAAGAAAATATCCAGCTTAAAGCTTTCATTCTGCTGTAAGGTGCAGGTTTTATAAATTGAGTAGGAAAAACCGTCCTGCACCCAATTTGCACCTTGGTCTATTTCGCTAAAAGGCTGATTATCCCCCACTATGGGCGCAAAAGCCATCAGCGGAATGCCGGGTACTTGCTGAAATACAAACATATTATTCCAGCTTGATTCTTTAACAATTCGTCCAGTATCAAGACAGATACTTTCATTAACCGTGTGAAACGTTCTAAACCAATCACCGGCAACACCTATGGTGAATTCATGCTGCACTAAATCCTTATTCAATACGGATAGCCGCAGACCAAAGCCACGTTCGCCAATTGGCGTTAGATATTTGCAACGAAAAGAAAAGGCATTTGAAGTATATACAAAGGATGGAATCCAGAAATGCTCACGATACCATACAGGAGAAACAGTCATTTGTTTTCCATCCAGCTCTATATATGGCTGAATGAATTTACCCTGCCCTTTCATTTCTAACATTCCTTTGAGCCGCATGAATAAACAGGATATTCCTTCAATGGCTCCATCTGATTCTCTGATCGTAGGTAAAGATACATACTCGTTTCCTGTTACTTGGTAATTCATTTTCATTTCTTCCTTTTCTCATTTTGATACAGTTCGCATGGACAAGGGACATTTACATTTCAATCCACACCATACCGCAATAAAATAGCTTTGGAATCTGGAATACGATTTCATTTCCAAAATTGGTCAATTTACTTTGATAATCCAACGATAAGGGATGACCGTTTTCCGTATCCGGAGTAGCATACCAAACGCCACGAGGAGATCTTTCTACCAGAACATGAATCAGTAGATTTGTCTGTTCAATAGGAGCATTTTTCCCTGTATTCCAATAGTCTTCGACGTTGCCACACAAATTCACTAAACCGATTAGCTTATATTGCTCACTTTCACGTAATGTAATCCAGATTTTTTCAGCATCTCCATCAACTGAAAACGGAAAATCAAATTGATATTCTACATTATCACCGCCACAGTGGGTCAACGTTACATCACGTAAGGTCATATCATACAGCAAATCAGCATATCGGACAAAGAAATCCTGATAAAGCTTTATCCATGCTTGCTGGTCGGCGTTTAAAACGGAATAGTCCGCGTAATAGCCCTGGGTTACTACGGCGTTCTCTTCTCCTAGGAAGAGCTGGGTTGCCCCCAAGAGAGCAATAGCAAAAGAAAGAAAAAGCTCACTACGTAATGCACGCTCCGGAGTGTCGGTACGAAAAGGTGCTGGGTAGGCGGCCAAAACGATCGGGTGATTTCCTCCCATGCATACAGCCTGTCTTAGATGCCGGTAGTGAGCCATTGGAGCCCATAATTCCATATATACTGCATCCTGCGGAATATCGCGCGTTTTTTCAGCCGGCCAGGTCCCTACGTTATTGAAAATTAAATGTGGAATTACGCCAGAACCTTTTAAAAATATGTTTGTATCCTCGATAAAATTTGGAAACTCATTCTCCAGACAACGAATCTCCCCGTGTATATTCCGGGCTCTTTTTGGTTCACCATACGTGTCCATATGGATTCCATCAAAGCCAACCTGACTAATAGCATTGAGGTATTGCTCCATCAAATGCTCACGCCATGGGCTTTCCAAATCCATATAATAAAAGGTATCAATAAAGGTCATAGGGTGCTCTTCCGCTCCATACAGCCCCCACTCAGGATGTCGCTCCCAAAAGGGATGGCTGGCAGCATAAACCGCACCGTAGGCCATGGCGAGCATTCCACGTTCATGACATGCAGCAATCTTCTGTCGGATAACAGAAAGTTGGTTCTTTTTACCCATCATATCCTGATATTCGTTGCAAGGGGCTATCAGCGTATCATGTCGCCAAGACCAATCATAGAACTGCACATGGTCAATATGATATTTTGCCATGGTTTCCACATCAAAGTCATCCTCAGGCAGAAAATCGCTGAGGAATCCATAACGAACCATCGAACCACCTACGTTCACTGCCGTTTGTAACTGCATAAGTGGCTGGTTTTCTTTACAAAGAGTTATTTCCACTCCATACCCGCCTTCACGCATAGGCGGCAGAAAAAAGCAGAAATCCGAGCTTAGAATTGGCTCCGTTCCCTGCCGAAGCTTCCTCTCTAGATGAAAAATTTTCCACACAAAATGGTCAGCATCCGTCCGATGAATTAGATGCAGCTTAATAGGCTCATCGGGTTCATATCGCCCTTTAAATGTACTTAGTTCATTCATCCCTTTACAGCTCCTTCTGTCAGGCCTTCGATAAATTGCCGCTGGAAAATTAAAAAGATGATTATAACAGGAACAATTGCAATGACCGCTGTTGCCGCCATCAGATGCCATTTTGCACCGCCAAACTGCTGAAAAAACACACTCATAGCCTGCGGAACGTTCTGCTTATCCCTACTTTGCAGAAAAAAGGCAGCTTGGGCATAATTGTTCCATACGCCAAAACCGTTCAGAATTACAAAACTGGCGGTAGCAGGCTTCAAAATGGGAAAAATTATTTTCCAGAAAGTATCAAAGCCTGTGCAACCATCCATTTCTGCCGCCTCGTCCATTTCCACGGGTAACGCTCGCACAAATGTGGTAAAAATGAAAACTGCTGATGGCATGGCTAGAGCAGAGCAGAGCAGAATCATTCCCCATAGAGTATTTACGGCACCGATTTTTCGCATCAGAGTATAAAGCGGTACGGTGATGATGATTCCAGGAATCATCATACAGCCTATCAGCAATGAAAAAACAAACTTGTTATAGGCTGTATTACGCCGAGCAATGGCGTAGCCCGCCATTCCTCCAAGAATAATCGTTAAACTCAATGTACCGAAAGTAATGATAGCAGAATTTATCATTGCCTGTCCCACACGACTTTTGACCCAGGCATCCCTGTAATTGCTCCATGTGAATGTAGGCACAAAAATGTTACCCTCGTAGAACACGCGGGACGGCGCGTTCAACGATAAAACCAGCAACACATAAAAAGGAATCAAACACATAAAACAAATAACAGCAATCAGGAAAACGCGAAAAATACGAAGCATTTTATTTTCCTTCATAAGGGTTGCTCCTTTCCTCTGGTCAGCCGAAGGGAAATGAGTACCGGTATCAGAATAATCAAAAAAAGAATCATAGCCACAGCGGTAGAATATCCCGTGCGGCTGCCATAGCACATACGCATGATATAGATACTTAGACTTTCGGTAGAATAACCGGGACCACCTTCGGTAAGTGCCATGATAATATCAAAAACGGACAAAGAGCCGATAATATTCGTTACTACGTTAATACGAATAGAAGGCATCAAAAGCGGCAGCGTTACGAGAGTAAAACGTTGCCAGCCGTTGGCTCCATCCATTAGCGCAGCTTCCCTGATGTCACTGGAAATGCTCTTCAGGCCTGCCAAATAAATAATCATTGTCATGCCTGCATATTGCCATACATTAACTAAGATTAGGACCGCCATAGTAGTTGGATAACTACTCATCCAATTTCCCAAAAAGAACTCCAAGCCTAGCTGTCGCGCAGCATGATATAGAAAACCTCTTCCTGGCTGAAGCAAAAAATACCAAATATAGCCCATAATCAACGGACTAATAATGGCAGGAAGGTAAACGATGACCCGAGCTAAACCGCGTCCCGGAAAGGGCTTTTCCATCAGAAACGCATAGCCAAGACCAACCAGATTCAGCAAAAGGGCGCTTCCTGCCGCAAAAATCAGCGTAGTACGGATGTCGCCCATGGCACGAGCATCCTGAAAAAAACGTGCAAAATTTGTAAAACCTACAAAATTGGCTTTGCCCATGCCATCCCAATCCGTCAGACTCATTCCAACCCCTTTGATAAGCGGATAGACAAAAAACACGCCATACAAAATCAAGGCAGGCAGCGACATCCACTGAGTCAAGTCTTTTCGTTTCTGTTTCATGATATCCATCCTTTTTCAAAGGAATAAAAAAGTTGCAGGGAGGGCATTACCAACCCCTCAAGGCTTTCGCCCTTTCATTAAGGCTTGGGACATGAAAGCCCCAACAACCCCCTGCAACGTTTTACAAAGTCTTTGTTTTAGAAACCTTCATTCCAGGCCTTTTCATATGCCTGTGCAAAACTCTGCACATCATATGTTCCAGCCAGCAGATCCTGCACCATACGACCTGCGTCATCACCACTGAAACCAGCGGGCTTTTCATTGGTGAAGCCAATATTAACAGCGTTGTTCAATACAGCATTTACTTCATCCGCGAAGGCTTTGGGAGCCCATTCGGCATCCACATCCACAAACGCACTAGGAGAGCCCAGAGCTTCAGCATACTTTTTCTGGTTCTCAGCGTTGAACAGATAGCTCAGAAAAGCCTCTGCAGCATTAACGTTTTCTGTGGTTGCGGAGATAGAGTAACCGCTGTCCTCAGCACAAAGCACCACAGGCTTGCTGTCCGGCATGTAGGCTGGATAAGGCGCAAAACCAATTTTATCCGCCATATCAGGATTGGCTTCAAGAATGCCGGAAAGCGCCCACATACCATTGGAGAACATGGCGGTCTTGCCAGTTACAAAGGCTTCCACGCAGTTGTCGCTGGTGGCAGTAAGAACATCCTCGTTAATAAGACCCTTCGCCTGCAAATCCAGCAGATTCTGAGCAAATACGGCCATACAACCATCGGCTGCGCCAAAGTTCAGCTCGGCAGAGTCGTTATTCAACATGGCAGTCTTGCTTTCCAGCGCACCTAAGCTTTGCTTCAGATAGCCGTGAGGAATGAATTCGATTAGGTGTCCTAAATGCCAAGCTTCCTTGCCGAAGATAAACCAAGGAACCACGTCAGGCATCTTTTCATGAATAACATTCAGGTTCTGCACAAACTCGTCCCACGTAGTTGCGGGGGTTAAACCTAGTTTACTAAAGATTTCTTTGTTGTAGAAGAAACCAGCCATAGTCATATTGGTGCATACGCGGTACTGCTTGCCTGTTTTCAAATCAGTGCAGCTTTCCCGCATAGAAGGAATCAGACGGTCCCACCATTCGTTCATTTCACTCAAATCCTTGTACTTGCCCTGATCCACAAATTCCTGTTCATAAGTGGTCATCACATCGGGTACTTCGCCGCTAGCGAATTTTACCTTGATGATAGAGCTGGCATCATTCTGGTATTCCTGCTCCACTACAATACCGGGATTAGCGGCATTAAAGCCGTCAATGATTTCATTGAGCAGATCAATAGTTTCGATCTTACCAGTGAAAAAGCTTACTTTCGTTTCAGCTACCGCCAAGCAGGTCGTCAGGCAAAGAACCAGTACCAGTACCCATGCAAATATACGTTTCATGTTTGCTCCTCCTTTTTTGATTCAGCATTCTGTAATTACTGAACTATTCATTAATTATAGTATAGAACATATTTGCAAAAAGGAAATACCGTAATCTTTGGATAAAGGTTCTTATTTTTTTGATGTATACCGAAATCTTTAGATAAAGGTTCTTATTTTTTTGATATCTTATTTGGTGCATTGCTTTCCAAACAAGAAGAGATTATAATAAATTGGAAAAAGAGGTGAGCGGAATGCTGAAGGGAAGTGTAAAGCATAAACTTCTTTTAATGATTTCGGTTTTGATTCTTGTGTCTGTTTCGACAGCAACGATTCTTACTGACCAAAGCTACCGAAAGAATTTGCTTTTTCAAAGCACCAAGTCAACGCGGCAACTTCTGGAACAGCTTAGCATCAACTTAGATACGTATCTGGACGAGCTGTTTCGATTATGTCTTTCTCCCTATTATAATAGGCGGGTAATGGAGCAATTAGAAATTATACCCGCAAACGCTGCTGGAAAGCTAAACAAGCAGCGAATCATTGAAGATTATCTGGCAGAAATGATGACTCTTCCGCGAAGCGACATACTAAGGGCTTATATTTTCAGTGATGGGGTCTATTCCAGCAGCAAAACCCGCATCAGTTCGGCAATAGACGATTACTTGCATGAATCCTGGTACCAACAAGCTTTGGAGAGCAACGAAGCAGTTTTCATTCCTGCGCATACCGAAGGAACAGGACGAGGTACCTTAGAAGTTTTCAGTGTCGTTCAGCGGATCAACAGTATTAGCAACAGCTCCAAACCTCTAGGCGTTATTCGGGTAGATGCCAACTATCAGGGAATCAAAGCTGTTTGTGACAGAGCCGGAATCCAAACAGGCGGTGCTTTGTTTATTTGGGATGATGCCGGAAATCAGATGTATGGCAACAATTTGACCGGGCATATAAACTTAACCGTCGCACTAAAAGCCTCCCATCATTTTGAAGTAGATACAGAATACTTTTCTTTTTCGTTGGGAGGAAACGAATATCTAGTACATTCACGACGCCTTCGAACAACAGACTGGCACATCGTGGATGTTCACTCCTTACACGTTTTGATGAAAGATGCTGAAAACGCTAGAAACAAAGCGCTGGTTTTTGCTCTTCTATGCGCCATATTGGGCGTAGTGGTTTCGATTCCTCTGATACGGGTCTTTTTGCGTCCAATGCTACACGTAACAGAACTGATGCATACAGCTCAAAGCGGTGATCTGACGGTTCGCGCCATTCCCAGCGGACACGATGAATTTTCATATCTGGCTGTCTCTTTCAATGATATGCTTGCGCAAATTCAAGAGCAAACAGCCCAAAATGACCTTTTGACACGACAGATTTATGAGGCACGTTATTTGGAAAAAGAAGCTCAGTATACGGTGTTATGCAATCAAATTCAGCCTCACTTCCTTTTTAACGCACTAAACACCATTCATCTGCTGATAAAAACCGATCAAGGCGAACAAGCGGTTCAAAGCATAGCTATGCTGGCTACGCTTTTGCGCGGCATGGTCAACGCAGGGCGAGAAATCAGTCTGTGTGCCGAGATGAAACTGGTGGAAAGCTACCTATCCTTACAGCAAAAACGCTATCGTGGCTTGCAATACACACTTCCAGATGTGACAGGATGGGATACCTATTTTCTGCCTACACTAACTATTCAACCAATTGTTGAAAATGCCCTAGTTCACGGCTGTGAACCCAAACGGGGAGATGCCCAAATCGTCATCACCCTGCAAGAAACCACGGATGCCATTTTGCTAAGAGTACAGGATAACGGTCTGGGTATGGATGAGAAAAAAGAATGCTATCTTCAAAAGGCGCTGGCTCAATCAACAACCGATCCTGAAAAGCAAGAAGGCGGTGTAGGCCTAGTGAATATTGCCCGCCGTGTCAAGTTGCGTTTTGGTCCAAAATATGGTCTAAGTTTTGAAACCTATAAAGGACAGGGTACCTGTGTGACTCTGCGCCTGCCGCCGAAAGGAGAATCTAATGTATCGTGCGCTGATTGTTGAAGATGAAAATTTGATGCGGGATTATCTTTCCGCAAATTTAACCAATTTCTGCGCGGAGTGGGAAGCTACCGCTGTAGCCTGCGACGGAGAGGAGGCTTTGGAAAAACTGCAAAAGGAATCCTTTGATGGTATTGTAACTGATATACGTATGCCAGTTATGAACGGATTAGAAATGGCGCGGATTCTACGGGAAAGGGAAGAAAATCTGCCCATTCTAATTATTTCCGGCTACGATGAATTCGACTATGCTCGGACTGCTGTTCGGCTGAATATTTCAGATTACCTGCTGAAACCGATCAACGAGGAAGATCTTTCCGCAGCTTTATCCCTAATGGCAACTCAAGTTGGAACGAACCATAACGACCACAAATCTCACAATTTTGTAAAAGAGTCCGCAGCAAATGGTCTAGCACAAAAAGCACAAGATTTTATTCTAGCCCACTATACTGAGCCAATTAGCCTGACCTCTGTAGCTGAAGAATTAGGCGTTACCGCAGCCTACCTGAGCACTGTTTTTCATCGGGAAATGGGTTCTACCTATTCCCAAACCCTCCTGCGAATCCGCATGGAAAATGCCGCAAGGATGCTTTCTACCAGCCATCTAAAGGTGTGGGAGATTGCTCAGGCAGTGGGTTTCCCTTCCGCAAAGCATTTTACGCATGTGTTTGGAAAGTACTTCCATTGCTCGCCAATAGAGTTCCGAACCAAGAAAATGAGGATATTTCCGTAATAGCAAGTTTAGCTAGCATTAACCTACCATCAGATTATAATAAAAACTAACTATATTACCCTCAAAGAATAAAGAACTAAAACTGTCAAAAACATAAAAACGGTATTCACCCCACCAATCATCTGCCATAATATACACAAAAGAACCTGAGGGGAGGCAAAACCTCCCCTTTTAAGTGATTATTAATACAATAACTACAGTAAACCCGCTTCTTCAAGCTGTTCTTGAATATCATTCAGAGCTTCCTCAGCTGAAACATCATTCATTTCCAGCGTGCTTAGTACATCGTTTATGATTTCACTTGCAGCTCCCGCTTCCTTAAGCGCAGGAGGCGCGGCAGCATAATCCATGCTGTCAAATACCGCAGAGCGATTTGTGGGCGGTGTTACTTCAAGGTACTGTGTAAGCTTACTTTGGTCTGCAATTGTTGGTAACTCCCAGCTTGCATCTAATCTTAGCTGTACTATATCGGGGTCAGAACCCATTGCATCGGCAAATTTTGCTGCCGCTTCTTTCTTTTCGCTTGAAGGAGATACGCAGTTTACATTTGCAAAGAAGAAAGTACTCTTTTTGTCATATCCCGGTTCCACTACGATATCCCAATCAAAATCGCATTTTTCGGTAAATGTGGGGAAAGCCCATATACCGGTAATAATCATGCCCAGTTTGCCCTCGGTAAACATATCCCAGTCTCCCCTGCCAGCCATTTCTTCTGCAGTAGGCTGTACATGATTTTCGCCACGCACGCGCTTTAACATGGCTTCAAGCACCGCAATGTTTTCCGGGCTATTTGCAGTAAAGGCGGTGTAATCCTCATTGAGTAGACTTCCACCATTACCCTTTACTGACTTATAGAACTCATTATAGGTAATGGGCTGAAATACGCCCCAGATATCATCGCCTAATGCCTTTATGGCTTCGGCTGCAGTTTGAATGTCCGCCCATGTCCACTCGTCATTGGGATAGGCAATGCCCGCCTCATCAAACAGCGCCTTATTATAGATTAGAATACAGGTGGAAAAGCTCATAGGTACTGCGTAGAGTTTTCCATCGGAGCTTACTGCTTCTAAAGTCCCGGCAGAATAGTTTTCCGTATTTACTAAACCGGTTAAATCGGCACAGGCATCTCGGAGCATGTACGAAAGGTAGTTCTCCATATTCATTTCGAATATGTCTGGTGCATTGCCGCCACCAACAGTGGTTGCAAGTTTAATGAAATAGTCTTGAAATCCGGTAATTTGCAGGTCAACCTTGATATCTGGGTTCTTTTCTTCAAATACTTCAATCATCTTTTTAAGAGTTTCTTCCTGCGCACCGGAGCCAGAGAAATGGGCATAGGTGATGGTAACAGGTTCAGCCAACACAGGCAAACCCTGTATAAGTACCATCAACAACACCAGTAACAGTGCAATGGTTTTCTTCATGGGAAAACCTCCTTTTCTTTAAATATATTTGCAAACGCGCGCGCAGCGTTTACATACACTATTTGATTCCACCTATACTGATACCTTGGTCTACATATTTTTGAGATACAAGATATACAAACAATATAGGTAGAATAGTAAGCACAGCACCTGCCATTAAAACATGCTCATTATTTTTATACATACCGTTCATATTACCAAGCACAACTTGTAATGTTTGCTTATTGGTTGAGGTCAGCACAATTAACGGCCATAAATAACTATTCCAGCTGCCCATAAACGAGAGCAAAATCATTGTAGAAAGCGTTGGGGTTACCATAGGCAGCATAATTCTAAAAAATATCTGATAAAGGGAAGCGCCATCAATATATGCGGATTCCATATAGGCATTATTTACGCTCATCATACTCTGCCTCATAAGAAAAACACCAAAGGCATTAGCAAGAGAGGGCAGTATAAGCCCAGTATAGGTATCAAGCAGCCCCAGTACTCGCAAAATGATATAGTTTGGCACCATGGTAACAGTTCCGGGAATCATCATCGTGGCAAGATATATGCCAAAAAGCTTTCCGCTGCCCTTAAAGGGTAATTTAGCAAACACAAATGCCGCCATAGTTGCCGAAGTAACCGCAACAAAAGTACAGGCAATAGCCAGTACAAGGCTATTTAAGCTTGATCTGATAAAGGAAAAACCCTGCATATTGAAAACACGCTCATAACCTTTCAAAGTGGGATGCTCCGGAATCCATCTAATAGGAATAGTACGAATAGCCTCCTGCCCCTTAAAGGAAGATGAAATCATCCACAGGAAAGGAAGAATGGTAACAAGCGTAAATATAAGCAACATAATATAAAACAAAAGCTTCTGAAATAGTTGTCTAGCTGACGCCTTATTATACATCATAATTCACCCATTTTCTCTGGAGTTTAAACTGAATAGCGGTGAAAATAAGAATTAGAGCAAATAAAATCCACGAATAAGCGCTCGCAATACCCATTTTATATTGCTTAAAAGCGTACTTATATATTCTTTCAAGAAAAACAGTTGTTGCGCCGCCAGGTCCACCGTTTGTCATAATTAGTACCGAATCAAAAACCTGCAATCCGTAAATAATATTTATTACTATGAGCAAAAACAATGTTGGCGAAATAAGTGGTAAAGTTATAGCAGTCAATTTTTTAAATCCGCTTGCCCCATCTATTTCAGCCGCCTCATAACAGGTTTTATCAATGGATTTAAGCGCAGCTAAAACCATTAGAGCATAATAACCGGTATCCTTCCATATAGCAGCAATTACAATTCCCGGCATAGCCCACTGCTTGCTATTTAACCACGCGGGACCTGTAATACCTATTACAGACAACATTTGATTTAATAAACCGTATTTTCCGTTGAGTACCCATTGCCATACAACAGCTGCTGCAACCCAAGAAGTAATGACAGGTGTATAGCATATTGTCTTAAAAACACCACGTCCTTTGAAAGATTTATTTAATATAAGCGCTTCCCCGACAGAAGTTAAAAGTATCATGGGTAGATACAGTACAAGATAAGTAAAGGTGTGTTTAATGACTGCGGGAAGTTCTTTACCATTTAAAATACGAGTATAGTTTTCTAGCCCGACAAATTTCATGGTGTTCATAGGCATAAGCAAGTCATAATCCATTAGGCTAAACACGGCGGAAGCTAATATAGGCAATAGGCAAAAGCCTATAACGCCGATAATTGAAGGCAAAAGAAATATTGTTATCGCCTTTCTCTTTTCATTGCTATTTGGAATATACAATATGTTTCCCCCTAATTATATGTTTTTGCACTCCTACTTCTTGCACGTGGTGTTTGTATACTAAATACTAACTCGCTAATTAATCACCTATACTTACAGCAGTTGCAACACTATTGCTTCATCAAGCGGACATGTGAATGTTTTATATGTTCCGCCTTTATATAATTCACCCGTAAAATAATGTTTCCACGTTCCTTTAGGAATCCATACTCTGCGTTTATCCTGCCCTTCCTCAACTATAGGGCAAACCATAAGCTCCCTACCCAGCATGTATTGGTCATCACAGGTACAGGCGTTTATATCCTCCGGATAATCTATACATAGATGTGCCATGAGAGGTCTACCTACATTGACACAGTACTCCGCTTCACTTGTTAAATATGGTTGAATTTGCTTCCTAAGCCTAGCAAACTTCACGCTTACTTCTAAAACACGGATATCGTTCAGCTTTTCTGCAATATTCCATGGACTACGGTCGTTGTTAAAGCCATCTTCATTCGTAGAATAAAACTGCCCGCTTCTTGGTTCTGCATGCCATTGCATTATAGGACAAAAACAAGCAAACGCTGTAGCGCGAAGATACAATTCAGCTCCAGGCAATTCCCCTGCAAAACCACCGATATCAAAGCCCCAAAAAAGAATACCGCTAAGCCCCGCGCTTATACCCGCATTTAGCTGCGCCTTAAGTTCGCTCCATTTGCTAAGCTGGTCTCCTGCCCAGTGTATAGGCCTTGTCTGTGCGCCTATATAGTCAGCTCGGCTAAAAGTAACGCCGTTTATACCATTCTCTTTCAAAAACTTATTATAGGCGCCGATGTATTGACCGGGATATAGATTATGCGCCTCAAGACCATCTAAACCATTATGCAGCTTTGCAGTTTCATCAAACAAAAACTCGCCGCCATCCGTTTTAAAGCCTTCAACACCCATATCCAAGAGATATTTTCGTTTATCAAACCACCACTGAACAGCCTTTGGGTTGGTAAAATCAAGCAGCAAGCTGTTATGAAACCATTTTTCTGTTATACGATACGGTGTGCCGTCCTCATTTAAGATACAGTAGCCATTTTCAATAGCTTCTTTCTCATCTGAAATAAGTTGTTCGCAAGGCGTTTCATTCCACTCATATTTTATTATTGGAATCTGCCATAAAACCAAATGTAAACCTTCGGTCTTTATAAAACGAACTAACGCAGCAGGATCTTTCCAATGATGTTTATCATTCCATAGATAAAAAGTCTGTTCATCGCTCCATGCTTCAAGCACCATTACGTCTGCAGGATAATTAAACCTTTTAAGCATTTCAAGCTGCACATACACCTCTGCATCACAATTCCATCCGTTGCCGCTTATCCATACACCAAATGCCCAATCAGGTGGCAGTACAGGTTTCCCCGTATATGTTATGAATTGGCTTAAAATATTTTTAGGTGAACCAAAAAGCCAAACATCATGCGTTAACTGATGCCCCTTAGTTCGTTGGTCTATTATTAAACCTTCTCTAAAATCTATGGCAGCAGATATGTTGCTATTTCTAAAACAACCTATATTCTTTTCAGTAATAAAGAAAGGAATGGGTAAATATGCATGGTCTTCCTGTTGGGTAAATTTTTCCACCACTCTTCCAGAGCTATAGCTTTGCCTTAAATCAACAGAATGGAATCTTTCACCGGTTCCCCATACATGGTGCGTATCCAGCTTTCCACATTGCTTTAACTGTCTAATACTGCCATCAGAAGTTATTCTAAGCATAAAATAATCAAGCGTCAGAATTTCTTGGAGAGTACCACCTTCACTTAAACGTTTAAGTGAAAAGCATTTTTTAGCATCTGATAAATAAAGCCTATAGCCCTCTGGCAATCCTATTTCTGCACAACTGACTTTTTCACCTGAAGGCGGTGAATCTTGAATACAAGATACTTCTAATACTTCTCCCGCCTTTATGATGATGTGAAAATGTTCATATAAGAGGCAATATATTGCTTCATCTAGTTTTATAAGATTTATAGGAGAATGCAGTTTTATCTCCTTCTCAATTTCAAAACGGAATATTCTGCTGCTTTCTTTTTTTGTACGAAGCTGATATTCAATTTTATCGCCCCAATTAAATTCACCGATATGAAAACGCCAATATTCACCGTCATTGCTCTCAGGAGCAGGAGATTTTACCGCTTTATCGTTCACATACAATAATAGTTCAGGCTGTCCATCTTCCTCATCGGTTCGGCAAGCGATTACCACAGCTTCTTTTTCAAGCGGTCTTGCAGGATATCTTGCGAAACCGCAGTCTTCAAAAGGAACAAGCCCTTCAGGTAAATGCTTCAGCACTATTCACACCTCAATTCTCTCACGGAGTCCCTCTCCACAAGGCGCAACGGAAGAACACAATCAGTATAGCTTTTTTCTTTATTGCCAGTAGCATCTAATATAAGCTGCACTGCCCGCTTACCTTTCCCTGCAATGTCTTGACTGACTGTAGTTAAAGACGGGTATGACATACGCGCCAGATAAACACCGTCGAAGCTTACAATAGAAAAATCCTCAGGCACATTAACGCCATGTTGTATAAGCCCCTTAAGTACGCCTATACTTATCACATCAGCAGTTATAAAAGCAGCCGTCTGATTTTTGCCTCTATCTATATACTGCTTGGCAGCAATTAAACCGTAATTATAATCAACATTGCCAGAATATATGGCATCTTCATTAATGGAAAGCCCCGCTTCTTTCATGGCATCACAATATCCTTCCCAGCGTTTAATGTTTACACCATTTTCTCTTATGGAGCCGCTTATAAACGCGATTTTCTTATGACCCTTTTTAATAAGATAATCGGTTGCAAGCCTTGCACCTTTCCTATCATCTATTCCAACGGTATAAAAATCCTTATCTTTTACATAGCTATCGACCAGCACAATGGGAACCCCCAAGCGTTTAAGTTGGTATAAATTTTCTCCCGGATAGGTACCAACTATTATAATACCGTCAAGATCGCGGTTTTGAGCAATACCCATATAGCTCTGATCTTCCTGTGTACCTGAAAGCAGTAAGTGATATCCATTTTGACGCGCTGTGTATTCTATTGCAGAAAGCAATTCCCCATAAAAAGGGTTAGAAAACATAAATTCTTTGCCGGGTTCCGTTTGAGGAATGAGTACACCAATGAGATTGCTATACTTACTTGCAAGGCTACGAGCATTTAAATTTGGCACATAACCGAGTTTTTCCACAGCATCCATAACCCGCTTAGTGGTTTCGGGGCTTATTGTTTCCGTAGGAGTTCGGTTCAGCACATAACTTACAGTACTGGCTGACACACCGGCTTTCTTTGCTACATCCTTAATGCTTACACGCTTCACGGAAGCCCTCCTAATTATTACTTAAACGTTTCAGTAACTAGATAATATTCTATTTTTTTCAGATTGTCAAGCTTTATTGAAAATAATTTGTTTTTTCGCAAATTGCAACTCAAAGTGCAACACTTTTATCTCCGAACAATAAGTACATTCTGTTAGTCCCCTCCTCCCCATGGGGAGGAGGGAAAGCGCCTTCGTTTTTCATTATATTTTTTAAGTATTGGT